>DATHWB010000153.1:0-11239 GCA_035460965.1 Acidimicrobiia bacterium
CCGTCGGACTCGAGGGCGTGGTTGAGCTCGATCTCCTCGGTGACCATCGACTTCGACTTGACGACCGTCTCCACCCCGCTGGTTGCCGCCAGGGAGCGGATGTGAGCGGTCGCCTCGTCGGCGTCGGACGCGAAGAACACGTGGCCACCCGCCGACTCGACCGAGTCCGCCAGGCGGCCGAGGTACTGGTCGAGCCGGGTCAGTGTGTGGAGCCGTATGTCCCTGGCCCGATCCCGCATCGCCTCCATCGCCGGGTACTCGGCGACGGCGGCCTCCCGCTTGGCGGTGAGACTGCGAGCGCCCGCGTCGTTGGCGGCCGCCTTGGGCGTGCCGATGTCGAGCACCGCCCGCTGCCGGAAGGTCGTCACTGCTCGCCGGCCAGGATCTCGGCGAGGTGGGCGGTGCGAACCGCCGAGCCGCGACGGTGCAGCCCGCCGGCGATGTGCATGAGGCAGCTGACGTCACCACCCACGACCACCGCCGCACCCGACTCCTCGATGGCGGCGAGCTTGGTCTCCAGCATGGCGCTGGACACCTCGGGCAGTTCGATCGAGAAGAGACCACCGAACCCGCAGCACTCGTCGGCCCCCCGCAGTTCGCAGCGATCCGCCCCGGCGGTATCGAGCAGGCGCTCGCCCACTCCCTCCAGGTCCAGGTTGCGCAGCCCGTGACACGAACGGTGGAAGGTGACGCTCCGATCATTGGCGGCGGTCACCTCGACGCCGTGGTCGACGAGGAACCGCGAGAGCTCGACCGTGCGTCCCGCCACCCGCCGGGCGGCGGCCTCGCTCGGGCGGCCCGCCAGCAGGCCGGGGGTGTGGTGGATGAGCATGTCCCCGCACGAACCGGACGGCACCACGATCGGACCGTGGGTGGCGTCGAGCACGTCGATTGTGTGCTCGGCCATGGTCACGGCATGTTCGGTGTACCCGGCGTTGAACGCCGGCTGGCCACAGCACGTCTGGTCGAATGGAAATGCCACCTCGAAGCCGGCCCGCTCCAGCAGACGGACGGCAGCCACTCCCACCTCGGGAAAGAACCCGTCCACCAGACAGGTGACGAAGAGCTGGCACACACCGGGCACCCGGCGACGTTAGTGGCGAGTACGTTCGGCGAAGCATGGACGACCGCGCCCACCACGCCGCCATCGACGAGTTGATCAGCCGCGATAGTGACCTGGCGCAGGCAGTCGGTCGATCCGGGCGTCCTGGCCTGTTCCGACGACCGCCCACCTTCCCGTCCCTGGTCCTGTTCGTGCTGGAACAACAGGTGTCCTTGGCCTCGGCCGCCGCCACCTATCGAAGACTCGAAGAGCGCGGGCCGGTGACCCCGGAGGCGGTGCTGCATCTCGACGGCTCCGAACTGCGCTCGATCGGAGTCAGCCGCCAGAAGGCCGGCTACGTCCGGTCGCTCGCAACCGGCGTCATCGACGGGACGCTCTCCTTCGACCACCTGGCGAGCGCTCCCGACCAGGAGGTTCGGACGGCGCTGACGGCACTGCCGGGCATCGGTCGCTGGACCGCAGACGTGTTCCTCCTCGTCTGTCTCGGGCGCCCCGACGTGTGGCCGATCGGCGATCGGGCTCTGCAGGTCGGTACCGGCGAAGTGGTCGGATCTCGCCACACCCCGACCGCCCCGGAACTGGAGCAGATCGGGGAGCGATGGCGTCCGCTGCGATCGACCGCCGCCCGCATCGTGTGGCACGACTACCTGGTGCGACGAGGACGTTCCGCACCTTGAACCCCATTCCTCGTGGTGGAGAACGCACGCAGCCCGTAAGCTCTCTCCTCGTTGTGCCTTCCGAACGAGACAAACCCCGCCTGACCATCACCTGCCACGGATGCCGAGGTTCGGTGCCTGTCAGCGGATCCAAGTTCCACCGCTACGGCGGCGGCACCACCTGCCTGGAGATCGGGCTGTCCGATGACCACCGGCTGCTGGTCGACGCCGGAACCGGGGCGTTGGCGATCCACGACACGCTCCCCGCCGGCAAACCTCTCCGCTTCTCGATCCTGGTCACCCACCTGCACTGGGATCACACGTTCGCGCTGCCGTTCTTCCGGCCCTTCTACGACCCGGCGAACCGGTTCGACTTCTACGGCCACCAGGTGGCGGGGATGAGCATGGACGACGCGCTCGACATCGTCATGCGTCCCCCGTGGTTCCCGGTGAACTTCCGGTCGACACCGGCCCAGAAGCGCTTCCACCACGTCGAGGAGCAGCCGTTCGAGATCGAGGACCTGAAGATCACACCCGCCCGTCTCCACCACCCGGACGGGGTCACCGCCTACCGGATCGAGCGGGACGGAGTTGCGGTCGCCCTCGCCACCGACGTCGAACACGGGGAACCCGACAGCGACCGAAAGCTGCGGGAGATCGCCGACGGCGCCGACGTGCTGATCTACGACGCCCAATACCTCCCCGACGAGTACGAGGCCGCCAAGGTCGGTTGGGGCCACTCCACGTGGGCTGAAGCGGTGGCGCTCGCCAAGGAGTGCAACGTCAAGCGGCTGGTGCTCACCAGTCACGACCCGTCCCGATCGGACGACGAGATCGACAAGATCCTGGCGATGGCACGCGCGGAGTTCCCCAACACCGAGGCGTTCTACGAGGGCATGGTCCTCGAGGTCCCGTGACCGAACGGGGCCCGCTCGAGCGGTTCGTACCCCGGGTCGCCGCAGAGTGGGACCTCGACACACCCGGGGCCTCGTACAGACAGATCGACGGCACGCTGTGCTTCGTCGACATCTCCGGTTTCACCAACCTCTCCGAGAAGCTGGCTCGACGCGGCCGGATCGGGGCCGAGGAACTGACCGACGTCCTCGACCGGGTGTTCGGAGAGATGCTTCGGCTGGCGTACGACCGGGGCGGCAACCTGCTCAAGTTCGGCGGCGACGCGCTGCTGCTCATGTTCGAAGGCTCCGACCACGCCGTGCAGGCGGCGTGCGCGGCGGTCGAGATGCGCTCCGCCCTCCGCCAGGCCACTCGCATCCCCACCTCGGTCGGCCGGATCAACCTGCGGATGTCGGTCGGAGTCCACTCGGGCCCGATCGATCTGTATCTCGTCGGCGGCTCGCATCGGGAACTCGTGATCACCGGGGAGACGGCGACGATCACCACCGAGATGGAAGGGGCGGCCGACGCCGGCGAGATACTGGTCAGCCCTCGGCTCGCAGCCACCCTCGGTGAGTCTGCGGCCGGTGACGTCAAGGGCCCGGGGCGGCTGCTCCGGTGGCGCACTGCCCCCGCCGAGCCTGTGGGTGTGCTGCACAGAAGGCCGGTCGATCGGACGGAGCTCGCGGCCCGGGTTCCGACCGTGCTCCGCGCCCACCTGAGTCACGGCGCGGCCGAGCCCGAGCATCGCGTCGCAACCGTCGGATTCCTCAAGTTCAAGGGTGTGGCAGCCCTCCGGGACACCGGTGGTCCGGACTCCGTGGCGAGTGCCCTCGACGAGCTGATACGAGCGGTCCAGGCGGCGACCGACGAAGAGCAGGTCACCTTCCTGGCGACGGACATCGACGCCGATGGCGGCAAGATCATTCTCACGACCGGTGCACCGGTGACCCAGGTGGACGACGAGGGGCGGATGCTGCGCACCGTGCGTGCCGTCCTGGACCGACCCCACGGGTTCCCGCTCAGGATCGGTGTGAACCGTGGTCACACGTACGCGGGCGAGATCGGCACCGACTTCCGCAGCACGTACACGGTGATGGGCGACACGGTCAACCTGGCGGCGAGACTGATGGCCGCCGCACCGGCCGACCAGATCTATGTGAGCGCCGGGGTCCTGGAGCGTTCGAGAACGCTGTTCGAGACGGAGACCCTGGAGCCCTTCATGGTGAAGGGGAAGTCCGAGCCGGTGCAGGCCTACCGGGTCGGTGCCGAGACGGGAACGAGGACCGAACGCATCGACGCCTCGCTCCCGTTCCGGGGGAGGGACGCCGAGGTCGATCTCATCCGCTCGGCCGTCGCCAGGCTGGCCGACGGTGGATCCGCCCGGGTCACCGTCGTCGGCGAGACCGGAATGGGAAAGACGCGGCTGGTGGAAGAGTCCCTCCGGGACCACGACGCACTGTTCCGGATACAAGGCGAGGCCAACGGCACCGCCAACCCGTACTGGGCCCTGCGCGATCCGTTGCGAGCGTTGCTCGGGATCGAGCGGCGCAGCCAGGAGGAGATGGCGGCGAGACTCGGCGAAGTCGTCACCGAACTCGATCCTTCCCTGCTCCCCTTGCTGCCCTTGCTCGGGGACGTGACGCACATCGACCTCGAAGACACGGAGGAGACGAGGGCCATCGAGGCGCGGTTCCGGCCGGATCGGACCGCCGCGGTCCTGGCGGAGCTGCTGGCGGCGGTAATCCCCGGCAACCTCGTGGTGGTGGCCGAGGACCGCCATTGGCTGGACGAGGCGACGATCACCGTCCTCGACAAACTCCCGTCGGGTGAACGCCCGACGCTGCTGCTGTACACGACGCGCCCTCCTGTCGATGTCGAAGGCACCGTCGTGGAACTGGGTCCGCTGGATCCGACGGCGTCGCGGGAGATCGCGGTGGCCGCCACCGAGGCGACACCCCTTCGCTCCCACGAGTTGGAGACGGTCGTCACCCGGGCGGGAGGAAACCCCCTCTTCCTGGAGGAGCTCCTCACGCGGGTGCGGGCATCCGGATCCGCCGAGTCCCTTCCCGACTCCCTCAATGCCGTGGTGAGCGCGGAGATCGACACCCTCCCGCCCCTCGCCCGGCGCCTGTTGCGATACTCGTCGGTGCTGGGTCGGAGTTTCCGCCGGGTGGTCCTCGACGAGCTGCTGGCCCCCGAGGACATGGTGATCGACAACGCCACCCGCCAGGCGCTGGCGCATTTCGTGGTGGCCGAAGGCACCGAGCGCTGGCGGTTCCGGCACGCCGTGATGCACGACGCCGCCTACGAGGGCCTGTCGTTCCGGAAACGCAAGGAGCTCCACGCCCGGGCGGGTGAAGTGATCGAGCGACTCGCCGGAGCCGACACCGCGGCGGTGGCCGAGTTCCTCGCCCTGCATTACGCCATCGCCGGTGGTCATGCCGCCGCCTGGAAGTACGGCGTGATCGCAGGTGACAAGGCCAAACGCGCCTTCGCCAACGTGGAGGCATCGAGGCACTACGAGAGAGCTCTCGAATCGGGGAGACGGCTGCGAGGGAGGGATTCGGAGGAGGTGGTGGCGGTGCTGCGCTCCCTCGCCTCGGTGCGCGAGCAGGCCGGCATGTTCGCCGAGTCGCTCAAGGCACTCCGCACTGCACGCACGCTGGCAGCCGACCAACCGGTCCTTCTCGCCGACCTCCACCTCGACGTGGCTCGGTCGCAGCTGAGAACCGGAAACTACACGGCGGTCCTGAGGGAGACCGCCCGCGGCATGCGGCGGGTCGAGCACCTGGCGACGCCGGAGGCGCAGCGTGCGCGGGCACAGCTGGTCTCGATGAGGGCCTGGGCCCGGCTTCAGCAGGGGAAGCCGCGCACCGCCCTGCAGCTCGCCGAGCGTGCCGTCGTCGAGGCCGAGGAGAGCGGGGAGACCGACTCGCTGGCCCGGGCGTACACGGTGCTCGACAACGCCCACGAGATGCTGGGCAGACCTGACCTCGCAGTCCACGAGCCGCAGGCGCTCGCCATCTACGAGCGGGCCAACGACCTGCTGGGGGTGGCGGCGGTGGCCAACAACCTGGGCGTCCGCGCGTACGCGATGGGGAAGTGGGGCGAGGCTGTGACCAACTACGCCAGGGCGTGCGAGGCGTTCCGCCAGGTGGGGAACCAGGCACAGGCCGCCCTGGCAGGGGCGAACCTGGGCGAGGTCCTCGTGAGCCTGGGACGCTTGAGTGAAGCGGTCGAAGTGCTGAACGACTCGCGCCGCGTGCTGCGGGCACATGACTTGGGAGACTTCGCGATCTTCGCCGATGCCCAGCTCGCCCGCGTCGACATCGAGAGCGGGAACCCCGACGACGCCGCCGCGACGCTGACGCGACTGGCCGAAGAGGCCTTCGAGATCGGGCACACGGGGATCGCGCTCGACGCCACCGTGCACCTGGCCCAGGCGTTGCTGTCGGCGGGCCGAGCGGAGGAAGCCGTCGAAGCGATCGATGCCGGCGAGCACTTGGGGGGAGGCGATGCGGTCTACTTCGAGGTGCCGCTCGCCCGACTGAAGGCCCTGGCGCTGGCACGGCTTGGTGACTTGGGTGAAGCCACCCGACTCATCGACCTCGCCGTGACAGGCGCTCGCGAGCAGCAGCTCCCCTACGAGGAGGCGCTGGCGCTGAGGACGAGAGACGAGATCAGGCGCCTCGCCGGACTGGAGTCCGACCGCGGTGACTTGGAGGAGGCCGAACGCCTCCTCCAAGTCCTCACCGCTGGAGTGGCTGCTACTTGATCGTCCGGAACCCGTCGTTGAGGTTGTAGAGGTAGTACTCCGCCTGGACGAGCGGGGAACCCGTCTCCGATCCGGTCACCACGAAGTAGGCGCTGATGATGCAGGTGGTCTCACCTGGAGGCAGCACGTCATAGGCCTCGTCCGGGTGGTCGTAGTCCTCGTGGATGTCGAACAGCCGCGTCTTGCCGTCAGCGGCGAGCACCCGTGGGTCGACCAGGCAGTTGCCCGCCAGTTCGACCGCACCGTCGAACGGCGGGATGTCGTTGTAGAAGAGCTCGAATCCGATCTGGCTGCCCGGATCGGGCACCTGGGGCAGGAACTCGACCCGCTCCAGGAACACTGCCTGACCGTCGCCTTCCGTCTCCAACAGGACGAACTGGTCACCCTCCTCGGTGCCCGTGCTGGAGCTGGCGTTGACCACGTCCTTCTCACAGCCGTCGGGGTTCTCGGGCCGGACCGAGTAGTTCGGCTCGTCCTCCCCACCGAAGAAGTCGTAGGTCCGGCCACACGTGAGCGTGGGCGTGACCTGGATCGACACGGTCGCGGTGTTCGAGTCGGCGATGCCGTCTCTCGCCTTGTAGGTGAACGAGTCCGAACCGGTGAAGTTCGAGTTCGGCGTGTACGTGAACGAGCCGTCGGCGTTCAGCGTCAGGTTCCCGTTGGTGGGGCCTGCGACCAAGATCGCAGTGAGGGCATCGCCGTCGGCGTCGGTGTCGTTCGCCAGCACGCCGTTGGCAGCAGACACCACGAGGGCCGTGTCCTGCTTGGTCGAGTAGCTGTCATTCACGGCCACCGGGGCTTGGTTCTGCAGGATGTAGAACAGCGACGGCATGCCGGTGTCGGAGCCACCTTCGAGCGAGGCGGTCCCACCCGCGTTCTCGACGGTGATGGCGACCTGGGTGAAGGCGTAGCCAGGACGGACGGTCCAGATGCAGTTGTCGCTGGCACCGCTGTTCGGTCCGCTGCTGTTCGCGGCAGCGCAGCCGTTGAGCAACTCGCCCGCACCCGAACTGACCTCGTAGGGGACGGTGTTCGGATCGTCGGCGTTGTCAGGATCGCCGGGGCACCCCGAGACGGTCGGGTTGGTGTTGCAGAGGTTGAGGAAGCTGTTGCCGGTGTACAACTTGTAGGGGTCGTTGCCGTCGAGGGTGAGGACGACGATGGCGTCCCTGGTCATCTCGAGGTCCAGCCTCAGCCCGTCGAACTTCGTGCCCGTCAGCGCCGTGCCCGGCGTCAGCACCAGCCTCTCGGTACTGTCGACCTGAGAGCACGGAGTTCCGTTGGCGTTGCTGCCGGGCGATTTCACTCCAAGTGAGAGTCCCTGCAGGCCTGGCTGGAAGTTGCCACCCGATCCGCTCGATGCCGTGGCATCCATCGCGATCAGAGTTCCCGGCTGGCCGGTGATCTGGCAGCCGTTACTCGCAGTCGCGAGTACCTGATCCGGCTGGCCAGGGGCCTGGAACCGCGGCGTGATGCTCGAACTGGCGACGAACTTGACTGCCGGCTGCTCCTCCTCCTGCCCGATCGCGGGCGCCACCGCCAGTAGTGCAACAGCCAACGCGCCGATTCCCATGAGCGCGTACAGACGCCGACGTTTCATCGCGAATCCCTCCAGCCCTTCATTCGTAGCCCCTAGTAGTGCACAGCGTCGGGCGTCAACCGACGATTGTCAAACGAAATCATCGTCAACGTGAAGATATCTCAAACAATCCGGTCGCGAAGGGTCCGCCGCAGAATCTTCCCGGTGGTGGTCCTGGGGAGTTCGTCGAGGAACTCGATCCGGCGAGGGACCTCGTGGGCGGCGAGCCGGGTGCGGACATGTCGCTGCAGATCGGACACCAGTTCGTCGCCGGGCTCGAAGCCGTCGCGCACCACCACGAAGGCAGCCGGCACCTGACCGCGCACCTCGTCGGGGATCCCCACCACCGCACACATCGCCACCGCCGGATGGCCCATCAGCGACTCCTCGATCTCTCCCGGGCCTATCCGGTACCCCATCGACGAGATCACGTCGTCCTTGCGGCTCTCGAACCACAGGTACCCGTCGTCGTCCTCCCGCCCCAGATCGCCGGTGAGCAGCCAGCCGTCCCGAAACTTCTCGGCGGTGGCCTCCGGACGGTTCCAGTAGCCGAGCATCATCACCGGATCCGGTGACCCGACGACGATCTCGCCGACCTCCCCGACCAGGCGGTTTCCGTCGTCGTCCTGGACCTGCACGTCGTGGCCCGGGATCGGCCGTCCCATCGATCCCGGCCGCACAGGCCACACCGAGGCGCAGTTGCCGACGACGATGTTGGCCTCGGTCTGCCCGTAGCCCTCGTTGATGTGACAGCCGAGGGTGTGCTGTGCCCAGCCCAGCATCTCCTCGCCTAGTGCCTCTCCCCCGCTGAAGATGGCACGCAACCGCAGACCTGCTCCGTCCACACCGGCCGCCCGCATCATCTTGAGGGCGGTGGGCGGCAGGAACGCCAGAGTCACGCCGTGGGCGCGCATCACGGCGACCGCTCGATGCGGGTCGAAGTCGGCCTGGTCGGTGAGGACCGTCATCCCGTGGTACCAGGCAGGGATGAGCACATCCATCAGGCCGCCGATCCACGCCCAATCGGCCGGCGTCCAGATGACGTCGTCCGGCTGCGGGGCGAACTCGTAGTAGAGCTCGAAAGCGGGCAGGTGACCGAACAGGGTGCGGTGGGCATGGAGTGCCCCCTTGGGCGAGCCTGTCGTGCCGGACGTGTAGATGAGGAACGCCGGATCCTCCGCTGCGGTGTCGACGACGGGAAGCGGATTCGACCGGCACAGTGCATCGAATTCCGGCCCGACTTCGATCACCCGGGCCTCCGGGACCGCCTCCTCCACCTTCGCCCGGTTCTCGGGGGTCGCGATCACGGCCACCGCCCCTGCGTCCCGCAACCGGAAGCCGAGCGCGTCGGGGCCGAACAGGCCGGCGAGCGGAATCGACACGGCTCCGAGCTTCCAGACCGCCAGATGCGCCACCCCGGTGGCGAGCGATTGGGGGACCACGACCCCGACCCGGTCGCCGCGGGCGATGCCCGAGCCGGCGAGTCCCGCCGCCAGGCCGGATGTCAGATCGGAGAGTTCACCGAAGGAGGTGCGGACGACCGCACCGTCCTCCGCCACCGTCACCAGTGCCGTCCTCGCCCGGTCATGGGGATCGCAGCACGCCGAACCCAGGTTGAAGCGCGGGGGAATGTCGTACCGGAACGAGCGGCGCAGCGAGTCGTAGGTCTGACCGGGTCGTGGGCGGAACGCCGGGGCCGACATGACGATCAGGACGGGCGATGAGCGGCGTGGGCGGCGGCGATGATGTGACGCGCCTCGTCGATGCCGCGCCAGCCGAGCACCGCCGTCTTCTTGTCCTCCAGCTCCTTGTACACGGCGAAGAAGTGCTCGAGCTCCCGGCGCAGGTGAACGTCGAGGTCGTCGATGTCGCGGGTGCTCTCCCACCGGGAGTCGCCGCCCGGCACCCCGATGATCTTGTGATCAGGGTCTCCCTGGTCCTCCATGAGGAACACGCCGATCGGTCGCACCGAGATACGGCACCCGGGAAACGTGGGTTCGGTCCCGAGGACGAGTACGTCGAGGGGATCGCCGTCCTCCGCCAGGGTGTGTGGGACGAACCCGTAGTCGGCGGGATACCTGGTGGCGGTGAACAGGGTGCGATCCAGCCAGATCTCGCCGGTCTGGTGGTCCATCTCGTACTTGTTCCGACTCCCCTTGGGGATCTCGACGATGACGGTGATCGTGTCGCTCACGGAGTCCTTCCGACCCGTCCCATTGTGGTCGCGGCGCTGCCGTTCACCGCGAGCCGCGTCGTTTGGTGTACGCCTTGACGTGCTCCAGCATCCGGTCGACCGTCTCCACGTACGCCTTGGAGTCCTCCTTGATCGAATCACCCAGGTGGCGGTGGCGCAGCCCCATCGCCAACGCCGCGAACCGGGCGCCTCGCAGGTAGTAGAAGAGGCCCTCGAACGGCATGGCGGACCGACCCGGCTCGGGTGTCCCTTGGTTCAGCGGCTCCGGTGGGACAGGAGGAAGCCCCAGGGTCGCCGCCAGCTCGAGCACGGCGTCCTCCGGGTATCGGTCGGCGTAATCCCGGGACACGAAACGGAACCGCTCGGCACCTTCACGGTCGATCAGGATCATGGCCGGTCGCGCCACGAGGCGTTCACCGTCGGTGTGGAGAAGGTCGTAGGGGCCGATCGCACCGGACCGATCCGGATCGGCCAGGTACGGGAACGGCAAGTCGAGCTTCTCGATCATCGCCGCGTGCTGGCCGGGGGTGTCGACGTCGATCGCCGCGATGCGAACACCGACATTCAGGAACTCGTCGTAGCGGGATGCCAGGCTGACCAGCTGGCCGTTGCAGTACGGTCACCAATCCCCGCGTAGGAACACCAACAGCACGGCGCTGTCCCGATGCTCCGAAAGGGTCCAAGGGAGGCCGGCCTGGTCGGGGAGTGTGAAATCGGGTACCACCATCGTCGGAATCTACCGCGGCCACCGCGCCAGGGCGGCCGGCCGGGGGTAGCGTCCGCCAGATGACAGCGGGCATCCGGTCCACGTTCCTCGCCTGCTGTGAGACGGCCCGGCCGCTGCTCGCCTCCGCGGCGGTGGCGAATCGATGGGACGAGCCGAGTGCCCTCGCCCGGATGACGGTGGGCGCCCTCGCCGGTCACCTGATGCGGGCGGTGACCAGCGTGGATGCGTACCTCGACCGTGAGCCTCCGTCCTCCGGCCAGGCGCTGGACGCGCCTGGCTACGTCCTCTCGATCGAGGGTCTCGACGATCCGGACCTCGACTCGGAGCTCCACGCCGCCATCCGGGCCA
>DATHWB010000154.1:0-8556 GCA_035460965.1 Acidimicrobiia bacterium
TGTGCCGCCTCAGCTCCTTCGAGCACACGCCGCACAGTGGCTGGCATGGGGCAAGGCCTCGAGTCGATCGATCGAGATCGGGCTCGCGCATCCGGCACAGGAGCCGTAGGTTCCCTGCTCGATGCGGGTGAGTGCGGCGAGGATCTCGCCGCGCGCCTGTTCGCTGCGCCGTTGCAGCACGACGGCGATGTCGTGTGGATCGACCAGCTCTTCGAGCCGGCTCTCGTGCTGCCGAAGTGCCTCCTCGAGGGCGGTACGCATTGTCTCCGCGACACGGGGAGGAACGGATTCGTTCCATGTCGATTGCTGGGGGATGGTCACGTGGCACCTCCTTCTCGGCAATCAACACATTTCGCTATGAACAAGCGAAATATCATTAGCATCGCTAAATGGAATCACACTCGAGCACGGGCGAGCCCTCGATCGACCGCATCCTGGGTGGGCTGTTGCCCGGGGACAACGTCGTCTGGGTGGGCGATCGCCCATCGGTGCACGACCGGATCGAACGCAGCTTCTTGTCCGTGGGCACCGGCCCGAAGACCCTGGTGCTCCTCGATGACGACGATGCCGGGGTCGACGACGACGTCGCGGTGATCGATGCCCGGCCCGGGCGCCGAGCCGCCGACCCGATGGTGCTCGAGTCGGAGATCCTCGAGCGCGGTTCGATCGCCGGTTCCCGACTCGTGGTGCGGAGTCTCGACACCGTCGTTCGCCGCGTCGGGGCCGAGGCGGCTCTCGGCCTCTTCACGCGGACCTGCCCTCGGATGTTCGACCGCGGGGCGCTCGCATACTGGAGAGCGAGTCGGACGGGAGCGGGGGCGATCCTCGATTCGGTGCGTCGTGTCACCCAGTGCGTCGTCGATCACACCGGAACGAGACTGCGTGTCGTGAAGGCGGAGAACCGCCCAGGGGCTGCAGGCAGGATCTTCGATCTCAGCATCGACGACTCCACCCTCGTACTGCAGGAGGTCCGGGCTCGCAGCCGTCTCGCCGAGGGCCTCCGGAGACTACGGGTCGACCGCGGTCTCACCCAGGCCGAGATCTCCCGTCTCGCCGACGTCTCGCCGAGCGCCATCTCCCAGGCGGAGTCGGGAAACCGGGGGCTCAACCTCGACACTCTGCTCACGCTCACGGAGGCGTTGAACGTGTCCCTCGACGAACTTCTCGGCCACCAGCCCGACCCCGGGTACGTGGTCGCCCGGCGCGACCGCATCCCCGCTCGGCGCGGTGTGGTTCCGCTGCTGGATGGCCAAACGGCCGGTCTTCGGGCTCATCTCGTCACTCTCGGCCCCGGGGAGACGGGCGGGCCCGGCACCGTCCACAAGGGCGCCGAGTTGGTGTTGGTGGGCAACGGGGTGGTGCAGGTGGTGCTCAACGAGGAGACCCCGGTACTGCGGAGTGGTGATGCACTTCTCGTCACCCACGACGCCATCCACGGGTGGCGGAACCTGCTCCCGGAGATCGCGCGGCTCTTCTGGATCGTGCGCGACTGAGTTCATGGCGGGTAGCGGCTGTGGGTACCGGCGAGGTAGGCGGTGATCCGGACTGAAGGCTCCTCGGCGCAGCGACGAGAGGACCGCGCAAGAATGTGTGGATGGACGCCGTTGCCACCCGGTTTCGGGACGGGGATGTCTCGGCTCTGACCGAGATCTACCACCGGTACGCAGGTGCGGTGACCACGGTCGCTCGCAGTGCCCTGTGGAGCGACGACCTCGTGGCGGACGCCGTCCAGCAGACCTTCGTCAATGCCTGGGGAGCACACGGCGACTTCGATCCCTCGCGGCCGCTCGCTCCGTGGCTCTACGCGATCGCCCGCCGGGTCTGCATAGACCTCGTACGGCGCGAACGCCGTCGCCAAGGGGCCGAGCCAACCGAGGCGGAGGTGGCGGTTCTCCCGGTCGAGATGTCGGCCGTGTGGGAGACCTTCCAGGTCCGGGCCGCGCTCGACGCCCTTCCCCCAGACGAACGAGAAGTGCTGCGTCTGCACTACTTCGAGGGGCGAAGCCACTCCGAGATCGCCGGGGTTCTCGGCATTCCGCTCGGCACCGTGAAGTCACGGTCGCATCGGGCCCACGGCAGATTGAACGAGGCACTCCGTCATCTGGTGGACGAACCGAAGAGCATCTCCCGGCGTATGGAGGGACGGGCATGAACCCCGACGACCGCCTCTCCGAACTGCTGTCCGACCCGGACGTATGGGCCGAGGCGCCGGACGCGGCGGCGATCCTCGAGCAGGTCTCCGCCGTCGAACGTCGGCGTCGACTGCGTCCGTGGGGTCTGGTGGCAGTGGCGGCGGTTGTCACGGCGCTGGTCGCCATCGGTGTGTCCGTCGTGAGAGGCGAACAGGATCCCGTGGACTTCGTCCTCACCGGAACCGAGGTCGCCCCTAGAGCGCAGGCGGCGGTACGCATCGTCGACACGCCCGCCGGGGTCGTGCTGCGGCTCGAGGTTTCGGGGCTCGAACCGGCTCCACCGGGCACCTACTACCAAGGGTGGGTGGCGGCAGGCGACGATCTCGTGAGCGTCGGGACCTTCCACATGCGCGGGGGCGACGGGCGGGTCTCGCTGTGGTCCGGCGTGGATCTCGACGCCTATCGGCTGCTCCTCGTCACACTCCAGCCCGAGGGTGGTGGTCCGCAGCCCTCCGCGGAAGTGGTCCTCCGGGGAGGGAGCTGACGCCGGTCAGTAGTCGTAGGGATCCGGCGTTGGACCGGCTTCGCCGGACGATGGTTCGCCTCCCGCGCCGACCAGTTCGCCCCGCTCGTCGACGACGAACCACACTCCCTCCACGCCCTGGCCGTTCACGTCCCCGGGTTGGGCGTCGCCGGCGTAGAGATAGAGCGGCCAGTCGCCCATGACGAGCTGGGTGGTCCCGTCGTCACGGTCGACCACGGAGAAGCGCTCGGCATGGAGCCCGTCGCCGATCGGTGTGTCCCCGGGCACCGGAGGCCACAGCGCGGCGCATCCGTCGTAACACCTGCTCAGTCCGGGGCCATCGACGGTGAAGCCGTAGATCGCCCGCCCGTCGGGGTCGGCCAGGATCGATCCGAGTGACGTGTCGATCAGGGTGATTCCTGATCCCTGCGTGACGATCGTGGTCGTGGTCGTCGTGGTGGTCGTCTCGGGACCCGCCGTGCCCGGATCCGCCCCGTTCCCACACGCGGCGGCAGCCACGCACGCGGCTATCAGCGAGATACGAGCCCTCATCGATTCTCCTTCCGTTCCTGTTCCGTTACGTCCGAGAGCACCAATCGGTTCGCGCCGTGCGAATCGCGGGCGCCGACGGGCGGGTGACATACTCGGAACGCAAGAGGAGGGGCGCTTGTCAGATTCACCGACACGAGATCCGGCCACTTCGGGGGAGGCTCTGCCGTCCGGTCAGGACTGGCACGCCATGGAGATCTCGGAGGTGGAGCGCATTCTCGACACCGGTCGCCTCGGTCTGAGCCAAGCGGAGGCGACGGCGCGGCTGACCGTCCACGGGCCGAACCGGCTGGAGGAGGAGCCCCCGCCCTCGGCGATCGTGGTGTTCTTCCGGCAGTTCCGTAGCCCCTTGATCGCCATCCTGTTGGTGGCGATGGTGGTGACCCTGCTGCTGGCGGAGTATCTCGATGCTGTCGTGATCGGGGTCGTGCTCGTGCTGAATGCCGTGATCGGATTCGTGCAGGAGCGCAAGGCAGAGGGAGCGGTACGGGCGCTCATGCAGTTGGTGGTCCCGGTAGCCCGGGTGGTGAGGGAGGGCCAGGATCAGGAGATCGACAGTCGGGAACTGGTGGTGGGCGACGTCGTGTTGCTCGAGTCCGGCGTCCGCGTGCCGGCCGACCTCCGGGTCAAGACGGCGACGGCACTCCGGGTCGACGAGTCACTGCTGACGGGCGAGTCCGTTCCGGTATCGAAGGGTGTGGACGCGGTCGCGCCGGATGTGCCGCTGTCCGACCGCACTTCGATGATGTACACCGGGGCGGTCGTGACCTCGGGCCGTGCCTCGGGGGTGGTGGTGGCGACGGGCGACCGCACCGAGCTGGGCTCGATCGCCGGGCTGGTGAGGGCCGAAGGGGTGACCGAGACGCCGCTGCAACAGCGGATGGATCGCTTCGCCCGGATCATCGGCTCGGCCGTCGGAGTGGCGGCCGTCGTCGTGTTCGTCAGCGGGTTGATCCTGGATGTCCCGCTCAGCGAGATCTTCCTGGTGGCGGTGGCGGTGGCGGTGTCGGCCGTGCCGGAAGGCCTGCCGGTCGCGGTGACCATCACCCTCTCGGTCGGCGTGAGCCGTATGGCGAAACGCAGGGCCATCGTGCGTCGTCTCCCTGCCGTGGAGACACTCGGTAGCACGACGGTGATCGGTTCGGACAAGACGGGCACGCTGACCATGAACCGGATGTCGGTCCAGCAGATATGGACCCCCGGGGGTCGATTCGAGTTGGATGGCGAGGGTGCGTCGGCCCGGTTCACCCTTGGAGGACAGCCGGTCCCGACGAGCGGGAGTCGGGCCTTGGAACTCACCTTGCTCACCGGCGTCCTGACCAACGAGGCAGACGTCTACACCCGAGCCGGAGAGAGAGTCGTCTCGGGGGACCCCACCGAGGTGGCGCTGTTGTTCTCGGCCATGAACGGCGGTCTCGACCTGCGGGCGGCGAGGTCGGCCAATGCGGAGTTCGCCGAGATCCCGTTCGAGCCGGAGCGCCAGTACTCGGCGTCTGTTCGGTCCTCGTCCGCCGGTCACCGGGTGTTCGTCAAGGGCGCGCCCGAACGCATCGTGGAGATGTGCACGGAGATGATGAGTGAGACGGGTCCGGTGCCGCTCGATCCCGATCTGGTACGGGAGGCGGCGGCGAGTCTGGCCGGTGAGGGTCACAGGGTTCTGGCCTTCGCCTACCGCGAGCTTCCCACCGAACTCCGCCAGCCTGGGAGCTTCGGTGAGCCAGGCAACCTGACCCTGGTCGGACTGCAGGGAATGATCGACCCTCCGAGGCCAGGTGTCAGGGAGGCCGTCTCCGCATGCCAATCGGCGGGGATCCGAGTCGTGATGATCACCGGTGACCATGCCCTGACCGCTGAGACGATCGCAGGCCAGCTCGGGATCGAGACGGCCGACGGCGGCGTTCTCACCGGTTCGGAGATGGGGGCGATGGACGACGACGAGTTGACCGGTCGGCTCCTCGAGACATCGGTGTTCGCCCGGGTCTCGCCGGAGGACAAGCTGCGCATCGTCAACCTGTTCACCGCCCATGGCGAGGTGGTGGCGGTCACTGGCGATGGCGTGAACGACGCTCCGGCGCTCAAGGCGGCCGCCATCGGAGTGGCCATGGGGCAAGACGGGACCGACGTGGCCAGGGAGGCTTCCGACATGGTCCTGGCAGATGACAACTTCGTCACGATCGTGGCGGCAGTGGAGGAGGGGCGGGTCACCTTCGACAACATCCGCAAGGTGACGTTCTTCCTGGTATCGACCGGAGCCGCGGAGATCGCGGCGATACTCACCGCGCTGTGGCTGCAGTGGCCGCTGGTGTTCCTGCCCGCCCAGCTTCTGTGGCTGAACCTCGTCACGAACGGTCTCCAGGACATCGCGCTGGCGTTCGAGCCGGCCGAGAAGGGGGTGCTCCGACGCCAGCCGAGACGTCGGGGCGGGGGTGTGCTCGACCGTCGGATGTGGGAACGGGTCGGTGTTGCGGGGATCGTGATGGCAGCCGGGGCTCTCACGATGTTCCGGTGGGAGCTGGACCTGTCCGGCTCACTGACGCAGGCTCAAACCGTGGCACTGACGACGATGGTCGTGTATCAGGTCTTCCAGGCCGGGAACGCCCGCTCCGAGACCGAGTCGGTCTTCCGGATCAACCCGTTCTCCAACAAGCTCCTGTTCGCGGCCACGGCGGCCGCCCTGGGGATACACATCGCCGCGTTGTACTTCCCGCCCACCCAACTGCTCCTGCGAGTGGAGCCCATCGGACTGTCCGCCTGGCTGCGCATCGTCGTGGTCGCCGTCTCCATCGTGATCGCCATGGAGTTCCACAAGCTGATCCGCCGGGCCGGGCGGTGACGGCGGCACGGTAGGTGCTCGCCGCCTCTTGACAGGCGGAATGACCAGATATACATTACCCCCCTAGGGTATGCGAGAGGCGAGGGGTAGGTATGCGTGGTTACGAGATCGACAAGGACGGCTACCTCAAGCGTCTGGCGCGGATCGAGGGCCAAGTTCGGGGCCTGCAGCGGATGATCGCCGAGGACACCTACTGCATCGACGTGCTGACTCAGGTCAATGCGGTCAGGGCGGCGCTCACAGGCGTGGCTGTGGGCCTGCTGGACGAACACGTGCGGCATTGCGTGCGCGCAGCCGCAGGGGATGATCAAAGGGCCGACGAGATGGTGACAGAGGCGACTCGGGCGATCGAGCGCTTGGTCCGCTCCTAGGAGGAACTGTGAACGACAACGACCACCAACACCACGCTGGGCGCACGGCGCCCGAGCCGGCCCACACCGGAACCTCCCGCGGCGGTCTCGACGACCACCGGGACCATCGCGGGCACCCACCGGCCGAGCATGCTCACCCCGGAAGCGAGTCCGGCCACGGCGATCAGCACGGCGGCCACGACAAGCACGCCGGTCACAGTGTCGCGATGTTCCGCGACCGCTTCTGGCTGTCACTGCTGCTGAGCCTGCCGGTCGTGTACTTCTCGGAGATGATCCAGGAGTGGTTCGGCTACACCGCTCCCTCGTTCCCCGGATCGACCTGGATTGCTCCTGTGTTGGGCACGGTGATCTTCGTCTACGGGGGCTCGCCGTTCCTGAAGGGCGCGGTTCGGGAGGCACGCGAGCGCCAGCCCGGCATGATGCTCCTCATCGGGATGGCGATCACCGTCGCCTTCGTCGCCTCGGTGGCCACCACTCTGGGATGGTTCGATCTCGACTTCTGGTGGGAACTCGCAGCCCTGATCGCCATCATGCTCCTGGGTCACTGGATGGAGATGCGAGCCATCGGCCAGGCGCGGGGAGCCCTCGCCGCCCTCGCCGAACTCCTCCCCGACGAGGCCGAGCGGATCACCGACGACGGCACGGAGACCGTGTCCACCTCGGCATTGCTGGTCGACGACGTCGTGCTGGTGCGACCGGGCGGGAGGGTGCCGGCCGACGGAGAGATCGTCAGCGGTGAGGTGGAGATGGACGAGTCGATGGTCACGGGTGAGTCCCAACCGGTGGCCATGACACCGGGTGACCGGGTCGTGGCGGGCACCGTCGCCACCGACAACTCGATCCGGATCCGAGTCACGGCGGTCGGTGACGACACCGCGCTGGCCGGGATCGAACGCCTCGTCGCTCAGGCGCAACAGTCGCGATCGCGCGCCCAGGTCCTGGCCGACCGGGCGGCCGCTCTCCTCTTCTACGTGGCCATCGCGGCTGCCGCGATCACCGTGGTCGGGTGGATGCTGGCGGGCCGGCCCGATCAGGCGGTGGTGAGGATGGTGGCGGTGCTGGTCATCGCCTGCCCCCACGCGCTCGGTCTGGCGATCCCACTGGTGATCGCGATCTCCACGTCGATGGCGGCGCGCAACGGGATCCTGGTGAAGGACCGCCTCGCGCTCGAGAAGATGCGGACCGTCGACGTCGTGCTGTTCGACAAGACCGGAACCCTCACCAAGGGGAGTCATCGCCTCAGCGCTCTCGCCTCTCTCGACGGTGAGGACGATCGCCTCCTGGCGGTGGCAGCCGCGGTCGAGGCCGAGTCGGAGCATCCGCTGGCGCGAGCGATCGTCACGGCGGCCAAGGAGAAGGGAGACATCCCTGTCGCCCAACGGTTCAGGGCGATGAGCGGCCGCGGAGTGGAAGGCGAGGTCGACGGTTCCAAGGTGGCCGTCGGCGGTCCTGCCATGCTGCGAGAGATGGACCTCGAGATCCCCCCCTCCCTGGCCGACGGAGTGGCGACATGGACCCAGCGGGGCGCCGCCGTCCTGTATGTGATCGAAAATGGAGAGATCACCGGCGCAGTCTCGCTGGAGGACGAGGTGCGCCCTGAGTCTCGCCAGGCCGTCGAGGAGTTACATCGGCTGGGAGTGAGGGTGGCGATGATCACCGGTGATGCCCGCCAGGTCGCCGAGGCGGTGGCGGCGGAACTCGACATCGACCAGGTGCTCGCCGAGGTCCTGCCCGAGGACAAGCACTCGGAGGTCGAGAAGCTGCAGCAGCAGGGCCTGCGGGTGGCGATGGTGGGCGACGGCGTGAACGACGCTCCCGCCCTCGCCCAGGCCGACGTCGGTATCGCGATCGGCGCCGGCACCGACGTGGCGATCGAGTCGGCCGGGATCGTCCTCGCCTCCGACGACCCGCGAGGGGTGGTCGGGATCCGCAAGCTCTCCCAGGCCGGCTATCGCAAGATGGTCCAGAACCTGACGTGGGCCACCGGCTACAACGTGGTGGCCATCCCGCTCGCCGCCGGCGTGTTCGCCTGGGCCGGGTTCACCCTCAGCCCGGCCGTCGGCGCGGTGCTGATGTCCGCCTCGACGATCGTGGTGGCCCTCAACGCCCAACTGCTGCGTCGCGTCCGGCTCGCCCCCGACGGATCCT
>DATHWB010000155.1:0-2649 GCA_035460965.1 Acidimicrobiia bacterium
CCCCGGGCAGGTACTCCATCGCCTGGTGGATCCCTTCGAGCTGGCGGCCCGGAATCGGGAGATCCCGCGGCTCGGTGGCGCCGCCGGCGAGGACGATGGCATCGAACTCCGACCGCAGCCGGTCGGCGTCGATGTCGACGCCGACCTCGACCGACGTTCGGAACTTCGTGCCCTCCGCCGCCATCTGAGCGAGGCGCCGGTCGAGGTGACGCTTCTCCATCTTGAACTCGGGTATCCCATAGCGGAGCAGCCCGCCGGGACGGTCGGCACGTTCGAAGACCGTGACGTCGTGGCCGGCACGAGTGAGCTGTTGGGCGGCGGCCAGTCCGGCCGGACCCGATCCCACCACCGCCACCGAGCGTCCCGTTCGCTCCGCCGGGAGCACCGGACGTACCCAACCCTCCTCCCAGGCGCGATCGATGATCTCCACTTCCACCTGCTTGATCGTCACCGCGTCGGAGTTGATCGCCAGGACACAGGCGGATTCGCACGGGGCGGGACAGAGACGCCCGGTGAACTCTGGGAAGTTGTTGGTGGCGTGGAGGCGGTCGACCGCCTCGCGCCAGCGGTTTCGATACACCAGGTCGTTCCAGTCCGGGATCAGGTTGCCCAGCGGGCAGCCCTGGTTGCAGAAGGGGATGCCGCAGTCCATGCACCGTGACGCCTGGACCATCAGTTCGTCTGGCGGAAAGTCGAGGTAGACCTCGCGCCAGTCGCCGATCCTCACGTCGACGGGTCGGCGGGTGGGGAGCAGGCGCGGGTGATGGAGGAATCCGCGGGGATCAGCCATGGGCGGCCGCCATGATCGCTTCCAGCACCGGTTCACCCCGGTCCTCGGCACGCTTGGCGGCGGCCAGGACCCGCTTGTAGTCCTTCGGCATGACCTTCACGAAGCGGGCGGCATCGAGATCCCCCAGCAGCCGCGCGGCCACCTCTGAGCCGGTCTCCCTCCGGTGGGCCTCGAGTCGTTCGAGGAGGAACGCCCGGTCGTCGTCGTCGAGCGGATCGAGATCGACCATCTCGTGGTTGACGCGGGTGTGGAAGTCGCCCTCCTCGTCGAGCACGTAGGCGATCCCCCCGGACATGCCGGCGGCGAAGTTGCGTCCGGTCGGCCCGATGATCACCGCCCGTCCGCCCGTCATGTACTCACAGCCGTGGTCTCCGACTCCCTCCACCACCGCCACCGCGCCTGAATTCCGCACGCAGAACCGTTCGCCCACGAGCCCGCGGACGAACAAGTCGCCGCTCGTGGCGCCGTACAGGATGACGTTGCCTGCGATCACGCTCTCTTCCGGAGCGACCACCCCGTCGCTCGGTGGCCGCACCACCACCCGCCCTCCGGACAGGCCCTTGCCCACGTAGTCGTTGGCGTCGCCCGTGAGCCGCAGGGTGATCCCGCGCGGGAGGAAGGCCCCGAAGCTCATTCCGGCCGAGCCGGTGAAGTCGACCGTGATCGTGTCGTCGGCCAGCCCGTCCGCCCCGTGACGAGCGGTCACGTGGTACCCGAGCAGTGTTCCCACCGTGCGATTGACGTTGCGGATCGGGAGATCGAGGCTGATGGGCTCGCCGGTGTCGATCGACGCACCTGCCAGTTGAATGATGGTCTGGTCCAGGGCCTCCTCGAGCCCGTGCTCCTGTCCGGTGGTGTGGTGTCTGGGCGTGTCCGATGCGAGCACCGGCACGTGCAGGATTGCGCTGAGGTCCAGGTTCCGGGCCTTCCAGTGGTCCACGGCGTCCGAGACTTCGAGCACCTCGGCGTGGCCGATTGCCTCCTCGAGGGTGCGGAAACCCAGCCCGGCCAACAGCTCGCGGACTTCCTGGGCGATGAACTGCATGAAGTTCACGACGTACTCCGCCTTGCCGGCGAATTTCGCTCGTAGTTCGGGGTTCTGGGTGGCGATCCCGACCGGGCAGGTGTCGAGGTGGCACACCCGCATCATGATGCAGCCGGACACCACGAGGGGAGCGGTGGCGAATCCGAACTCGTCGGCCCCCAGCAGGGCGGCGATCATCACGTCGCGCCCGGTCTTCAGTTGCCCGTCTGCCTGCACGACGATGCGGTCGCGCAGCTCGTTCAGGAGGAGTGTCTGCTGGGTCTCCGCCAGACCCAGCTCCCAGGGGACGCCGGCGTGTTTCACGGAGGTGAGGGGGGACGCACCGGTGCCGCCGTCATGGCCCGAGATCAAGACGACGTCCGCCTTCGCCTTGGCGACGCCCGCCGCGACGGTTCCCACCCCCATCTCCGCCACCAGCTTCACATGCACCCTGGCACGCGGGTTGGCGTTCTTGAGGTCGTGGATCAGCTGCTTGAGGTCCTCGATCGAGTAGATGTCGTGGTGCGGGGGAGGGGAGATGAGTCCCACGCCCGGAGTCGAGTATCGGGTGCGGGCGATCCACGGGTACACCTTGTGACCGGGGAGCTGTCCCCCCTCACCCGGTTTCGCACCTTGGGCCATCTTGATCTGGAGGTCGTCGGCGTTCACGAGGTACTCCGAGGTCACGCCGAAACGGCCCGACGCCACCTGCTTGATCGCCGAGCGGCGCAGGTCCCCGTTCTCGTCCGGGACGTAGCGATCCGGATCCTCGCCCCCTTCGCCGGTGTTCGACTTGGCGCCGAGGCGGTTCATGGCGATCGCCAGCGTTTCGTGT
>DATHWB010000156.1:0-24534 GCA_035460965.1 Acidimicrobiia bacterium
TGGGTACCGATGGCACCGCCGATTGCGCCCGCGACCGCCATCACACCGACCGTCTGGCGTTCCACCGCCACCCCGCCGTACCGAGCGAACCGCCCGCTGTAGCCGGCCATGCGCGTCTCGTACCCGACGACGCTGCGCGAGTAGAACACCGCCAGCACGACCACCAGCAGCAGCACGAGAAGCAGCGACAGGCTGACACCACCGAAGATCGGCATCTTCGGCATGCGGTTGGCCTCGGGGACCTGCCGGGTCGTCGCCAGGGTGACCGAGACGTCGGCCAACGGGAACCGCACGAGATACCCCGTGATGGCCCGGCCGACGTAGTTGAGCAGCAGGCTGGTGATGAGGATCGGAAGTGCGAGTCGGGTCTGCCCGAACGCCGGGAGCAGAGCCCAGGCCGCTCCCGCCACGGCTCCGGCGAGGAGGGCCAGTGGGATCACCAGCGCCCCCGGGCCGGGCGTGTAGATCGCCACCACCGTGCCGGCCAGACCGCCCACCACCATCTGACCCTCACCCCCGAGGTTGATCACACCGGCCCGGAAGGCGACCGACACCGCCAGCGCCATGCCGATGATCGGGATCGACCGGGCCAGGGTGTTGCGGAGCCCGGAACCGCTCACCGCCCCGACGAACATCTCCCGGTAGGCGAGGAACGGGTCCTGGCCGGTGATCGCCACGATGGCGGCCCCGGCTGCGAAGGCGAGCAGGACCGAGAAGGCCACGGGACTGGTCGCCGCCGTCCGCGCCCAGGCACCGAGGCGACGCCGATCGATCACCTCACGCACTGGCGGCATCCAGGTGGGCACCGGTCATGAACCGGCCGATCTCGGGCTCGTCGGCCACTGCCGGATCGAGTTCGGCCACGACCTCGCCCTCGTACATGACGAGGATCCGAGTGCTGAGTGCGAGGATCTCGGACAGTTCGGCCGACACCAGCAGCACCGCTCCCCCGGCATCGCGGTAGTCCAGCAGCTGGCGGTGGATGAACTCGATCGCCCCGATGTCGACCCCGCGGGTGGGCTGCTCTGCGATCAAGAGAGGAGCCTCATACGCCAGTTCGCGGGCGACGACCAGCTTCTGGAGGTTTCCGCCCGAGAGGGTGCTGACGGGGGCGTTGACATTCCGGGTCTTGATGCCGAAGCGCTCCACGAGCCCGGTGGCAAGTGCCCGGACTTCCTCCTGGACGAACCACCCACGACGGGCGACGGCCGGCTCCCGATGGTGGCCGAGCAAGAGGTTCTCCGAAACGGTGGCGTGATGGGTGGTCCCCACGCCGTGCCGGTCCTCCGGAATGTATGCCAGCCCCGTGGCACGTCTGGTGGCGACGTCGGCGTGGCTGATGTCGACACCGGACAACTCGACCTTGCCGCTCTCCAGGGCACGTAGCCCGGTGATCGCCTCGATCATCTCCGTCTGACCGTTGCCGGCCACCCCGGCGACCCCGACGATCTCGCCGGCCCGGACGGCGAAGGTCGCACCTCTGACCACCGCCCGGTCGTGCTCTCCCAACACCGTCAACCCCTCGACCGAGAGCACGACCGCGCCTGGCGTGTGCAAGTGGGCGCGCTTGCCGAGGTCGACGTCCCGCCCGACCATGTGACGGGTGATCTCGTCGGGATCGGTTGCGGATGTGACGAGCTCGGCCACCGACTTGCCGTTGCGGAGGACGGTCACCCGATCGGACACAGCCATCACCTCTCCCAGCTTGTGGGTGATGAAGAGGATCGTCCGACCCGCATCCCGCAGACGCCGGATGACGTCGAAGAGCATGTCCCGCTCCTGCGGAGTGAGCACTGCAGTCGGTTCGTCGAGGATGAGAACCCTGGCGTCCCGGTACAGGGCCTTGAGGATCTCGACCCGCTGCAACACTCCCACGGGGAGACTCTCCACGACTGCCCGCGGATCGACCGCCAGCCCGTACTGCCGCGCCAGTTCCTGAACACGGGCCACACTCGCCGACCGGTCGATCATGCCGCGCCGTGTCGGCTCGTTGCGAAAGACGACGTTCTCGGCCACGGTCAAGGTGGGGAAGAGTTTGAAGGCCTGGTGCACCATCCCCAGACCGGCGTTGATCGCGTCGAGCGCCGACGTGAAGTGCACGGCCTCCCCCCGGATGAGGATCTCGCCCTCGTCCGGGGGGAACAGCCCGTACAGCATCGACATGAGGGTGGTCTTGCCAGCCCCGTTCTCGCCGACGATGGCGTGGATCTCGCCGGAGCGCACCGTGAGGTCCACGGCGTCGTTGGCCACGACGCCGGGAAACCCCTTGGTGATTCCGCGGAGCTCCAGCTCGACGGTCATCGGTAGGGTCAGCCCGCCAACGGATCCGGAACGACGATCGTCCCGTCGATGATCCCCTGCGCCGCCTCCTTCACCGCTTCGACCACGTCTGGGTGATCGGCGATGACGCACTGGCTGTCCGCCAGGTCGTCGGAGAGAGCCATGACCCCGGTGCCGCCTTCGGCGAGACCGAAGGAGACCACCGTCCCGGCGGTGCCGGCCAGGATCTGGTCGATCAGTTGCTCGACCAGCACGTCGACCAGCTTCATGTTGCTGTCGACGATGTGGCCAGGCCTGTCAGGGCACTGATTCACATCGACGCCGTAACTGAAGAACCCGGCCTCTGCGGCAGCCTCGAAGATCCCGCCGTTGGATCCGGCGCCCACCGCGAAGATGTGGTCGGCCCCCTGGGCGGCCACTGCCAGCGCCTGCTCCTTGGCCCGGGCGGGGTCGGAGAACGGGTTGTCGCCTCCGATCCACACCTGGGTGTCGGTGATCGACGGGTCTACGGACTGGGCACCGAGGGCGAAGCTGTCGGTGTACCGGTGGAGGAACGGGATGTCGATCGCTCCCACCGAGCCGACCTGCTTCGACTCGCTCAGCGAGCCGGCCATGATGCCGAGCAGGTACGCCCCCTCCTGTTCGCGGAACACTCCGCAATGCAGGTTGGCTGAGGGCGCCTCGGGGCATGTGTCGATGAGGATGAACTCCTGGTCGGGATTCGCCTTCGAGAACTCGTCCGCCAGTTCCACCAGCGTGAAGGTGGTGAGCACGATCACGTCGGGTGCCTCGTCCACTGCCGCCTCGATGTTCGCCCGGCGGCTCGAGTCGTCGGTCGATTCGAAGGTCTTCCAGGTTCCACCGAGCTTCTCGGCTGCCCGCTGGGTGCCGATCTGTCCGAGCTCGAGGAACTTGTTGACCCCGATCGGGTTGGGCGTCACGTAGATGAAGCTGGGGCCATCGGCCTCGCCCTCACCGTCGTCGGTGCCCTCACCGTCCGATCCTCCGCACGCTGCCAGCACCAATGCCAGCACCAGCAGCAGCGCACTCCACTTCTTCGTCGTTCTCATGATTCCTCTCTCTCCTCTCCATCTCGTTCCACCGGGACCGTCACCGGTCCCAGCGGGACCGTCTGCAAGCTCTCGTGTCTGTCCAGCCTGATCACCCGACGATCCGTCACGATGGCCGTTATCAGGTCGGCAGGCGTCACGTCGAACGCTGGATTGGCGGCGTCGGTCCCGGCGGGAGCGATAGCCATCCCCGCCAGCGAAGCCACTTCGGCCGGACCGCGATCCTCGATTTCGATGTCACGACCGGAGGCGGTGGAGGTGTCGACCGTCGACTCGGGGGCGACCACGATGAACGGCACCCCGGCTCGAGCCGCTCCCAGCGCCAGGGAGTAGGTGCCGATCTTGTTGGCGGTGTCCCCGTTGGCAGCGATGCGATCGGCACCGGTGAGCACGACGTCGGCCGCTCCCAGAGAGAGGAGGAAAGGCCCGGCCGAGTCGACGATGAGCCGGTGCGGAGCGCCCATTCGACCCAGTTCCCAGGTGGTCAGGCGCGCTCCCTGCAGCAACGGTCGAGTCTCGAGGGCGAGAGCCTCTCGCAGCCGGCCCCGCTCGTGAAGAGTCTGGATGACAGCCAACGCGGTTCCCCGCTCCACCGTGGCGAGACCGCCGGTGTTGCAGATCGTCATGGCCGTCACGGGGACGTCGCCCACCATGTCGGCGATCAGGTTGGCGCCGAGTCGGCCCATGGAGTGGGATGCGACCAGCTCCTCGTCTCTGATCGTGAGCGCCTCCGCCAGCACCCGCTCGAATCCTCGTCCCGCCAGCTCCGCCACCCGGTCCACCATGCGAGCGAGGTTCACCGCCGTCGGGCGAGCTTGGCGCAGGGACGCGATCGCGGCGGCGAGTTCGTCCGGGTCGGAGCCGTGGTCTCGAACCGCCAGCGCCACGCCGAATGCGCCGGCCACCCCGATGGCGGGAGCTCCCCGCACCGACAGCCGCTTGATGGCTCCGACCATCGACGGCACGTCGTCGATGCGAAGCGTCTCGAACGCTCCCGGCAGCTTGGTCTGGTCGACCAGCACGACGGCACCGTCGATCCAGTCCAGCGAGCGGTGACCGAGACGATCCATCCAGCGCCCCTCCGGGTTGTCAGACAAGCGTGCGAGCGAGGCTAGAGCTCGCCCGGGCAGCGCGTCAACACACGCGATCACCGGTGTCGTACCAGGCCGAAAGGAAAGCGGCCTTCGATGAAGTAGGTGGAAGCCAGCGCGATCGGCACACCGCGGGCATCGGAGTGAACCTGCACGAGCAACAGGTACGAGGCGCCGTCCGGGCGGTCACCCCAGCCGATGTGCTCGCCGTGGGCGGCGTGGAGCTCTGTCAGCGCCACGACGGCTCTCGCTCCGTGACGCTCGAGGAGCCCGAACAGCGACCCGGCGACCTCGCTCGAGTCGAACGTGTCCGGGAAGATCCACCGTGGGAGGACGTCGTAGGAGAATGCCACGAGCTCGCCATCGGCCGTCAGCGACCGCTCGGTGGCGATGACCTCGGAGCCCTCACCCAGTGCCAGCTTGCGACACTCTTCCTCGGTGGCGGTGCGGAGCACGATCGAGCGGTACTGCATTCCCGGGGAGCGGCCGTGGCGGGCGATGGTCTCGGTCATGGACTCCAGACGGCGGAGGTCCGCCTGGCCCGAGGCGGCGTGCGCGGTCACGATCGTTCCGAGTCCGTGGCGCGTGACTGTCAGCCCCCTGCTCTCGAGGTCCTGCAACGCGGTGCGGATCGTGGCCCGAGACACCCCGTACTGGGAGGCGAGATCGTGCTCTCCAGGCAGCTTCTCTCCGGCCGACCACTCGGCGGCTTCGATACGCAGGCGCAAGTCGGCCGCCACCTGGGCTGACAGTGTGGTGACGATGCTCGACGCCGCCGCGGTCATGGGTCCTCGATTGACAGCTCGTTCATGCTATCAGTAGCTTGTCAGACAACTCGGAATCAGGAGCCGTTTTCGTGGATCGCTTCGTCGCCGACATCCTCCTCCCGATGGCCGACGAGCGTGCCGACCCAATCCGCCACGGGGCCGTGGACGTCGAAGACGGGAGGGTGGTCTGGTCGGGTCCCGCGTCGGAAGCCCCGCCTTCCGACGCCCCGGTACATCGCATCGACGGAATCCTCATGCCAGGGATGGTCGACATCCACTGCCACACCCCCATGGTCCTGCTGCGCGGCGCAGGCGAAGGACTCCCCGTCGACCGCTGGCTGCACGAGGTCATGTGGCCGCGGGAAGGCAAGCTCACCGCCGACGACGTCAGGGCAGGGATGCGGGCCGGAGCCGCCGAGCTCCTCTCCAACGGGATCACCACGAGCGTCGAGATGTACTTCCACGGCCAGGCGGTGGCCGAAGGAGCCAGCGAGGTCGGGCTCCGCACCGTGGTCACCGCTCCCATCATCGAGGATCAGCAACTCACCCGGTTCGGGACCTGGCAGGACCAGGTCGAGGAGATGATCGCCCTACGCCACCGGTGGGCGGACAGCGACCTCGTCGAGATCGGCCTCGGACCCCACACCGCATGGTCGGTCAGCGACGAGTGTCTCCGCCGGCTGTCCGAGGTCGCGTCCGACACCGGCATGCTCGTACACATCCACGTCGCCGAACAGGAGTGGGAGGACGCGGCAGTCCGGGAGAGGACAGGCATGGGCGCCCCCGCCTACCTCGAGTCACTCGGCCTGCTCGACGGTCGGGCGCTCGCAGCCCACGGGGTGTGGCTCACGGACGACGACCTCGCAGTCTTCGGAAAGCACGGGACGGCCGTGGCCCACTGTCCGTGCTCGAACTCGAAGCACGCTTCGGGTGTCGCCCGCGTCGACGAGATGCTCGCCGCCGGCATACCCGTTGGAATCGCCACCGACGGTCCCGCCTCCCACCACCGCCTCGACCTGTTCGAGGAGATGCGCACCGCCATACGGCTGGCTCGCATCAGGCACGCAGACGCTCAGCGGTTCCCGACCGCCCGGGCACTGTGGATGACCACGGGCGGGGCAGCCGACGCCATCGGACGGCCCGACCTGGGTCGACTCACGCCAGGCGCCAGAGCCGACATGGTCGCCGTCTCCGACACGTCAGCCCTCCACCCCGTCATACCGGAACAGGACGACCCGGTGTCCCGCCTCGTCTGGGCGGGATCGCCACGTGACGTCTCCACCGTGTGGGTGGGAGGCCGGCGGGTGGTGGACGAGGGGACCGTCACGACAGTCGACCTGCATGAGGTGCGCAGGGAACTCGACGAGCGTGCTGCCCGGTTGGCGCGATGACGGCAGACGAGATCGTCGACCTGCTGGGGCTCGCACCGATGCCGGTCGAGGGCGGGATGTGGGCCCAGACATGGCGCGACGACCACGGGACCGCCATCTACTTCCTGCTGCGACCCGGAGACTTCTCGGCGCTCCACCGACTCGACACTCCTGAGCTGTGGCACCACTACGCCGGGGCAACCGTTCAGATGCTGTTGCTCAGGCCGGACGGGTCCGTCCGGCGACCCCTCCTGGGCGACGACTTCGCCTCCGAAGCGCGCCCGTTCGTGGCGGTGCCCGCTGGAGACTGGATGGCAGCGGAAACGACCGGCGACTGGTCCCTGGTCGGAACGACAATGGCTCCACCGTTCGACCCGGCGGGATTCGAACTCGGCGATGCCGGAGATCTCGCCACCCGCTTTCCGGCTGCCGCGCACGACATCCCCCGATACGTCAGAGAGGAACACCCGTGACCCGACTCGGTTCCCCGTCGCAGCTACTGGACCTGACCGACAAGGTCGTCGTCGTCACCGGAGCGGGTGGCGGCATCGGCACCGGAATCGTCCGGCGGATGAAGGAGGCGGGGGCCACGGTCGTGGCGGTCACCCGCACGTCGCCGGTGGAGACCACGGGAGTGACGACGCTCACAGCGGACCTCGCCGATCCTCGTGCTCCCACCGACATCATCGAGGCGACCCTCGAGGCGCACGGGCGAATCGACGGCCTGGTCAACAACGCAGGGATCCAACCGGTGGTTCCGTTCGTCGACCTCACCGACGAGCAGTGGTCCGAGATGATCGACATCAACCTGACCGCTCCACACCGCCTCACGCAGGCGGCCGCCACCGCGATGCGGGACTCCGGCGGCGGGTCGATCGTCCACGTCGCCTCGATCGAAGCCCACCACCCGACACCCGTGCACGGGCATTACGCAGTCTCGAAGGCGGGGCTGGTGATGCACGCCCGAGCCGCCGCACTCGCCTGGGGCAACCACAGGATCCGTGTGAACTCGGTGTCCCCTGGCCTGATCGACCGGCCCGGCATCGAGGAGCAGTGGCCCGAGGGTGTGCAGCGTTGGAGAGCGGCCGTCCCGCTGCAGCGATTGGGGACCCCCGAAGACATCGGGGATGCTTGTGTGTTCCTGTGCTCCGACCTCTCCCGCTGGATCACGGGCATCGACCTCGTGATCGACGGAGGGGTCCTGACCAACACGACATGGTGAACGCAATGAAGCTGACAGACCGGGTGTACCTCGTGACCGGAGCCGCCGGCGGGATCGGCGAGGGGATCGCCGCGGCCATCCTGGAAGAAGGAGGGCAGGTGGCACTGCTCGACCTCTCGCAGTCGGCCGTCGAAGCCGCCTGCTCCCGCCTCGACCCGGATGGCACCAGAACCCTGGCGGTGCGGGGCGACGTCACCTCCACCGAGGACGCCGAGGCAGCGGTCGACGCAGCACTCGGGCACTTCGGACGTCTCGACGGCGTCGTCAACAACGCCGGGGTCGTCACACTCGACACCGCCTGGGATGCCACACCCGAGGCGTGGGAACGCGAGTTCGCAGTCAACGTGACCGGGACCTTCGTGGTCTCGCAGGCAGTCGGACGCCATCTCCGTCAGCACGGTGGTGGGGCGATCGTCAACGTGGCGTCCAACTGCGGCAAGGTCGGGTACAAGAACATGGCCGGGTACAACGCCTCCAAGGCGGCGGTCATCAACATGACCCGGTCGCTGGCCCTCGAATGGGCGACGGACGGGATCAACGTCAACGCTGTCTGCCCGGGAGGGGTCGACACCCCGATGCTGGCCGGGGTGGCCGAATGGCTTTCCCCCCGACTCGATGTCCCTGCGGACGACCTCCTCGCCGGCATGGGCCCTGCTCAACTCGGCCGCAAGGTGCAGCCGATCGAGGTCGGCCGGGTGGTTGCGTTCCTCCTGTCGGACGCCGCAGTCGTCATCCGCGGTCAGGCGGTCAACGTCGACGGTGGCGACACCCCCTACTGATCGAGGAGAGACATGGACAGCCGCTGGAACGACGCCGACGCCTCCACCTTCGACGGACCCGTGGGCGAGTGCGTGTACGGGTCGCGCCTGATCGGTTCGGATCCTTCGCTGGTCCTCCACGGTGGCGGCAACACTTCGGTCAAGGCGACCTTCACCGACATCACCGGAGCAGAGACCGAGACTCTGTACGTCAAAGGGTCGGGATGGGACCTGGGCTCGATCGAGGCTGCCGGGTTCACGCCCCTCCGCCTCTCCCGGCTCCACGAGCTCCTCGCCCTCCCCGCACTCTCCGATCCCGACATGATGCGTGAACTCGCCGCAGCCAAGCTCGATCCTGACGCCCCGGCACCGTCGGTGGAGAGTCTCCTGCACGCCTTCCTCCCGTATCGAGCGGTCCAGCACAGCCACGCAGACGTCATCGTCACCCTCACCAACCTCGCCGATGGCGAAGCCCGCGTCCGCGACGTGTACGGCGACGCCGTCGTCGTCATCCCCTACGTGATGCCCGGCTTCGACCTTGCCCGGGCGGTGGCCTCGATGTGGGCCGGGGAGGTCAACGAGAGGACCGTAGGCATGGTGCTGATGAACCACGGTCTCTTCACCTTCGGCGAGACCACCCGCCAGGCGTACCTGCGCCATGTCGACCTCATCGATCGTGCGGAGCGGTGGCTCGACCAGCACGCCCCCCGGACCGAGGCGGGTGAGGATGTCCTCCCCCCGGTGGATCCCGTTCGATTGGCGGAGCTACGGCGAGCCGTGTCTGCGGCCGCTGGACGGCCGATGATCGTTCGTCGCCACTCCGACCCCGAGATCGCACGATTCGTGAGGAGACCGGATCTCCCCTCACTCGCCACCCGCGGCCCGCTCACACCGGACCATGTGATCCGCACCAAACGGCACCCGATGGTGGGCGACGACGTCGAGGGCTATGTCGACGACTACCGCCGATACTTCGCCGAACACGAGCACCGCGCCCGCACCGAACTGGCGATGCTCGACCCTGCGCCCAGGGTGGTCGTCGACCCACAGCTCGGCCTTCTGACGATCGGCGAGAACGCCAAGGCGTCATCGATCGCGGCAGACATCTACCGGCACACGATCCCCGTGCTCGAACGATCCGAAGACCATCTGGGCGGCTACCAGGCGCTCGGAGCGGGCGATCTCTTCGACTGTGAGTATTGGGACCTGGAGCAAGCCAAGCTGCAGAGATCCGGACCACCCCCGGAGCTCGCCGGCCGAGTGGCCGTCGTCACAGGGGCGGCGTCGGGGATCGGGCGGGCGTGTGCGTCCGAGTTGCTCGCGGCGGGAGGCGCCGTCGCCGGTTTCGACCTCAGCCCGGACGTCGGCTCGACCTTCGGTGGACCCGCATGGCTCGGGCTCACGGTCGACGTCACCGATCCCGACGCGCAGACAGCCGCCCTGGCCGAGGCGGTCGAGCACTTCGGCGGACTCGACATCGTGGTCTCCGCCGCCGGGGTCTTCGGTGCCACCACGCTTCTCGGCGATGTGACGGCCGAAGGATGGCGCCGTGTTCAGGCAGTGAACGTCGAAGCCGTCGCCACGCTGCTCGCCTCCGCCCACCCGTTCCTCAGCCGGTCACCCTCCGGAGGGAGTGTCGTGATCGTGGGTTCGAAGAACGTGCCGGCACCGGGCAAGGGGGCCGCCGCCTACTCCGCCTCGAAGGCCGCAGTCACCCAGTTGGCCAGAGTGGCGGCCCTGGAGTGGGCATCCGACGGGATCCGAGTGAACGTCGTGCACCCGGATGGCGTGTTCGACACGGGTCTGTGGACCGAGGAGCTGCTGGCCGAACGGGCCGCCAAGTACGGGTTGACGGTCGACCAGTACAAGACACGGAACCTGCTGTCCACCGAAGTCACCTCGTTGACGGTGGCCAGGATGGTGGTGGCCATGTGTGGGAGCCTGTTCTCTGCAACCACCGGAGCCCAGATTCCGATCGACGGCGGCAACGAGAGGGTGGTGTGATGGCTGATCCGACCCCCGTCCTCAGGGTGACCCCCGGCGATGTGCCGGAGCGAGCGCTGGTGGTCGGCGACCCCGACCGAGCAGAGCGGGTGGCGTCGCGCCTCGACGACTCCAGACAACTGGGACGGTTCCGCGAGTACGTCACGTTCGCCGGCACCCATCGCGGTGTCCCGGTAGCAGTCTCGTCACACGGCGTCGGAGCGCCCGGCGCCGCGTTGTGCTTCGAGGAACTCCACAAGGCTGGCGTGAAGCGACTCATCAGGGCCGGCACATGCGGCGGTCTCCAGCCCGACGTCCGGGACGGCGATCTGGTGATCGCCACAGGGGCGATCCGCAACGACGGGGTGACGGCGGGCTTGGTGCCCGCCGCATACCCGGCGCTGGCCTCGGTGGACGTCGTCACCCTCCTGCGCCGGGCGGTCGGCGAGGCGGGCTCTCGAGTCCACGAAGGGGTGGTACTCACCTCGGCGGTGTTCTATCCACACGACGTCCTGGGCTCGGAACTGGGGCAGTGGGCGTCGGCGGGGGCGGTCGCCGTCGAGATGGAATGCTCCGCCCTGTTCGTGATCGGCGCCCTCAACGGCACCGAAGTCGGTGCGGTGCTGGCGGTGGACGGCAACCCGCTGCACGGTGGGGAAGGCGAGTACGACCCCCATCGCGACGTCGTGCGGGGCGCGGTGGACGTGATGATCGGTGTCGCATTGGATGCGCTCGTCGCGTGACCGACCTCTACACCCGTCTCCAGCAGGCAGCCGCCACCATCCGTGAGCGAACCGGGGTCGAACGCCACGATGTCGTGGCGGTGCTCGGGTCGGGACTCGGGGGATATCCCGCCAGCCTCGAAGAGACCGTGACGGTGCCGTACGGGGACATCCCGGGTTTCCCAATCCCGAAAGCGGTCGGGCACGCCGGAAAGGCGCACTCGGTCCAGATGGGCCCGAACCGGGTTCTGCTGTTGGCGGGTCGACCGCACGCCTACGAGGGGCACCCCATGGACGTCGTCACCTTCCCGGTTCGGGCGGCGATCCTCGCAGGGGCGAGGAAGGTGGTGCTCACCAATGCCTCAGGCGGGTGCGCCGACGACATCCACCCCGGCGACCTCGTCCTTATCACCGACCACATCAACATGTCGGGCATCAGCCCCTTGATGGGCGACAACGACCAACGCCTCGGCCCCCGGTTCCCCGACATGTCCGATGTCTACACACCGGAACTGCGCGAGAAGGCCCACGCCGCGGCAGCGGGTGTGGGTCAACAGCTACGGGAAGCGATCTACTTCTGGTGGCACGGCCCCATGTTCGAGACCCCCGCAGAGGTGCAGATGGCGAAGATGCTGGGTGCCGGGCTCGTCGGAATGTCCACCGTCCCGGAGGCCACCGCCGCCCGTCACATGGGCGCCGAGGTGCTCGGGATGTCGTTGTGCACCAACCGGGCGGCAGGGATCTCCGAGACGCGGCTGTCGGCCGAAGAGGTGATCGAGGCCGCCGACGCCGCCGCCGACCGCCTACGAGCACTCTTCGACCGACTCCTCCCGACTCTCTGACCCTCGAGCGCCACGACAGGCGCTGCTAGGAGTCTCGCTGGCCCTTCAGGGAGGACGCCACAACCGCTATTCCGGCCACCACCAGCGCCAGCGGACCCACGTAGCGCAGGTCGCTCACCTGCAGGGTCCACCACTCCAGCGCCTCGGCGACGAACAGCAGCCCCACGGCCAGGTACACGATCCCCGCCACCAGGGTTCCAACGTGCATCCTCATCGTCTCACCTCGATCTCACCGGCGGCCACGTCCAGGTCGAGCGTCAGCCCGACAGGTGCGTCCGCGAAACCGGGACTCTCGTAGACCTTCGTCACCGACAGTCCGTCCGCCCGCTCCCCCATCAGGTCGATCTCACCGGCTCCGACGGCGGCCTGAATCGAGACCGGCAGGTCCGCCGGAAGCTCGATACGGATCGTGCCGGCACCCACCCGAGCCACCACCGTGGCGGACTCGGTCAACTGCAGGTCGGACAGGTCGATCCTGAGATCCCCCACCCCGACCCTGTAGGAAGGTGCAAGCTCCGCCTGGGACTGTGCCTGGTAGCGACGTTCCCCGATACCGCCTCGGAAGGCATCGGCCGGCGTGACCGCCGCCGCCACCACCGCCACAGTCAGGAAGATCCCGAACACCACCAGGCCGCTGTGGGACCCCTCGAAGGATCCGAAGATCAGGGCGATGCCCACGACTGCCAGCACGGCCGGGAGTACCACGGCGAGCTGCATCTCGATCACATCGACCGCATCCAGCAGCCACAGCCCTCCGAGCACCACCAGGATGGCGCCCAAGACCACCGAGCCGTACGTCGACGACGCCCGTACGGGAGCCGTCTCACGTTCCTCTCTCACATCAAGTGCGGCCACGGCGACCTCCCGTGTAGAGCAGTGCCAGCCCGGCCGCGACGACCACCAGCGGCAGCATCACCCGGTCGAACCAGGGCACCAGGTTGTTCATCAGCAGCATCAGCCCGATGGCGATCAACGCGATGCCTGCCAGAGCGGGACCGTGCGTTCCGAGCGTTCCTCCGCCCCGCAGCACCGACTCGTCCTCGCCCTGTTCGGGGATCACCAGCCAGGCGATCAGATAGATGAGCACACCGGAACCGCCACCGATAGCCAGCACCACGAATGCGAGCCGGAAGAACAGCGGATCGACGTCGAAGTAGCGGCCGAGGCCGCCACACACGCCGGCGATCACCTTGTCGTCGCGGCTCCTCCGCACCTTGGGCGGCGGCACGTTCTCGACGGGGGTGCGCTCGGATTCGATTTGTGTCATGTCACCCCTTTCTCTCGGATTGTCGGCACGGCCCTCGGGGGTGGACCACGAGGACCGTGCCGCCCCTTGACGGCCGCGAAGGCCGTCCCGACTCCGATCATCCGGATCGCAACAGGTCGGTGCCAGGGCCGAAGGACCCCGACCGAATGGGGGCCGTCCTGCCCTATCGGCGGGCGTCGGTGTCGTGTACCGCTGAAGGCTCGACGGAAGGAACCCAATGACACGACGTCTACTCGCCTCTGCCGCCGCGCTGGCGCTCGTCGTCGCCGCCTGCGGAGACGACGGCGCCGCAACGACGACGACCACGACGGAAGCACCGACCACCACGACCGAGGCCCCGACCACCACGACGACAGAGACCACCACGACCACCGCTCAACCGACCACGACCACGACCCCGGAACAGACCGGAGCCGTGGTGTACCTCATGGTCGACTCGGTGGGCGAGGGGATCCCCGGCCCACACCTCGTGCCGGTGTTCCGCCAGGACGCTGCTGCGACTCTCGATGGCGCCCTCACCGCTCTCCTCGCCGGTCCCACCCAGGACGAAGCCGAGGGCATGCCGCACCTCTCCACCGCCATCCCGGAAGGGACCCGGCTGATCGACGTCACCCGAGACGGCTCGACGGCGGTCGTCGATCTGACGGGGACGTACGACGACGGCGGCGGCAGTTTCGGAATGTTCGCCCGGCTCGCCCAAGTGGTGTACACGGCAACCCGCCATCCGGAGATCGAAGCCGTGACGTTCCTGCTGGACGGTGAAGCCGTCGAGGTGTTCAGCAGCGAGGGGATCGTCCTCGACCGCCCGCAGACCAGGGACGACTACCTCGACCTGCTGCCGGCGATCTTCGTGGACACACCCGCATGGGGTGAAGAAGTGACGAGCCCGTTCACCGTCTCCGGTGTCGCCAACGTGTTCGAAGCGGTCTTCCAGGTCACGTTCACCGACGACGACGGGCTGCCGTTGTTCGAAGACACCGTGATGGCCTCGTGCGGAACGGGGTGCTGGGGCGTCTTCGAGTTCCAGATCGACTACGTCGTCGATCGGGATCAGTTCGGAGCCCTCATCGTGTGGGAGGCATCCGCCCGCGACGGCAGCCAGGTGAACGTGCGCGAGTACCCGCTGCAACTGCGCTGACGAAAGAGCATGTCGACCCTGGGCACACCCCGGCGAGTGAGTCAGGCTCGAGTCGAAAGGAGAAATCGATGGACCACACCGAGATGACCACGTTGGAGAAGAAGGTCGAGTCGCTCGACCGCGCCGTGAACCGCCTCGAGCGTCAGGTCGCCGACACCGAGATGGCCGGTTGGGAGTCGCGAATCGAACAGCTCAGGCTGGAGGCCACGCTCGCCCGCATGGCCGTCGAGGACGAAGCCGGCGAAGGCCTCGAGAAGGTCCGCGCCGCCTACGAGGCCGCGCGACGGGAACTCGAAGATGTCCCCGAGCTGGTCGGCGAGGCCCTGGCAGGCCTCGGCGAGCGCCTGCGACCGGCGTTCGACAAGATCGAGAAGGCGTACCGGGAGGCCCGGCGCAACCTGCTGTGAAGTGGCCGGCAGGCCACCGAGCAACTCAGTGCCCGCCGGCCCCCCGAGTCAGGCCCAATGCCCGTTGCGGGCCACCGACCTCAGGTCGTCGGCCGGATACACCGGCGGATCGAACAACGGATACGAGACGCGACTCCTCAGCCGCTCGATGTCGTCGGTTCCCAGCTCGAGCGTGAGCAGACGCCGAGGGTTGTCCACGAGCATCTGCCGGATCGCGTCGCCGGGCACACCCGCACGCCTGAGCCGAGGAACGACAGTGGTCAGGATGTGGCCGTAACCGTTGCCGCCGTAGGCACGCAGGTCCATCTTCATGCACACGTCCTGGGAGATCACGATCCTGTCGGCGTAACCCTCGGTCACGAGTTGCGAGATGAGGGCGATCCGACTGGCGTCGTGGCCCAAAGAGGCACCCGCCCGGTCCTCGTAGTACTCGCGCCCGAAACTGGAGAACTCGACCGTCGCTCCACGGGACATGACCTGACGGTGGTACTCGACGTCCGGCACGGAGTCCATGTGACACATGACCTGGCGGGAGGGTGGCAGGCCCTCAGACTCGAGCGTGTCGATCGCAACCGGTGCACCCCTGCCCGCCATGCTGACATGGACCGACACCGCCTGCCCCGTTGCGACCCCTGCGCGGGCAGACGCCCGAAGGACCTTCTCCTCCGCCGCGGTCATGTCGCCGATCCGATCGCGCGGACGCCGCGCCGAGCCCTTCGGATAACCGCTCATCCCGACCTCTCCGATGATCCCGGTGCTGATGCCGGTGCCGTCGACACCGTCGAAGAAGTCCGAGACGAACAGATCCGCCATCTCGTCGACCGATGCGTCGTGCACCCACTCCGGATGGGCGTTCTCGACGTAGCAGCCACCGCCCATCACGATGTTCACACCCGTCGCTCTGGAGATTCTGAACAGCGAGATCGGATCCCGAGACAGCCCGTAGTTGGTGAGATCGACGATGCAGGAGCCTCCGGCACGGTGGAAGTGCTCGACCTCCTCGATGGCGGTCGCCTCGTCTGCCAAGAGCAGGTTGTCCAGCGTGGTCGACTGCGGATACCGACGAAGCAGTGGGAGGAGCTCCAGGGTCACCGGGGTGTCGCGCAGGCCCCTCACGGTTGCACGCTCGTTGGCCGGATCGCGCCACTGCACTCTCAGATCGGCGAGAAGGTGCTCGTGCATGACGGTGGGCCCCAAGTCGTCACTCGCGATCGGACCTGTGACGGTCATGATGAGGGACATCTGCTGGATTGCTCCTCGGCTCGCTCTGATACGAGGCGTGTGCCGCCCGACGACCTCAGTGCCCGCCGGCGCCCTGGGTGGTGAGCACGGCGACCACAATGATGACCACGGTGCCCACGCCGGCTGCGGCCACCAGGAACTCACCGGCGGTGATTCGCATTCCGGGGCGGGCCGCCGAGAGCCCGGCGAAGCCGATGATCCCGCCGGCGATGAAGATCGCGATGAGCGGTGCCCAGACCGGGAACTGGATGAAGACCCACGCGGCGGGGAGCACCACCATGAGGATGCCGAGTGCCGCCGCCAGCGGCAGCGAGAAGGCCGACGCCAGCCGTTGCTGCACGACGGTGCCTTCCTCGGCTTCCGGCTGGGCGAGGCCGTCCGGAACACCGAAGGCGTGGACGAGGGCTCCGATCAACCACCCACCCGCCACCCACCCGGCCAGTGTCCAGAAGAGTGCGGGCAACATCGGCACCACCGTCACCGCCTCGTCGAGTGCGTCGACACTGCCTGCTCCGGCGACCACCGCACCGACGACCACACCGGTGAGAAGACCTGCCAGCGCTCCAACGACCGTCGACGTCGCATTGGAGGACACCAGACGCATTCCCGGATCGCGCCAGCCGGTCACTGCACGGACGAAGCCGGCGCCCGCCGCTCCGACGACCGCTCCGAGGAGAGCAGAGCCGACCAGCAGCGAACCGGCGGAGAGAGAGAACGAGAAAGAGACGTCGCCCGTCTCGGACTGGATGGAACCGGCGCGAGCCAGGAGCCACTGAGAGCTGAACAGGACGACGAACAGGCCGGCGACGAGGCCGTAGCCCATACCGACTCGGCCGCCGGCTCGGGCGCGCTCCCGCAACGACCGGGGTTCCACCGGATCCTCTTCCTCCTCCTCCATGACCAGGACTGCCACGGGAGCTGGTTCCGCCGGTTCAGGAGCTGCGGCTGCGACCTCGACCACAGGTGCCTCCGCCGGGGCGGGGGTGGGCTCCGGCGACTGAGCCGGGGACGGGGCTGCGGGTGCGGGTGCAGCGGCGCCGCCCGCCCACGCCTGGAGAACTTCGTCCAGCGAGGCGCCGGTGGCCTTCGCCCTGGCTTCGGCTGACCGGCGCACGAGAGGCTCCGGAACGTTCATCGTGCTGGCTGCGGCCGCGAGGAACTCACTCATCGGACAGCGAGGATAGCCAGCAGGCACACGGCACAGGTCAGTCCGTACCTTCTTCCTGATCCTGTGCGTTCTCCGCCTCCGCCCGGGCACGCGCCCGGCGTTCCGTCCGTTTCATCGCCCACAGGGCGAGACCGACAGGGATGACGAACCACAGGAGCTCGTCGAGGTAGAGACCGTGGGCGAAGACGATCATCCGGCCGCCAACACCACCACGCCGAGAGAGGCGAGGATCAGCAGGAGGAACAGCATGGCGTACTGCGCGGCCAGCGCCCTGGCGGGCGGGAAGTCGACGAGTGCCCGATCGTGAGCGAGAACGACGGCTGCGGTGTGGCCGAGGACGACCACGCCAACCTGCACGAACCAGACCCACGCCTGCGACTCCTGAACGAGGGTGGAGTCGATGCGGCGATCGGCGCTACCGAACAGGTCCCAGCCGAGACCGAAGGGGTCCGAGAAGGTGGACAGGAACAGCTGCCCCTCGACCAGGATCAGCGTGAAGTAGTGGGCAAAGGCGTAGGCGAACCCGACCGGTACGAGGGTGTGGGCGAAACGCCTCGCCAAGTGCCGGGTGGCGTCGGCGAGGCCGGCAAGTCGGGCGGCCAACCAACACGTGCCGAGGTAGGCGGCAGCGGCGAGGAGGATCGTCCCCGCCCACCCGATCGTCCCGACCACGGCGTCCGCCGTTCGCAGCGTCCAACCGTCCAGGGCCCCCACCAGCGGGTCGCGGATCGACATCACCCACCACTCGGTGGAGGAGGCTCCGTCGTACAGGACGGTGCCGATCATCCCAATGACGAAGGCGGCCATTCCGGTGCGCTCGGGGAGGTGGGGCGGTCCTCGCAGCCAGCCCCTCCGTCGCCACACTCCCTGCTCGAAGGTGAAGGGCGCCATCGCTCCCAGGAACCGGGCGTACACGGCGAACCCGTCCGCCGCTTTCCCGGCGGTGTCGCTGCCGAGCCACCAACTCATCGCCACCATGTACAGGGTGAACACCAAGGCCGCGACCCCGATCGCCCTCGGTCCGTTGTCGGGTGCCACCAGGGCGAACCAGGTGAACAGCAGGAAGACCGCCGTGGCGGGCCAGTAGCCGAGGCGATCCACCATCTCCGGGCGCTCGGACGGATGCATCCCGAGCCAGGCAGGGAGACGCCGCCACGGACTGATCGCCGGATACAGATCGACGAGCACGGCCGCGCCGAAAGGGAGGATCAGCCAGAAACCCACGAAGACGATGACCGCCGCCGGATTGCGGGTGCTGTTGTCGATCCCGATCGATCCGGCCACCAGGGTCAGGACGAGCAGGAACACCCCCACCGCACCGAGGCCGTTCCACAGCCACGGCAGGTGACGCCCTTCCGCCCGCATCGGCGCTCGCTGCAGCCGAGGTTCGGACCACCGCACACCCAAGACCGTGAAGGTGACCACCAGGACCAGCACCACCGCCACGACGAAAAAGGAGAGCGGTGCTGGCAGATCGAGACGTCCTCCCAGCCCGTGAGCGACCGCCGGGAGCGGACCGGACAGCACCACGGCGACCGTCGCCGAACCCGCCACCGCCACGCGCCTCACGGTGCCTCGGGACCGGCGCCGGAAGGCGACGACCCACGCCTCACCGGCGCGACCGTGATCAGCAGCCGAGTACGCATTGCTGAGAGGGTAGGGGGGCCTCCGTCGACTGCGGACGGCCTCAGGCGTCGGTGGGGCCGGGCTCCCATTCGGTCCGGTCGGCCCACTCCGCGGCCAACGACATGAACAGGTCGAACGCCGGATCCTTGACGTCGTAGTAGGACTCGGCGTCGTTCGGGAAGAGCCGGGCGAGCTGTCGCTTCACCTCCCCGTAGGCGGCGGCGGTGTTCGGATGCGCTCGAAGGAAGTCGCGGCACAGCAGGGCGTAACGCTGGTTCCAGCGACCGTCGATACGCACATGGACGTTGGCCGGTCGCTGCGGGGGCCGCAGATGCCAGAGCCACTTCTGACGGCCGGTCTCGGGAATCTCCTCGCCAGGCGGCTCGTGGTCGAACGTGCCCTTGAATCGCTCGAGGGCACCCACCGACTCGAGGGCCACCCGAATCCGATCGTCGTCGAGATCGGCGACCGTCACCTGGACATCGATGATGTCCTTCGCGGCGAGACCGGGCACGGCTGTCGACCCGATGTGGTCGATCCTCCGTGCTACCTCTCCGAGAGCGTCGCGCAACCTGGCACCCAGCTCCTCGAACTCGGCGATCCACCCGGGCTGGTAGTCGATGATGACGATGTCGGCCATCACGCCAGTGTGCTCGCGTATGCTCGGGGCATGAAGAAATTCCTGATCTTCCTGATCGTGGCGGGCCTCATCGGCTTCGTCGTGAAGCAGATGATGGAGAACGAGGCCTGAGTTCAGGCTCCCGCTGACCCCCGGTCGGCCGGGGAACTCACGAAGCGGTCGATCTCGGCCGCCACCCGCTCAGGATGGGTCCAAGGCAGCTCATGCCGACCACCGGCGATATCGACGATCCGGGCTCCGGGGATCATCGAACCCATGTCGTATTGCCAGCGGGTCGGGACGAGTTGATCGCGGGTCGGGACGACGATGAGCGTCGGCACGTCGATGCTGCTCAACCAACCGGAGGCGTCGTACCGCATCAGCGCCAGCGACGCCGCCGCCCCGCCGTCGACGTCCCGGCGGTGCGTCTCCTCCCACATCCAGCGGGCGTACCGTTTCTCCACCGCCCCGGTGAGGATGAGGTACCCGGCCCGCACCTCGGGGGTGCCGAGCCCGGTCAAGCGCTCCCATGCGCGAACGACGTAGGTCCCGATCTGGCGGGCCACCCGCCACGAGCGGGGGTGGGCGGCGAAGGTCCCGATCAGAACCAGGCGGTCGGCCAGGCGCGGATGACGGTGGGCGAGCGCTTGGGCGATCGTGCCGCCCATCGAATAGCCGACGACGGTCGCACGGTCCACGCCCGCCGCCGTCAAGACCCCGGCGGTGTCGTCGGCGAGGTCATCGATGTCGTATCTGCCCACGAATCGAGCAGCGGATCCGTGGTTGCGATGCTCGATGAGCGTCACCCGGAACCGTTCGGCGAGCAGCGGTCCCACCTCGTACCACTCGGTCAGAGCGGACCCTCCCAGCCCGTGGATCAGGACGATGTCGGGAGCGTCCTCCGGCCCGGTCTGCCTGACGACGAACTCCCGATCACCGACGAACACGGTCCGGCCCGGCAGCGGCCACGGATGGGCCTGCGGCGCCCGAAAGCGCGGTGAGAGCACCGGGCCGAGCAGGCGAAAGATCACCAGGAGCCAGAGGAGGCGCTTCATGGTCCGAGTGGACCGACGGAGAACACGTGGTCGGAGACCGGTACCCCACCGATCAGGTGCTCGGTGATGATCCGCTCCATCACGGGGATCGTCACCGAGTGGTACCAGATCCCCTCCGGGTACACGACTGCGATGGGGCCCATCTCACAGATCCGGAGGCAGTCCACCTTGCTGCGTAGAACGGTTCCGTCACCGGGAGGCACCCGTTCTGCCGGGATCAGGGTCGCCCCCTGCCAGGCAGGAGGCGCGGTGGCGAGCCCCAGTTCCTTGCAACGGCTCTTCAGGTAACGCCAGACGTCCCGGGTCTCGGCGAGTGGGGCGCACTTCGGATTCGACTGATCGGCGCACAGGAAGATGTGACGCTGCACCCGCGGAATGGACAGCGCTTGGGCGATCGTCTCGAGTCGATCCAGGGGTTGCACGCCGACGAGTGTATGGCCCCTGCGGGGCTCAGCTACCTGCAGCGGATACGACTGCCGGGCGCATCCGTCAACCGGCCGATCGTCCAACCGGTGACCCCGACTTCGGACAGGGCGGCGTGCAGGGCGTCAGGTTCCGCCGTCGCGATCAGCAGTCCGCCTGAGGTCTGGGCGTCCACCAGCATTCGCAGATCGGGGACCGGATCGTCGACGAACGGCGACACCGCCTTCAGATTCCGCTCCGATCCGCCGGGAAAGAACCCCGCCTCCAGCAGCTCGGCCGCTCCGTCGATGACGGGCACGGCGGCCACGTCGATCTCGGCGGACACGTTCGAAGCCCGCAACATCTCGTGCAGGTGGCCGAGGAGCCCGAAGCCGGTCACGTCGGTGACAGCCTTCGCCCCGACCTCACGCACCGCCCGTGCCGCCTGGTCGTTGAGCCGCACCATCAGCTCGACCGTCCGGTCCCGGACCTCGGCGGGGCAAGCGCCGCGCTTGATCGCCGTCGTCACGACCCCCGTCCCGAGCGGCTTTGTGAGCACCAGCGTGTCGCCTGGCCGACCGGCGGCGTTGGTCGTGATCCTGTCCGGGTCGATCAGCCCGGTGACGGCGAATCCGTACTTCGGCTCGGCGTCGTCGACCGAATGTCCTCCGACGATCGTGCATCCGGCTGCCTGCATCACGTCCGCTCCTCCGCGCACGACCTCCCCGGCCACCTCCCAGGGAATGACGTCCCGGGGCCAGCCGATCAGCTGGAGTGCCGTCAGCGGGGTGCCGCCCATCGCGTAGACGTCGGACAGGGCGTTGGCGGCGGCGATCCTTCCCCAGTCGTAGCCCTCGTCGACGACCGGCGTGAAGAAGTCCACCGTCTGCACCAGGGCCATTCCGGGCGCGATGAGATACACCCCGGCATCGTCGAAGGTGGCGGTCCCCACGATCAGATCGGGGTGAGAGACGGCGTTGTGCGCGTGCAGTGGACGCAGGACCTGCGCCAGCTCGGCAGAGCCGAGCTTGCACGCTCAACCGGCGCCGTGACTGAATCCCGTGAGTCGAACGTCTTCCACCCCCGGCACGCTACCCGCCCGCGTTCTTAGCGAACCAGCGCGTGAAGAATGACGCGCTGAGACAGACAAAACGCGTGGCCGCGCGCCTGACCTGGTTCTGTGTGTCTGAGCGCGTCGAGAATGACGCGCTCATTCGCTAAGAACGCGGACCCCCCGTATCGTTGATTGCTTACGCGAACCGAGAAGTGCCATGAACGACGACACCACCTTCCTCACGCCCGAGGCTCATCAGAAGCTGCAGGATGAGCTCGAGCACCTGACCACGGCCGGCCGGGCAGAGATCGAGGAACGAATCCAGACGGCCCGAGAGCACGGCGATCTACGGGAGAACGCCGACTACGACTCCGCCAAGAACGACCAGGGGCTGATGGAGGCTCGGATCCGCCAGCTCCAGTCCCTGCTCGACAACGCCGAGGTACGCGAGGTGCACGCCACCGACACGGTCGTCGTGGGGTCCATCGTCACGCTCGTCGACGACCACGGCGACGAGGACGACTACTTCGTGGCATCACCGGAGAACAAACAGCCCGGCATGTTGCTCGCCTCCCCGTCCGGCCCCCTCGGCCAGGCGCTGCTCGGCGCCAAGATCGGCGACTCCGTCAGCTACGAGGCGCCAGGCGGCACCTTCTCGGTGACCGTGAAGGACGTCAAGCCCTTCCGGGGCTGAGGCTCCCCCGCCGGTAGCCTGGGGCCCGGCCGACCGGGGACCCACCATGAAGTTCAGCCTGCGCCGTCCACGCGAACTCGCACGCCAACTTCGTCTCGCCGCGCGCCGGAATCCGGAGGAGGTCGTCGAGTACCTCGACGAGAACTACGAGACCTGGGCGGCCATCGCCGAGTTCACGCCCGGAGACGCAGCCGACATCCTCGAAGCCCTCCCGGACGAGACCGCCGGCGAACTCTTCGGCGAGCTCGAGGACGAGCAGGCGGCGGGAGTGCTCGAGGAGCTCCGTGACGACCTGGCGGCCGACTTCCTGCTGGTCCTCGAGCCCGAGGCCGCCGCCCGGGTCGTCGAGGAGATGGCACCGGAGGAGGCCGTCGACATCCTCGAACAACTCGATCCGGAGGAGAGGGAGCCGATCCTCCGGGCGACCGACCCACTCACGCGCTCGGAGATCCGCCGTCTCCTCCGCTACGCCCCCGACTCGGCCGGCGGCCTGATGACCACCGACATCGCCCGACTGCCGATGGGCATCACCGCCGGGGAGGCGATCGAACGCATCCGGCAACTCCACGACGAGTTGGAGGACCTCTCGTACGTGTACATCGTCGACGACGTCGGACGGTTGCAGGGCGTCCTCTCCTTCCGCGACCTCGTGTTCAATCGGCCGGGCGTCGGGCTGGAAGAGGTGATGGTCCGCAACCCCGTCCACGTCGACGTCAACACCGACCGGGAGGTCATCGCCGACCTCACCCAGCGGTATCACCTCTTCGGGTTGCCGGTCGTGGACGAGGCCGGACGGCTGCAGGGGATGGTCACGCACGAGTCGGTGATCGAGTCGGTCCAGGACGAGGCCTCGGAGGACTTCGCCACCGCGATGGGCGCCGGCGCCGAGGAGACGGTGTACACCCAGATCTCGACCTCGGTGCGAAACCGGTTGCCCTGGCTCGGGGTCAACCTCATCCTCTCGCTCGGCGTGGCATTGGTGATCGAGTCCCAGACTGGGATCATCACGCGCGTCCCGGTGCTGGCCGCCCTCATGCCGGTGATCGCGCTGCTGGGCGGCAACGGCGGTTCCCAGAGCCTGGCGGTCGTCATCCGCGGACTCGCCAAGGATGAACTGCCACGGTCCCGCACCATCGAGATCGTCACCCGCCAGGCGATCATCGGACTCGTGAACGGTGCCGCTCTCGCCGTGCTCGGCGGTGGGGCGGCGATGGTGCTCCTCGAGACGGGAATCTTCGAGAGCGACATCCCCTCCCTCGAGGTGGCGATGGTCGTGGCGATCGGGGCTCTCGCCAACCTGTCGATCGCCACGGCCGCCGGCACGTCGATCCCGCTGCTGATGCGCCGGATCGGCCTCGACCCGGCACTCGCAGCGAACATCTTCCTCACCTTGATCACCGACCTCGTCGGGTTCGGTGGTTTCCTGGTCGTGGCCTCGATCCTCCTCTGATCCGTCACACCAACCAGGCGGCAGGCACCGCCTTGGGTTTGCGGAACACGGTGCCCTCCAGCTCGACCGTGCCGGCCAGCCGCAGTCCCGGAAGACGCGCGAACGCGGCCGCCAATGTCGCTCGGGTCTCGGCGCGGGCGAGGTGCAGTCCAACGCAGTGGTGAGGACCCTGGGCAAAGGTCAGGTGGGTGCGGGCGTTCTCCCGGGTCACGTCGAAACGGTCCGGATCCGGGTACGCGTCCGGGTCGCGGTTGGCTGCCGCCACCGACACCATGACGAAATCCCCGGCGCCGATGGTCACACCACC
>DATHWB010000157.1:0-2074 GCA_035460965.1 Acidimicrobiia bacterium
GAGTTCCCGGAACTCGGAGATGAGGTCCCGTTCGTCTCGTTTCAGGAACTGGCGCAGCTGGGTGGGGCTGGCGACGCCTCGGGTCGCGGCGAACGCCTCGGCTATCTCGTCTGGGGTGAAGTGTCTCAATGCTTCCCGGTACACACGAGGAGCGTCTGTGCGGAGGGCGAGCACGAGCATCATGTTGGCCAGGTCGACTGCTTGACGCCACGGTGTGGGGAGGACCTGCACGAAGAACACGTCGATCAGGAGCACCCGGGAGGCGCGGACCATGAGGTTGGCCGGCTTGATGTCGCGATGGGCGATCCCGGCGTCCCAGAGTTTCCTCACCAACATGAGACCCTCACCGATGACCTTGTCATCTACTTCGGCCTCACTGATCTCCACGGCGCCGTCGAAGAACTCCATGGTGATCATGTATTCGCGCTCGGGGGTTATCTCGACGATCCCGAAGGGCTCCGGGGTGGGGATCCCCAGGTCCTGGAGGAGTCGGAGCGTGTAGTCCTCGTACTCGACGAAACGGCGGACCGTCCGGAACGATGTCTCGTCCTCGAGGCGTCCGTACAGGATCGTCCGCCACAGCTTGTACCAGCGGTCGGCCCGCACGTGGTTCCTGGCGTAGAGCTTGGCGAAGAGGAACATTTCGGACGGACCGTCGACCGTCAGCCGGAGCGGGGTCGAACCAGCGGAGCCCTCGAGCCCGATTGGCTTGATCTCGAGCACTTCCCGGCCGAGTTGGTCGCGCACCGCCTGTCGGATCGCCGTCCCCCTGGGTCCACCCACGTCCAGGTGGGCCCGGTTCCCCTCCCGGTACGCCACCGGGAAGACCTCGTTGGGGGTGAAGACACGGAACATGGTGACGAGGATGGCGACGCTGAGCGCGACCCCGAGCAGGAAGTCGGAGGGATGGTCCACCGCCAGGTAGAGCCGGGCCAACCCGAAGAGCCCGACCACGGCCACTGTCGCTAGCTTGGCGATCGAGCGGGGTCGACCGGGCGGCACCAAGGTGTAGGTGATCCCGATCATGGTCGCTGTCACGGCGGCCACCGGTGGCGCAAACGTGGCGAAACCGCCCCAATCGCCGATGACCGTCACCCCATAGGGGCGAGGTCGGGTGACCGCCCAATACAGGATGTAGCCGACGACGGTGAGCAGAGCCAGTCCGCCCAGGTACACGAGCAGATGTCGCCACCGCCGGAAGACCATGAGCAGCACCACCGACGCCACTCCGACGGCCGCGGCTCCCCAACCGGACCCGGCGAAGTCGATCCACTCCGCTACGTCGGTCACGGTCCCCTGACGTAAACTGGCGATCACCCGCAGGATCGCGGTGTCCACCTGATCGACGGCCCGTGGCGCATAGCGGAGACCGGCGACCGTGCCGACTACCAACCCAAGCGTGGCGGCCAACCAGATCTTGCCGGAAAGCCCGATCGACTTCGGTAGGGGAGGAGCTGCCCCGGTGGGTCTGCGCCGGCGCCGTCCCGGACCAGCATGCCACGGGACCGTCTTTGCTGTGTGCGGCTCGGTGCCTTCCAATCGGCCACCGCCTCTCTACACGGTCAGCCGGTCCGTCACCTGCAGATCGCCGAAAACAGCGAAGATGTCGATGCGGATCTCGGGGCCATCGCCCGGCGACACATCGATCCTGCGGTCTCCGAAGACGCTGAAGCCTCCACCGGTGACGCGGCTGCCGGGAGCGACACGAACGATGGCGTCCCCGGCCAGCCCGATGAACGTCACCGTGGCTCCCTTTCCGGGTGCGGCGGAGGCGTCGATACGTGCATCGCCCAACAGCGACACAACCAACTCCTTGGTCCAGCCCGAGGGCAGCGTGCCCCTCCGATCGCCGAACAGGCTCACGAACATCGCTGCCTCCTCCCCGCCGACCTCACCCGAGGATACGCCTCAGACCTCGGCCACCGAGCGTCCACGGACCCCGGTCCGTGCAAATTGGGTCCACCGTCGGCGCTGGCGTAGCGGATTTCCATCAAAGCCGACATCGCGTATGGTCGAACACCGAGCTCCACAAGAGCTACACCGACCTCCTCCCAGCACGGGAGAAGCATGGAAC
>DATHWB010000158.1:0-11695 GCA_035460965.1 Acidimicrobiia bacterium
CGACACGACGGCATCCGACCCGTACGGGTTGACGAGCACGAGATCGAGCGACTCGCCGTTCCTGGTCGAGCCGCCCACGATCAGGGACGACGTGCGGAGCAGGGTCGTGCACGTCACCGCCGCCACACCGGCATCGCCCCGCGAGACCGAGGCGGCTGCCGCCGAAGGCACCTCGAACTCGACGAACGCACCACCGATCCCGCCGAGCACGAGATCCTCGAATTGGATCGCCACCCCGCCTGCGTCATCGAGGTCCACGCTGCGATCGGTCGTCACCAGGCCGGCGTTACCCAGTGTGATCCTGGCCGGTGCCAGCACCGTCGAGCCGATGGTGACCTTCCCGTCGACGGTGCGGTCGAGGCGAACGGGGCACACCGCCGCCGCAGCTGCGGCCGGCTCCAATCCAGGGCTGTCCTCGATCGGCGGCGGGACCGGGGCGATCACCCACGCCACCACCACGGCCACGGTCACGGCCACGACGAGCAGCATCCGTGTCACCGGCCCTCCCTCCGAACGAACGCCGTCCCGACGAGGCCGATCGCGCCCACGGCCACCACGGCCCATGCCAGGCCCCGCCGGACCGAGTGCGGCTCATAGGAGGCCACTCCCTCGGAGGCCGACACGCGGTTCGCCCAGCCATCTTGTTCCCAACCCGGCCCCCATCGAGGGGAGGCATTGTCGGCGATTCGCACGGTCCCTGCCCCGGCCGGCCCAACGAAGCGCCCGCCGTCGGAACGCCAGATCACGCCCGTGTCCGTCGCTGCCCGCACCGCCGGATGTCCGTTCCGGAACACCGTCAGGCCCTCGCTGACCGGCAGCTCGTCCATGTCGACCTGCGCTCCCATGGCGGCGGTGAATGCGGGGGCGTCGATGACCGCCACCCACCCGATCCCGAACTCGGCGAGCACCTGTCCCGGGCGCACCAGCTCCCCTCCCGCAATGGAGGCCACGACGTCGGCCAGGGCCTCGTCGCCGAGACGGGGCTCACCGAGCCGGGCGGTCTCCAATGAGGGTCCGCCGAGCGGTAGGACCCGATAGCGAACCGACCCTTCGGTCCGATACTCACCCGGGAGCCGGCTCCCGTCGCCAACGACCAGGACACGAGCCGACTCCTCCTCCGAGGCCAGGCTGCTCGTGAAGTCGAGACGACCGGTCCATTCGTCGGCGGGGAAGCCGGCGCGACCGTCGACGACGTGGGCCAGAGCCACGACAACCAGGGCGACCGCAGCCAGCGACCCGGCGGCCCGTCCCATCAGAATCGCCTTCGATCCCTCCCGGTCGATGCCGACGACTGCTCCCACGACGAGGGTGACCCCCACCGCCATGAGAAGGGCGAAGGCGGCGCCCAGATCTCCCCGGGGCTGTTCGAGGAGCGGAAACCACATCGCCCCCGCCACGAGGAGTCCCCCCAGCGCCACCACCCGGTGGCGCCTTCCGGCCAGACAACCGATCCCGCATGCGACCGCCACGGCGATCAGCACGATCGCCAGGAAGTCGGGAGTCAAGGAGTACGCCGGACCTCGCTCGGTGAGCTCGTCTGCGGTCACCGCCGCCAGGTAGGGGGCGGCGGCGAACAGTGCCACGTCGGCCGCCACCAGACCTCGTCCGGCAGCCCCGACGCGCACTCCGGGGACGAGTGCCCAGGCGAGCGCGGGCGTGGCCAGGATCACGAGCGCCGCTCCCGGTGCGAGCATGCCCGCGACCAGCGACACCGCCACGATCGCCGAGATGCGACCGATCCTGGGTACCCAAGAGGCGGGCCAGGGCATGATCGCGAGGGTCACGGCGCCGAGCGTCGGCCCTATCGCCAGCCATCCGGCCAGATCCGCCTCCGTCGCGAACGCCCCGGTGGCGGTCCCGAGCAGGGCGGCGATGCCCGCCAGGTGTCTGGTCGGGCCGGTCACCCCCATCTCCCGCAGCAATCGGCCGGCAGCGAAGAAGGCTCCGACCAGGAGCAACGCCATCACCAATCGGCTCGCACCACCCCACTGGGCGGATGCCCACTCCACCGCCCCGAAGAAAGCCGCCGAAGGGTGGATGGGCTCGGACGAGCCGAGGCCCGACGGGTTCCAACCTCCGGCAAAGCCGTCGAGAGCCACCAACGGGTCCAGCACCGGGAGGCTGAATCCCACTTGCGGCATCGTTCCGACCCAGAACCCGCGTGTGGCGAGAGCCACCGCCACCAGCCCCAGGGCGGCGACGATCGGTCCGGCGGCAGTCGAGTCGTCATCCAACTCGTCCTCGTCGAGCACTCCCGGCTCATCGTCGATGACCCATCCGAACCGCTCGGACACGTCGTTGACCAGCGTGCGCAGGCGTACCGATCCGGCAACCTGGTACCGGAACAGCTCCTCGTCGCCGACGTGGCGAACGGCACGCACCGTACTTCGCGCAGCGAGGGAGCCCGGGAGGTGCGCCACGTTCCACCCCAGCGCCTTGAAGAAGTCGACGAGAGTCCGCGGACTGCCCAGGAACAACCTCACGATCCCGTCGAGGAAACCGAGCAGGGTCCCCACCGGAACCACCCATGCCAGTGTCACCATGCGGTACGCCTTGAGCATCGAGCGCATCCGCCCCGCCCACTCACGCCATCCGGCCACTTCCTCGCGGCACGTCCGCTCGTGGAGAACCTCGGACGACGGGGCGACCATCACCCGACCGCCCGCCACCCTGACACGCTGGGAGAAGTCCATCCCGGCGGCCACGGGCGCCAACTGGGCGTCGATGCCCCTCATGCCGCGAAGCAGGTCGCGCCGTACGAGCATCGACACGGCGGAGACGAACGCCACATCCCGAACGACGTCGTACTGCTCGAGGTCCACTTCGTCCGGATCCAGACCGGTGTACGGCTCGCCGAACACGTCGGTGGCGGACCCGACGGACTCGAGGCGGTCGGTCGTGGCGGCATCGATGATCTTGGAACCGACCAGCGCCGCCTCGTTCCGGCCCAGCTCCGCCACCAGCGCCCCGAGGGCGTCAGGTCGCGGTCGGGCGTCGCCGTGCACGATCCAGACCAGGTCTATCTCCGGGCCCAGCTCCTCGACGAACGTCGCGAAGTCGGCTACCACCGCGCGACCGTCGGGATCGGTGATGGCCTCGTCGGCGTCGATGATCGACAGACCGTCGATCCCATACACTTGGCGATCGATCGCCGCCAGGCTGCCGACCAGTCCGTCGTCGTCCACGGCGAGCACGGCGACGCGAACCCGCTGCTCGGGCGCGGTCGACGGGAGGCCGGTGTCGGGATGATCGGACATCGAATCTCCATTGTGAACACCCGACAGCCAGCGAGGCAATCCGACCAATGCGCATCACAGCACTATCGGGGGGTGTGGGAGGCGCCCGCATGGTACGCGGGTTGGCTTCCTTGCCCGAAGTCGAGTTGACGGTGATCGTCAACGTCGGCGACGACGACGAGATCTACGGGCTCCCCCTCTCCCCCGATCTCGACACGGTGATCTACACGCTCGCAGGCGAACACAGCGAGGAACGTGGCTGGGGCAGAACCGAGGAGACATGGCTCGTGATGGACGAACTCGGCAGATTCCCCATCGACACCAGCTTCCGCATCGGTGATCGTGATCTGGCGTTGAACCTCTATCGCAACGCCCGCCTCCGGCATGGAGCCGGGCTCAGCCGGGTCACTGCCGAGATCGCGCGTAGCTTCGGGGTCGGTGCCACGGTGCTTCCTGTCACCGAAGACACACTGCGCACCAAGGTGCTCGTCGACGACGAGTGGCTCGATTTCCAGGACTACTTCGTCCGCCGACGACACGCCGACCCGGTGAGCGCGATCAGGTTCGACGGCGCGGAACTCGCCGCTCCCGCCCCGGGCGTGATCACCAACCTGGAGAGCGCCGAGGCGGTCGTGATCGGGCCGTCGAATCCCATGCTTTCGATCTGGCCGATCCTCGCCGTCCCGGGGGTGCGAGAAGCGATGCGGGGCAAGCGCGTGCTCGCCGTGTCGCCGCTGGTCGGGGGCCGAGCCGTCAAGGGACCGCTGGGGGAACTCCTCCCCGCCCTCGGCTTCTCGGCGGACGCCGCGGGAATCGTCGCCACCTACGGCGAAGCGCTGACAGACCTGGTCGTCCACGTGGGCGACACCCCGTCGATGCCGATCGGGCCCCGGGTGTTCGAAACCGACACGATGATCGCCGATGCGGACGCCGCCACCCGACTGGCCCGGGAGGTTCTCTCGTGGCTGCAGTGAGCATCTTCCCGGTGGAGGGCATCGGGGAAGCCCAGCCCGGCGACGACGTCGCCACGCTGATCGGCGACGCCCTCGCCGGAGGAATCGTCGATCGCGACGTCCTGGTCGTCACCCACAAGCTGATCTCCAAAGCGGAAGGGAGGATCGTCGAACTCGAGGACGACGGACCGGACTCGCACCGTTGGCTGGTCGAACAGGAGGCAGTGCGGATCGTTCGGCGTCGCGGTCCGCTGGTGATCGCCCAAACCCGTCACGGGTTCATCTGCGCCAACGCCGGAGTCGACCGTTCGAACGCCGGCCCCGGCCGGGCAATCCTCCTCCCCGAGGATCCCGACAGATCCGCCAACCGGATCCGCCTACGCCTGCAGCACCGCTTCGGCGTGACCATCGCGGTGATCGTGACCGACACCTTCGGCAGGGCGTGGCGCCGGGGACTGGTGGACGTGGCCATCGGCGTCGCCGGAATGGAACCGATCGACGACCTGCGGGGGCAGACGGACACGTTCGGCAAAGTCCTGGAGGTGAGCGAGGTCGCCGTCGTCGACGAGATCGCGGCCGCGGCCGATCTGGTGATGGGGAAAGCGAAAGGCATCCCTGCCGCCGTGGTTCGGGGAGTGCCGTGGAAGGACTCCGACGTCGGGATCGCGCCCGTCATCCGCCCACCACACGAGGACATGTTCCGTTAGACCACCCGTCGTCCTCAGGCGTTGGGACGCCCCAGACCGATGTAGTCGAGACCGGCGGCTCGAACCGCGTCGGGATCGAGCAGGTTGCGAACGTCGTACACGAGTCGACCGCGCATCGCCCGGGCGACCTTCTCCAGATCCACTCGGCGGAACTCCGGCCACTCCGTGGCGACGATGAGCAGGTCCGCCTCGACCGCCGCCTCCACGGGATCGTCGGTCTGCCGGAACTCGTCGGTCACGGCCTCCGGGTCGGTGACGACGACGTGCACGCCGGCCGCCCTCAGACCCCGCGCGATGACCAGGGCCGGCGACTCGCGGATGTCGTCCGTGCGCGCCTTGAACGCGGCACCCCACATCGCCACCCGGCGGTCTCCCTCGTCACCCAGCATCGCCAGTGCTCGCTCGAGCACGCGCTCTCTCTGCTTGGCGTCGGTGTCGACCACCGCCTGCAGCAGCGGGAACGGATAGCCCAGGCTCTCGGTGATGGCCAGCAGGGCACGTGTGTCCTTCGGGAAGCACGAACCGCCGTACCCGGGGCCGGGACGCATGAAGTGGGGACCGATCCGGCGATCCATCCCCACCGCCTCCAGCACCTGCAGTGCGTCGGCGCCGACCTCCTCGGAGATGTTGGCGATGGCGTTGGCGAAGGTCAGCCGGGTGGCCAGGTAGGCGTTGGCGGCGTACTTCACCAACTCTGCCGAGACCGGGTCGGTCTTGACGACCTGTCCGGGAAGACCCGTGTACAGCTCCCCGACCGTGTCGGCATGGGCTCGTTCGAAGGCGCCGACGACGATCCGCTCGGCCCGCATGAAGTCGGCAACGGCACTCCCTTCCGCCAGAAACTCGGGGTTGGAGACCACCCCCGCGTAGCAGCCGGCGGCGCGCAGACGCTCACGCACGGCATGGGCGGTGCCGATGGGAACCGTCGACTTGGTGACGATCAACTGGTCGTCGGTCAGAACCGGTGCCAGTTCGTCCACGACGGCGAAGAGGATGCGAAGGTCGGCGGAACCGTCGTCGCTGGGCGGGGTCGGGAGCGTGAGGAACACGACCCTGGTCCCGGCGACCGCCTCGGCATTCGACGAGTGCACGGTCAGCGCCTGATTGTCGAACGCCTTCTCGATCAGTTCGCCCAGTCCGGGCTCGTAGATCGGGATCTTTCGGGCGCGGAGTTCGTCGACCCGGTCGGGATTGGACTCGCCCAGACGCACGCGGTGCCCGAGCGAGGTGAGCCCCGCTGCCTGGACGAGACCCACGTATCCGGCTCCCAGTACTGCAACATTCATCGACACGCCCTCAGATATCGGCCCGGCGCGGCGAAACCTAACCGATAAGGAGTCCCGATCTTCAGCCCGCCAGCAGCGTCTGGTGGCTCTGCACGTCGGTGCCGAGCACGACCAATGCGTCGACGCCCTCCCCGACGGTGCCGACTTCGACCACACCGAAACCGAGCGCCTCGGCGATCTGGTTGCCTCGTCCGACGTCCTGAGGCCGCACGAGGATCGTGGTCACCTCGAAATTCTTCCGCTCGGCATCACCCACCGAGGCGATCGTAAATCCGACCGACTCGAGATAGTCCGACCAGTCCCCGGCGCTGCCGGCGATGCCATTGCCGTTGAGCACACTGATCCGCAGCACTTCGCTGGACGTCACGAGGGGCTGACCGGCCCGGAAGGCCGCCAGCATCCGTTCGGCGTCGGGCTCCACCCGGCGCTCGACCGACGCCCCGTTGACGCTGTCGCTGAACGTCGGGAGCGTGGCTGCGGCGATGTTGTCGGGTCGGACGCTGCGCATTCGCCACGCCAGTTCGATCATCGATCCTTGTGCCAGCCGGGCGTCGATCGTGAGGTGCTCGGCGAACGACTCGACGATGTTTCCGAGTTCGAACACGGAGGACGGGCGCGCCATCGTGCGGATGATCGAGAAGATGAGTTGCTGCTGGCGGCGAGTGCGTCCGATGTCATTGGCATCGACGGACACCCAGCTCCCGTTCTGCAGCTCCTGATAGGAGCGGGACCGGGCGAACGCCAGCGCCTGCCGACCGTCGAGCGTGTGCTGTCCCGCCTCGACCCGGAGTCCGGACTTCGTGTCACGAGCCGGATAGGGGAAGTTGATCGGTACGCCGCCCAACTGGTCCACGATCGCCTGGAACCCCACGAAGTCCACCTGGACGTAGTGGTTGATCGGTATCCCCGTCTCGCGGGCCACGGTGTCCACCATCAGGGGCGCGCCGCCGAATGCGAACGCGGCGTTGATCTTGTTGTTGCCGTGTCCGGGAATGGCAACCCACAGATCCCGCGGGATGCTCAGCATCTGGGCGGTGCCGTCGGCGGGATGGATCTGCAAGAGGATGATCACGTCGGCGCGTTCCCCGCCTGCGGGGCCGAAGTTGGTCAGGTCCGAAAGCCCGTCACGGGAGTCGGATCCGATGATCAGGAAGGTGACGGGGTGGGCCGAGTCCGAGGAGATGTCGGTGAGGATCTGGTCGAAGTCCGCTGCGGGGATCGTGTCGGCCGACTCGATCACCGCCCTCTCGATGGTGCGGAGCTGCCAGTAGACGAAGAAGACGGCAACATTGGCCAGAACGAGGAGGGCGATCAGGACGCGCTTCATCCAACGCGACGTTCGACGCGGACGCGGGGATTCCTCCTGATCAGGGATTGGAGAAGCCATGGTCCTCCTGAGACGCACGGAAGGTTACCAAGGTTCCCGGCGTACGAAGTCCGCTCTCGTCACCGCGCTAGCCTCGACTGCCAGCAGAAACGACGGAGGTCACGTGGCGGTTCTCCCCCACGAGGGAACGTATTCGGTGATGTACGGGCCGCTGGCCGTGTCGGTCGGCGCCGGATACCGCAACGGCTACCTCGCCCGGCCCGACCAGGCAGGCAGGTTCCCGACGGTCATCCTCGCGCCCGATCTCGACGGACTCGGCGCGCACGAGAAGCACGTGGCGCGCCGTCTCGCCCGACACGGGCTGGCGGTGCTGGCCGTCGACTTCTACGTCGATCCACCGTCCGACCGCACCGGGGCCCTCGCCGCCTACCACGCCCTCTCGGACGGCGAGGCGATGCGCACGCTCGACGAGACCTACGACTACCTCCGATCCGACGACATCGACTGGGCGCACACCGAGCGTGTCGGGCTCCTCGGTCTCGACGTCGGCGGGAGGTTCTCCCTGATCAGCGCCGCCCACCGTCGGTGGGTGGGCGGGGCGGCCGTCGTGTCCACCCCCCTGACCGGCGACGAGGATCGACGCTTCCAGGTGGCGGACGTCTTGCGCCACATCGGGGTCCCCGTCCTGGGGCTCTACGGGCGCGACGACGATCTCATCGACACCGACAGCGTGGACGAGGCACAGGACCGCAACGTCACGGGCCAGTGGCTGCTGTACGAGGGGGCGGGTCACGCCTTCCTCGACGAAGTGGGCGACGACTACGACGAGGCCTCGGCGGAGGACGCCATCGCCCGGCTCACCGAGTTCTTCACCACGAATCTTCCGGCCAAGGCCGAACTGGCACTGGGCTGACGGGCCCTCAGCGGACGTGCCGGACCTCTCCGGCATGGAGCGTCCGCCGGACACCGTCGGTGACGACCACCAGACCGCCGTCCGCCGCGATGTCGACCGCCTTCCCCTGACCGGACGGATTCCAGCTGATCTGCCGGCCGAGCGTGATCGACCGGGCTCGGTACTCCTCGCGCGGCCACGCCGCCGCCCCTGCCGCCACCAGCGCCAGGAGTTCGTCGGCCCACCGCTCGGCAATCTCGCCGGCAGCCGAAGGGCCGGGGTCCTCCTGGTGGACGGCGGTCACGCCGGCGGGCGCCTCGGGCCACCAGAGGTTCAGCCCGAATCCGACGACCAACACACCGTCGGACGCCTCGACCAGGATGCCGCCGAGCTTCGAGCCGTCCCGATAGACGTCGTTGGGCCACTTCAACCCGCAGTCGACGACACGGGCCGCCGCCACGCCGGCGAGCAGTGAGATGAGCGGGAGGTCGGTGGCCTCCCAGTCCGGCCGCAAGGCCAGGGAGGCGGCCATCGCCCGCGGCGCCGTCTGCCAATCACTGGCGGAACGGCCGCGGCCCTTCCGCTGGCCGGCCGCGACGACGAGCACAGGGGCATCGACGAAGGCGGCGCGGGCATCGTCCTGGGTGGAGTCGGTGCGTTCCCGACGGATGACGGAATATGGTGGTGCCAATCTCGGCTCGATCGAGTGGACGACTCAGCCTATTCGTGGAGGTCTGGTGCATACCGAGGCACGAATCGAGCAGTTGCGACAGCTCCGTGACGAGGCATTGCACTCGGGCAGTCGTCGAGCCGTGGATCGCCAGCACGAGCTCGGCAAACTGACGGCTCGGGAACGCATCGACCTCCTCCTGGACAAGGGATCGTTCCAGGAAGTCGACATGATGGTCAAGCACCAGGCACGGGGGTTCGGGATCGAGGACACCACCCCGGCGGGAGACGCCGTCGTCACGGGTTTCGGCACGATCGATGGCCGGCAGGTGTTCGTCTTCGCCGAGGACTTCACGGTCTTCGGCGGCAGCCTGGGTGTGGCGGTAGCGAACAAGATCTGCAAGATCCTCGACATGGCGATGGAGGTCGGTGCCCCCGTCATCGGCCTGAAGGACTCGGGAGGTGCGCGCATCCAGGAGGGGGTCGCCGCCCTCGACGGATATGGAAGGATCTTCGAGCGCAACGTCCGCGCCTCGGGAGTCATACCCCAGATATCGGTGATCATGGGGCCGTGTGCCGGAGGTGCGGTCTACTCCCCCGCCATGACCGACTTCATCTTCCAGGTCGAGGGCACGTCGCACATGTTCATCACCGGCCCCGACGTCATCAAGACGGTCACCGGCGAGGAGGTGACCATGGAGGAGCTGGGCGGAGCGATGGCCCATGCCTCCAAGTCGGGTGTCACGCACTTCGTCGCGGCCGACGGAGCCGAGGCGATGGAAGCGGTCCGTTACCTCCTGTCGTTCCTCCCGCAGAACAACATGGAACTTGCCCCCTACTACGCCCCGACGGACTCCCGTGACCGGACCGACGACGCTCTCGATCGCATCATCCCCGATTCCGCCAACCAGCCGTACGACATGGAGGACGTGATCCACTCGATCGTCGACGACGGCGAGTTCTACGAGGTCCAGCCCCACTTCGCCCCCAACATCGTGGTGGGATTCGCACGGCTCGACGGCCACGCCGTCGGGATCGTGGCCAACCAACCGTCGGCGCTGGCCGGGACCCTCGACATCCTGGCCTCGGAGAAGGCGGCCCGCTTCGTACGGTTCTGCGACGCCTTCAACATCCCGCTCGTCACCTTCGTGGACGTGCCCGGCTTCCTCCCCGGTGTCGAACAGGAGCACAGCGGGATCATCCGCCACGGCGCCAAACTCCTCTACGCCTACTGCGAGGCCACCGTGCCGCGCATCTCGGTGATCACGCGCAAGGCGTACGGCGGGGCGTACCTGGTCATGAACTCGCGCGGCATCCGGGCGGACATGGTGTTCGCATGGCCGAGCGCCGAGATCGCGGTGATGGGAGCGCAGGGAGCCGTCAACGTGATCCATCGCCGGGAGCTGGCCTCCGCCGAAGACCCCGAGGCCACTCGGGCTGCCCTCATCGCCGACTACGAGGCACGGTTCAACAACCCCTACCGAGCCGCGGAACTCGGCCTCGTCGACGAGGTCATCGAGCCTCGCGAGACCCGGCCTCGCCTCATCCGCACGCTCGACATGTTCCGCACCAAGCGCGAGACACTGGCGCCGCGCAAACATGGGAACATTCCCCTGTGAGGCTGAACACCATCGACTCGGTCCTGATCGCCAACAGGGGCGAGATCGCCGTCAGAGTGATCCGCACCGCCAAGGAGCTGGGTCTGCGCACGATCGCCGTCTACTCGGAGCTGGATCGCGACGCCCTCCACGTCCATCTCGCAGACGAGTCGTGGAACATCGGCCCGGCACCGGCCGCCGAGTCCTACCTGAACGTGTCGCGCGTGCTGGAGGTGGCAGCGGAGTCGAACGCCTCGGCGATCCACCCGGGTTACGGGTTCCTGTCCGAGAACGCCGACTTCGCGGAGGCCGTGATCGCGGCCGGTATCGCCTGGGTGGGACCGCCGCCCAAGGCGATCAGGGTGATGGGCGACAAGATCTCCTCCCGCAAGGCGGCGATCGAGTCGGGCGCCCCGACCGTCCCTGGGACCGTCGAGCCGACCGAGTCCGCCGACGAGGTCAAGCGCATCGCCGAGGAGTACGGCTATCCGGTGGCCATCAAGGCTGCCCACGGCGGGGGCGGCAAGGGTCTGCGGGTCGTACGGTCGGCCGACGAGATCGACGCCGCGTTCGACGGTGCCAGGCGCGAGGCGGACGCCTACTTCGGCAACCCGGCCGTGTACGTCGAGAAGTACATCGAGCGGCCCCGCCACGTGGAAGCCCAGATCCTCGTCGACGACCACGGCAACGAGCTGTTCCTGGGTGAGCGCGACTGTTCGGTGCAGCGGCGCCACCAGAAGCTGATCGAAGAGACGCCGTCCGACGCGATGAACGACGACCAGCGGCGGGCTCTCGGCGAGGCGGCATTGTCCATCGCCCGCATCTGTGGGTACCGCAATGCGGGGACGGTCGAGTTCCTGCTCGATCAGGAGGGCGACTTCTACTTCCTCGAGATGAACACCCGCCTGCAGGTGGAGCACTGCGTCACCGAGATGGTGACGGGGATCGATCTGGTCGCCGAGCAACTCCTCATCGCAGACGGTCAGCCGGTCTCGATCCAGTCGATCAACCCCAAGGGTCACGCCAT
>DATHWB010000159.1:0-6820 GCA_035460965.1 Acidimicrobiia bacterium
CACGAGTTCGCTTCGCTCACGGCCCCCCTCGGCCCGGCTCGGCCGGGCCGGTCCCCCCAAACGGCCTGCGGCCGAGGGGGGACAGACAAGTGGGAGACCCCAGGGGTTTCTCCCCCCAGGAGCGAAGCGACATTGGGGGGAGCAGCCTCGCCGCCAGGCGAGGCGAGGGGGGCCGTCCCAGGCTGGTCCACGAGTTCGCTTCGCTCACAGCCCCCCTCGGCCCGGCTCGGCCGGGCCGGTCCCCCCAAACGGCCTGCGGCCGAGGGGGGACAGACACGTGGAAGACCCCGAGACGCGACTTGCGATGATCCCGCAGGGGTCACGCTGCCCAGAACCACACCCTTGTGATTCCGTGCCGGCGAGGGGGTACCCTCCACGGTGATGCAGACCGAGTGGTTCCCGACGGAGTGGCTGGCGGACGACGTGCCGGTGGACAGCCCCCTGTTCGCCGACCTCAATCCCGTTCAGCGCGAGGCCGTCGCCGCCACGGAAGGGCCGGTGCTGGTGGTGGCGGGAGCCGGGTCCGGCAAGACCCGGGTACTGACTTATCGCATCGCCCACCTCATCCGGGACATGAAGGTCCCGCCGCAGGCGATCCTCGCGATCACCTTCACGAACAAGGCGGCGGACGAGATGAAGGAGCGGGTGGGTGCCTTGATCGGCGGCGCCGTGGCGTCGATGTGGGTGTCCACATTCCACTCCGCCTGTGTCCGCATCTTGCGGCGGGAGGCCGCCCGCTTCGGATACCGCTCCGGCTTCTCGATCTACGACCAGGCCGATTCGCTGCGGCTCGTCACTCAATGCGTGAAGGATCTCGACCTCGACACGAAGCGGTTTCCGCCGAAGAACATCCAGGCGGCGATCTCGAACGCCAAGAACGAGCTCATCGATTACGAGTCGTTCGCGCGATCCGACGAGGGCTTCTATCACGAGCAGGTGGCAGACGTGTACCGCCTCTACCAGCAGCGACTGCTGGAGGCGTCGGCGATGGACTTCGACGACCTGCTGATGGTGACCGTCGAGCTGTTCGGGGCGTTCCCCGATGTCCTCGAGCAGTATCAGCAGCGGTTCCGCTACATCCACGTCGACGAGTACCAGGACACCAATCGGGCCCAGTACACACTGGTGAAGCAGTTGGCGGACGGGCACCGCAACCTGTGCGTGGTGGGCGACTCGGACCAGTCGATCTACCGGTGGCGAGGCGCCGACGTACGCAACATCCTCGACTTCGAGAAGGATTATCCCGACGCCAGGGTGATCGTGCTGGAGCAGAACTACCGCTCCACTTCCACGATCCTCGACGCTGCGAACTCGGTGATCGCCAACAACCCTCGCCGCCAGCCGAAGCGGCTGTGGAGCGATCGCGGGGCGGGGGAGCGCATCATCCGATTCGAGGCGGAGGACGAGCACGACGAGGCCGGGTTCGTGGCCGACCAGGTCGACGCTCTGATGGACGAGGGATATTCGCCGTCCGATGTGGCGGTCTTCTACCGCACCAACGCCCAGTCTCGCATCGTGGAGGACGTGTTCCTGCGCCGTGGCATCCCGTACGCGGTCGTCGGGAACGTCAAGTTCTACGAGCGCCGCGAGATCCGGGACGCCATGTCGTACCTGCGCGCCATCGTGAACCCGGCGGATCAGGTGGCGGTGAAGCGCATCATCAACTCGCCGAAGCGCGGTATCGGCGACACCACGATCGCCCACGTCGACCGGTTCGCCCAGCGGCACGGGATCACGTTCTACGAGGCGGTGGAGCGGGCGGAGGAGATCGACCAGCTGAATTCGGGGGCGGTACGCAACCTGCAGGAGTTCCTGGGTGTGATGAACCTGCTGCGGGAACGAGCGGTGGAGGGAGGCGTGGCCGCCGCGGTCCAGTCCGTCGTCGACGACACCGGGTATGCGTCTTCGCTGGAGTCGGAGCGGACGATCGAGGCGCTGGGGCGCCTGGAGAACCTGCGGGAACTCCAGTCCGTCGCCACCGAGTTCGAGTCCGGCAACGAAGGCTCCGTGATCGGAACCGAGAACTTCGACGAACTGGACAACACGCGCCGACTCGAGGTGTTCCTCGAGCAGACCTCCCTGGTCAGCGACATCGACGAGTTCGACGCCGGAGCAGGGGCCGTGACCCTCATGACACTGCACACCGCCAAGGGACTCGAGTTCCCCGTCGTGTTCGTGGTGGGGATGGAGGATGGTGTCTTCCCGCACATGCGTTCGCTGGGCGAGCCATCCGAGATGGAGGAGGAGCGGCGACTCGCCTACGTCGGCATCACCCGGGCGCAGGATCGGCTGTATCTCACGTCCGCCTGGAACCGGACGCTGTGGGGTGCCACCAGCTACAACCCGCCGAGCCGGTTCCTCAAGGAGGTCCCTGCCGAGCTGGTCGAGACCGCTGCCAAACGACGCCCCGGTCGGGGGTCGGTGTCGGCGCCCTCGCACACGGTGAGCAGTGCGGAGATCACCGCCGGCGATCGGGTCCGGCACGACAAGTGGGGTCTGGGAACCGTGCGGGAGGTGGTCGGAAGCGGTGAGCGTGCAGAGGCGGTCGTCAGCTTCGACGAGATCGGTCGCAAGCGCCTCCTCCTCGGATGGGCCCCGCTCACCAAGGTCTGATGAGGGCGTTGGCGGCGGTCACGCTGCGCCGCGGGCCCCCGACCTCGCCTGGCAGCCCGATCAACTCAGGCCCAGGATCTCCTCCAACTCGGCGATGCGGGCCTCGATCCGGTCGATGCCCTGTGCCTCGCGGATACGCCGGTTGAGGCGCTCCACCTCGCCAGACCAGAAGCCGCCCCCGCCGGGACCGCCCGCTCCGACCCCCTGTGACTGCGACCGCAGCAGCATCCGCTCTGCGCTGGCCAGCTGTCTCCGCCGTTCCCGGAGTTCGGCGTACAGCTGGTCGATCTCGCTCATCGCTGTGCCTCGATGTCGTCCAACAGGTCGCGCCACGACCCGATGAACTTGTCGACGCCCTCGTCCTCCAGACGCTGGACCACATCGTCGTAGTCGACCCCGACGTCGGCGAGGCGGCGAAGGGTCACCCGGGCCCTGGACATCTCGGCGGGCCCGAAGATGTCCGGGCGGGCCGCCCCGTGGTCCTGATAGGCGTCGATCGTCTCCAGTGGCATCGTGTTGACCGTGTGGGGGGCGACCAGGGCGTCGACGTACATCGTGTCCGGATAGGCCGGATCCTTCGTCGACGTCGATGCCCACAGCGGCCGCTGGATCCGAGCACCGCCGATCGCCAGCGCCTCCCAGCGCAAGCCCCGGAACGTGTGGAGGAAGTCGTCGTAGGCGGCCAGCGCGTTGGCGATCGCCACCTTGCCGCGCAGCTCCTCCGCCTCCTCGCCGCCGATCTCGTCGAGTCGGGCATCGACCTCGGTGTCGACGCGGGAGACGAAGAAGGAGGCGACCGACGCCACCGAGGCGAGGTCGCCGCCCACCGAGCGGTAGGTCTCGAGGCCGGTCATGTAGGCGTCCATCACCTCCCGATACCGTTCGAGCGAGAAGATGAGGGTGACGTTGACGGAGATCCCCTCCCCGATCAGGGCGGCGATTGCCGGGATACCGGCCCGAGTGGCGGGGATCTTGACCAGCAGATTCGGCCGATCGATGCGCTTCACCCATTCCCGGGCCTCGGCGATGCTCTGGTCCGTTTCGTGGGCGAGTTCCGGATCGACCTCCACCGAGACGTGTCCGTCCCTTCCTCCGGTGGATTCCCACACCGGCAGCAGGGCCTCGCAAGCCCGCTGGAGGTCGGATGTCATCAGCGCCCCGACGATCTCCTTGGTGCCGGCGTCCCGTCCGATGAGCTCATCGAGCTGATCGGCGTAGTCGTCCGAGCCGACGATCGCCTTTGCGAAGATCGATGGATTCGACGTGACACCGGTGACGGCGTCCTCGTCGATGCGGCGGGCGAGCTCACCGCTGTCGAGCATGCGCCGCGAGATCTGGTCGGACCAGACCGACTGGCCGGCAGCGGCGACGGCGTGAAGATTGGACATGGTGCTCCTGCGGGTAGTCACGCTCCCAACCTACTCCGACCCTGAGGTTGGAGCGGACGGTGCCGTGGGTAACCTGCTGCCCCGTGCCACGCCGCATCCTCATCGCCAAGCCGGGCCTCGATGGCCACGACCGGGGAGCCAAGGTGATCGCCCGTGCTCTTCGCGATGCAGGCAACGAGGTCATCTACTCGGGCCTGCACCAGACCCCCGAACAGATCGTCGAGACCGCCCTGCAGGAGGACGTCGACGCCATCGGCCTGTCGTCCCTGTCCGGGGCACACATGGCGCTGTTCCCGCGGGTCGTCGAGTTGCTGGAGGAGCGACAGGCATCGGACATCGTCGTGTTCGGTGGCGGCGTGATCCCCGACGCCGACGCCGCCGATCTGCGATCCGCCGGTCTGGCCGCCATCTTCACCCCCGGAGCTCCCCTGGCGGAGATCGCCGCCTGGGTCGAGTCGAACGTTCGCACACGAGGAGAGGAACGCACATGAGAGCTGAGTCCGCCTCATGAAGATCCACGAGTATCAGGCGAAACAGCTCATGGCCGAGCGAGGGATCTCGGTCCCCCAGGGCACCGTCGCCACCACCGTCGAGGAGGCGGTGGCCGCCGTCGGCCCCCTGGTCGAGGCCTCCGGAAACCCGGTGGTGGTCGTCAAGGCTCAGATCCATGCAGGCGGTCGCGGCAAGGGCCGGTTCCTCGAGCATCCGGACGTCGGGGGCGTGAACGTGGTCCTCGACGGGATCGAGGGCGGTATCGACGCCACCCGCCGGCGCGTGCGCGAGCTCGCCGGGCAGATGCTCGGTTCGACCCTGGTGACCATCCAGACCGGCGACGAAGGCAAACGTGTGAACCGGCTGTACATCGAGCAGGGCATCGACATCGAGAGGGAGCTGTACCTCTCCGTGCTGCTCGACCGCTCCGTCAGCCGCAACATCGTCATGGCGTCCACCGAGGGCGGGATGGAGATCGAGAAGGTCGCCGAGGAGACTCCCGAGAAGATCCTGCGGGAGGTCATCGACCCGGCGATCGGGCTGGCCAACTTCCAGGCGGCGCGACTCGCCCTGGGTCTCGACCTGGACGGGGCCGCCGCCCAGAACTTCGTCCGCTTCGTGGGGGCGCTGGCCGATGCCGCCGCCGATTGGGACACCGACCTGATCGAGATCAACCCGCTCGTCGTCACCAAGCAGGGCGAGGTGATCGCATTGGACGGGAAGATGGCCTTCGACGACAGCGCGCTGTTCCGCCATCCGGAGGTGATGGCGATGCGCGACGAGTCGGAAGAAGACCCGGCAGAGCTCGAGGCGAAGGCCGCAGGGCTGTCCTACATCACGCTCGACGGCACGATCGGCTGCCTCGTCAACGGAGCCGGCCTCGCCATGGCCACGATGGACACCATCAAGCACGTCGGTGGCGAGCCCGCCAACTTCCTGGACGTGGGCGGAGGCGCCGACGCCGATCAGGTGGCGAAGGCGTTCCGCATCATCACGGCCGATCCGAACGTGAAGGGGATCTTCGTCAACATCTTCGGCGGGATCATGCGGTGCGACACCATCGCCACAGGGATCGTGGAAGCGGTGAAGGAGGTCGGTCTCCAGGTGCCGCTCGTCGTGCGGCTGGAGGGGACCAACGTCGAACTCGGCAAGGAGATCATTCGCAGCTCGGACGTCGACGTGATCGCCGCCGACGACATGAAGGACGGCGCAATGAAGATCGTGGAGCTGGCGCGATGAGCAGATTCATCGAGTTCGACAACCGCACGGGTGCCTCCCGGATCGGCACGGAGACCCCGCGATGAGCGTGCTGATCGACAGGAACACCAGGGTTCTCGTCCAGGGCCTGGGCAAGACGGGCAGGTTCCACACGGACAAGGCGATCGCCTACGGCACCCGGATGGTCGGTGCGGTGCATCCGAGTCGCGCAGGATCGTCGGAGACCTTCGAGGGCGACACCGACCACAGCGGGGTCGAAGGTCGGGAGGACAGCTACCGGGTCGAGATCCCGGTGTTCGCCACGGTGCGCGATGCCGTGGCCGCCACCGGGGCCGATGCCAGCGTGGTCTACGTGCCACCGCCGTTCGCAGCCGACGCCATCATGGAGGCAGCCGAATCGGCGATTCCGCTCGTGATCTGCATCACCGAGGGGATCCCGGTGGCCGACATGATCCGCGTCAAGCGTTACCTGGCGGACAAGCCGACCCGGTTGGTCGGACCCAACTGTCCCGGGGTGATCACGCCCAAGGAGTGCAAGATCGGCATCATGCCCGGCTACATCCACCAGCCGGGGCGAGTCGGTGTGGTGTCTCGGTCAGGCACCCTCACCTACGAGGCGGTGCATCAGCTCACTCAGCTCGGCCTCGGTCAGACGACGGCCGTCGGCATCGGTGGCGACCCGGTGAACGGTACGAACTTCGTCGACGTGCTGCGCATGTTCAACGAAGACCCTGCCACCGAGGGGGTCATCATGATCGGGGAGATCGGAGGGACAGCCGAGGAGGAGGCGGCGGAGTTCGTGAAGGCGGAGATGAGGAAGCCGGTTGCCGGATTCATCGCCGGGACCACGGCTCCTCCCGGCAAGCGGATGGGACATGCCGGCGCCATCGTGTCAGGCGGCAAGGGGACGGCGGGGGCCAAGATCGAGGCGATGCAGGACGCAGGCATCGTGGTCGCCCCCACCCCCACCGACATGGGCACCGCCATGCTCGAGGCCCTCGGCGGGGTGTGATCGCCCATACCCTGGGTTCGCCAACACAACCACTGTGTTGGCCAGCCCACGGTTCAGACGCCGGTCCGTACCCTGGGTTCGCCAACACAACCAGTGT
>DATHWB010000160.1:0-3244 GCA_035460965.1 Acidimicrobiia bacterium
CTGTCCGCCCACGGATCGTCTCCCGAGGTGGTCGAGGCCGCCGCCTCCAAGGCAGCGGTCGTGATCGATGCCGTGTGCCCACTGGTGACCAAAGTCCATCACGAGGTCAAGCGGATGGCCGGCGACGGGTTCGACATCATCTACGTCGGCCACGAGGGCCACGACGAGGCGGTCGGTACGGTGGCGGAGGCGCCCCGTTCGATCACGCTGGTCGAACCGGAGACCGGGCTCGACTCGTTCCAGCCGGCGGATCCCGATCGGGTGGCGCTGCTCGCCCAGACCACGCTCGGCATGTACGAGTGGCAGGCCGTCATGGACGAGGCTTCTGAGCGGTTTCCCACCCTGTGGACGGCTCGCAAGAGTGATCTCTGTTACGCCACCACCAACCGTCAGTCGGCCGTCCAGGCACTGTCGGCCGAGTGCGATCTCATCCTCGTCGTGGGGTCCGACAACTCCTCGAACACCCAGGCTCTCGTGCGGGTGGCGAGGGAACACGGCGTCGCCGCCCACCGGATCGATGCCGCCTCGGAGATCCGTCAGGAATGGTTGGACGGTGCCACCGTGGTCGGCCTCACCGCCGGGGCGTCGGCGCCGGATCACCTCGTCCAGGAGGTGATCGAGCGCATCGATCCCCGGTTGGGCTTCGAGCTGTTCCGGGTCACCGACGAGGAGGAGTACTTCCCGCTCCCCCGGCAGCTGCGCGCCTTCGTCAGCACGCTGCAGACCCTCGTGGAGGCGAGCGTCACGGCCCGGCCCGCCGGACCAGGTCCCCTCGACCAGGATCGGCGATGGACCGCCACCGAGGCACTGGAACTCGTCACGGGCACCAGTCAGCGCTGAAGAACTCGCGCCATCTCCACGATGGTCTCCACCACGTCGCCGATCCCCATGTCGGTCGTGTCGAGGACCCAGGCATCGTCCGCCGGTGTCATCGGCGAGACGGGGCGTGATCCGTCCATCGAGTCGCGTCTTCGGATCGCTTCGAGATGGGTGGCAGGATCCTCGCCCCGTTGGACTGCCCGCCGACGGGCCCGTTCCAGCTCGTCGGCGGTCAGGAACACCTTCAGTGGAGCGTCAGGAAACACCACGGTGCCGATGTCCCGGCCTTCGACCACCGCGCTCCCTCCCCGGTCGGCCACCCACTGCCTCTGCTTTTCCACGAGCAGCCTCCGCACCTCGGGGTGGGCACTGACCTCGCTCACGGCGGCCGTCACCTCGTGCCCGCGGATGTCGCCCTCCACCACGACATCGTCGACCACGGTGAGGCCGTCGCGGGAGGAGATCTCCACGTCCGCCAGCCTCCTGACGATGCCGTCGAGGTCTGCCGGATCGATGCCGGCCCGGAGGGCCACGAGGGTCGCCGCTCGATAGAAGCCGCCTGTGTCGAGGTGGGGAAGTCGCAGCCGGGCTGCCACCAGTCTCGAGACCGACGACTTACCGGAGCCGGCCGGCCCGTCGATGGCGACGATCAGGCCCCGCACATCGACTCCAGGACCTCGAAGAACCCTGGCCAGGTCTTGGACACGCATCCGGGATCGGCGATCCGCACCCCGTCGATTCGCAGTCCGGCGAGGGCGAAGGACATCGCCATCCGGTGGTCGTCGTAGGTCTCGATCGTGGCCGGCCGGGCAGGGCCCGGGGATATCACCAGCGAGTCGCCCTCGATGGTGACGTCCCCGCCGAGCCGCGACAACTCCGTACGGAGGGCTTCCAACCGGTCGGTCTCCTTCACCCGTAGCGTCGCCAGCCCGTCGAGGCGCGACACGCCGTCGGCGAAGAGACATGCCACAGCCACCGCCAGCGCCCCGTCGGGCGCCCCGCTCATGTCGACCGACACGGGCGCGAGGTCGGAGCCGTCGTGTTCGACCACGATCTCGCCCGAGTGGCGCGTGATCCGACACCCCATTCGGGCGAGGACGTCCAACACCGCCAGATCCGGCTGGGTGGAGTCGGCCGGGAATCCCGGGAGGACGACTCGGCCGCCGGCTATCGCCACCGCCACCGCCGGATACACCGCCGCCGACGCATCCGGTTCGACCTGGAAGTGCGTCTTCCGGTAGCCGGTCGGCTCCACCGAATAGACGGCCCCTTCGACGCTCACTTCGGCTCCGAACGCCCGCATGACGTCGAGCGTCCCCTGCACGTAGGGCCGGGACACCAGTTCGTGTTCCACCGTGATCCTCACCTGCTCCCCCACCACGGGCGAGACCAGCAAGAGTGCCGACAGGAACTGGCTGGACACGTTGCCGGCGACGATCGTGTCGCCGCCGTGCAGCGGGCCGGTGACCGTCACCGGCGGCGAACCCGTCTCCGACCGGACCTCCGCTCCGAGGAGACCGAGGGCGCGTGTGAGGTCGGCGATCGGCCTCTGTCGCATGCGGGGCGTGCCGTCGACCGTCACAGGACCGTCCGCCAGGGCGCCCACGGCGGTCAGGAAGCGGGCGGTCGTGCCCGAGGCCCCGACATCGAGGACGGCGGGTCCCGCCAGGCGTCCCCCCGTCCCGAGGACCAGCCACGGGTCGTCGACGTCGTCGATCATCACCCCGAGACGGCGCAGACCCGCCCGCATGGCGGCGGTGTCGTCGGCTTCCAATGGGTCCTCCAGCCGGCTGACGGAACCTTCCTGGGCCAGCGCAGCGACCACCAGTGCCCGGTTGGTGATGCTCTTGGACCCGGGAGGGCGTACGACCGCGGAGAGGGGCTGTCGCACCGGCTCGATGGGACGTGGGTCGGTCATGGTCAGGGGCGACCGTAGCGGTAGAGAGCGGCCACCTCGTGCGGTGTCAGGAGCCGCCATGTACCCGGCTGTAACGACGGATCGGAGATGGGCCCGATCGCCGAGCGGGCCAGGCGGAGCACGGGGTGTCCCACGGCGTCGCACATGCGTCGCACCTCCCGATTCCTGCCCTCGGACATCACCAGCTCGAGGAGAGCACGGCCCCCCGACATCTCCAACCGGCGCGCCGAGACCGCTTGGGCGGGGCCGTCATCCAGTTCGACGCCCTCCACCAGCCGCCGGAGAGCGGCCTTGCCCGGATTGCCCGACACCTGGACCACGTATGTCTTCGTCACGCGGTTCGACGGATGGGTTACGTGGTGAGTGAGATCCCCGTCGTTCGAGACGAGGATCAGCCCCTCCGAGTCCGCATCCAGCCTTCCCACCGGCCACACCCTCGGCTCGGTCGGAACGAGATCCACGACGGTGGGCCGCCCCTGCGGGTCGTCGGCGGTCGACACGACTCCG
>DATHWB010000161.1:0-1628 GCA_035460965.1 Acidimicrobiia bacterium
ATCGGGTCGGGCAGCGTGGTGACGCGGGACATCCCGCCGAACGTGGTCGCCGTCGGGAACCCGTGCCGGGTGCGGCGCGAGATCGAGCCGTCGGAGCGACGTTCGTCGTCGGAGCGGGGCTCGTCGTAACGGTTGTGGGGAGCACCGTCGACCACACATCATCCCCGGGACCCCGGCGTGGACCGGAACTTCGACCATGGACAAGATCAATCTCGCGGCGAAGCTGGCGACGTTCACCGAACACTGGAGCCCGAAGATCGTGGGCCAGGTGAACGATGTGCACGTCAAGGTGGCCAAGCTGAAGGGCGAGTTTGCGTGGCACCACCACGAAACGGAGGACGAGCTGTTCCTGGTGGTGAAGGGCCGGCTCCGGCTCGAGTTCCGCGACCGCCACGTCTGGCTGGACGAAGGCGAGTTCCTGGTGGTGCCGCGCGGCGTCGAGCACCGACCCGTGGCCGAGGAGGAGGTGCACCTCGTTCTGATCGAGCCGGCCGGGACGTTGAACACGGGGAACGTGCGGAACGCGCGGACGGTCGACGAGCCGGAATGGATCTGAGGGCGCACTCCGGCGACACCGATGCGCCTGCGGCCGCAGAACGGGGGCAGTGGAAATGACACGAACGACGAGCGTGGCGACGATGGATCTCCGCACGGCCCGGATCATCGCCGGGTCCCTCGCCGCGGGACCGGTGATCCTGTGGGTCGTGGCGTGGGTGGTGACGGGGGGCGGGAATCGGCCGGTCGGGGGTGATCCGACGTTGTCGCCAGGGCTCGGGTTCTGGATCTGGGCGGTGGTGGCGCTGGTCGGCTACGCGGCCGCGCTCGTGCTCCGGCAGAAGGCGCTGGACCGGGTCGAGCGACGGCACCGGAGCGAAGTCGGGGCGGGGCCGGACACCGGATCGAGTGATGTCCACACGTACCTCCTGGTGGCGTGGGCGCTGCTCGAAGGGCCGGCGATCCTGAGCGGGGTCCTGTACCTCCTCATCGCCTCCAATCGGCTCCTCCTGACCGCGGTGCCGATCCACGCCATCGGCGTGCTGATGACGTTCCCGCGGCCGGAATGGTACGACGACTCGAGAGGTGAAGCATGGAACGGGTGACCGGTGTGGGTGGGGTCTTCTTCAGGACCCGCGATCCGAAGGCGCTGGCGGCGTGGTACCGCGATCACCTGGGCGTACCGGTGGACGAGGGTCAGACGTATGCCCCGTTCCAGTCGGAGGGTCCCGGCGAGGTGACGGTGTGGTCGGCGTTCCCGGCCGACACGCAGTACTTCGGCCCGGGCGAAGCGCCGCTGATGGTGAACTACCGGGTGCGCGACCTGGACGCGATGCTGGCGCAGCTGCGGGCCGCCGGCGCCGAGGTCGAGGACCACATCGAGGAGTACGACTACGGCAGGTTCGGCTGGGCCCGGGACCCGGAGGGCAACCGCTTCGAGCTCTGGGAGCCGGGCTCCCTGAACTGAGCTGATGTCGGACGACGCCGCAGCGATCGAGGAGATCGTGAACCGCGAGACCCGGGCGTGGGACACCCGGGACCTGGACCTCCTCCTGAGCGTTTTCCACCCCGACATGGTATGGCCATGGCCGCCCCACGAGGACGCCCACGACCCTCTGGAGTGGGTGATGCCC
>DATHWB010000162.1:0-3797 GCA_035460965.1 Acidimicrobiia bacterium
GAACCCGCCGACACCCGGGAGCGTCACCCCTTTCCTCGGCGGGCGACCCACTCAACGCAACGTAGGAGCACCAGACACATGTCACTCAACAATGTCGACCTCGAATCCGTCGGTTCCCTGGTGGGAGCCATCCAGGCCGAACCCGTCAAGGCCGAGACCGTGTGGTCGGCCACCGTCGACTGGACCGGTGGGTTCCGTTCGGAGGCGCGGATCCGCGACTTTCCGGCGCTCTCGTCGGACGAGCCCGCCGGCCTCGGCGGTACCGACACCGCCCCCAATCCGGTGGAGCAGCTGCTCGCCGCCCTCGGCAACTGCCTGGCAGTGGGCTACGCCGCCAATGCGAGCGTGGCCGGGATCGAGCTCCGCTCCTTGCGGGTGGAACTGAGCGGCGATCTCGATCTGCACACGTTCCTCGGCCTGGCGGACGACCACGCCGGTTTCCGATCCATCAGCGCCAAGGTCCACCTCGAGTCCGACGCATCCGCCGAGGCCATCGAGGCCCTCCACGCCAAAGTGACCTCGACTTCACCGGTCGGGCACACGCTCGGTCGGGCGATCCCGGTCGACATCGCACTCGGCGCCGCGTCCAGAACCAACGCAGTCGCCTGACATCAGAGAGAGGAAGCCATGAGCTACCGATACGAGACACTCCAGGTACACGCCGGACAGGATCCGGCGCCCGGCACCAATGCGCGGGCGGTGCCGATCTACCAGACGACGTCGTACACGTTCGACGACACGGACCACGCCGCCCGCCTGTTCGGGCTCCAGGAGTTCGGGAACATCTACACCCGAATCATGAATCCGACCACGGACGTGTTCGAGAAGCGGGTTGCGGCACTGGAAGGTGGCGTGGCCGCCGTAGCCACCGCATCCGGCCAGGCCGCCCAGTTGCTGACATTCACGACGTTGTTGTCGACGGGCGATCACATCGTCTCCACGAGCTACCTGTACGGCGGCACGTACAACCAGTTCAAGGTTGCGTTCCCTCGCCAGGGCATCGGCGTGACCTTCGTCGACGGGGACGACGCCGCCGACTTCGAGGCGGCCATCCAGGAGAACACGAAGGCCATTTACCTCGAATCCATCGGCAACCCCAAGTACAACGTGCCTGACTTCGAGGCGATCGCGGCGGTCGCCCACGCCCATGGGATACCGCTGGTGGTGGACAACACGTTCGGTGCGGCCGGATACCTGTGCCGACCGATCGACCACGGGGCCGACATCGTCGTGGAGTCGGCGACGAAGTGGATCGGCGGCCATGGAACCTCGATCGGCGGAGTGATCGTCGACTCGGGTCGTTTCGACTGGCGTGGCGGCAAGTTCCCCACGTTCACCGAACCGGCACCCGGATATCACGACCTGGTCTTCACCGACGTGTTCAACCCGGAGTCGGACTTCGGCAACATCGCGTTCGCCATCAGGGCGCGGGTCGAGGGGCTGCGCGATCTCGGAGCTGCGCTGTCACCGTTCAACGCCTTCCTGTTCCTGCAGGGACTCGAGACCCTGTCGCTGCGAGTGCAGCGCCACAGTGACAACGCGCTCGAGTTGGCGAGATGGCTGGAGTCCCACCCGAAGGTGGCATGGGTGTCGTACCCAGGGCTCGAGAGTCACCCCTACCACGCCAACGCCCAGAAGTACCTCCGCAACGGCTTCGGCGGGGTCTTGTCCTTCGGGCTCGAGGGCGGGTACGAGGCTGGAAAGCGGTTCATCGACCACACGGTCCTCGCCAGCCATCTCGCCAACGTCGGCGACGCCAAGACGCTGGTGATCCATCCCGCCTCGACCACACACCAGCAGCTGCGTGACGCCGAGCAGGTGTCCTCGGGCGTCTCGCCCGATCTGATCCGCATCTCGGTCGGAATCGAGCACATCGACGACATCAAGGAAGACATCGACGCGGCGATCGCCGCAGTGTCCTGATCGTCACCCGGGGGGACGGCGTACGCGTCGTCCCCCCGAGCCTCGGTCGAGCGATTCGATGCGCTCGACCAGCAGCTCGGCGAAACGGACCCCGTCGACCTCGGTGGCGACACTGACAGCACCGGGTCTTGCGCCCCGCCGTCGGCGGTCCACCACGGTTCTCCCGCGTCCCTGCTCCCCCCGGTCGATCTCCACCGCACGGGACTCCGTGACGACCAGGTCGTCCCAGATCACATGGGCGATCGCCAGCGCGTCGTGAACCGGTACCCCCTGCGCTCCGCCGGCGGGCTCGTGACGTGAGAAGAACCCGTACAGGTCGGCTACGAAGCGGGACACGCGCCCGCCACCGGCGAACCGGGCAGCATCGTGTGGCCGGAGCAGCGCCCTGTGCGTCACGTCGAGGCCGATCATCGTGACGTCCAAGCCCGATCCGAACACGCGATGTGCAGCTTCGGGATCCACGTAGATGTTGAACTCGGCGGACGGGGTCACGTTGCCCATGCCGATCGAACCGCCCATGAGCACCACGCGCTCCAGGCGAGCGGCGAGGTCGGGATACACCGCGAGGAACAGCGCGACGTTGGTCAGTGGTCCCACCGGAACCAGGGTGACCGGTCGTTCCGATGCCGCGACCACCTGTGCCATCAGTTCCACGGCATGCCGCGGATCCGGCGCTCGGCTCGGGGGATCGAGCACCGGACCGTCGAGACCCGACGCCCCGTGTACGTACTCCGCCACCACCAGGTCACGCACCAGCGGCCGATCGGCGCCTGCCGCCACCGGCGTGTCGATCCCGAGGAGGTCGAGCACACGGATCGCATTCGCCGTGGTCTTGTCGAGGGTGGTGTTGCCCGCCACCGTCGTGACCGCGAGGAGTTCGAGCTCCGGGCTGGCGGCAGCCAGGAGGATGGCAATGGCGTCGTCGTGACCGGGATCACAGTCGATGATGATCGGGGTGCTCATGTGGGGACCTCGCCGAGGAACTCGACCACGTCCTGACGGTAGGGAATCGCCGGCTGCGCTCCTCGCTTGGTGGTGGCGAGGGCACCGGCGGCCGCGGCCAGACGCAGCGCCGTTGGAAGTTCCCGGCCCGACGTCAGCTCCGCTGCCAGCGCGCCGACGAAGCTGTCCCCTGCTCCCACGGAGTCGATCGCCTCGACGGCGACGGAAGGCACCCTCAGGTCCTCCACACCGCGCCTCACCACCCGGGCCCCTCGTGCTCCCAGGGTTTCGACCACGAGTGGATGCCGGTCGAGCGCGTCTCCGTAATGTGCCCGCTCCGTCTCGTTGACGACCACCAGGTCACATGCGTCGAGAACCCCCACCGGGAGGTCGCGGGCCGGCGCGCAGTTCAGGATCCCGAACGCCGCCTGCCGGATCGCCGCTTCGACCGCCTCGACGGGTATCTCCAACTGGCACACCACCGTATCGCCTGCCCCCACCGTCACATCGACGGCCCCGAGCAAACGGTTCGCTCCCGGGGCGACGACGATCTGGTTCTCTCCGTCGGGCGCCACCACGATCAGTGCCACACCCGTGGCGGCATCGGCCCGCGGCAGAGTGGCGGAGAGATCCACCCCGTCGGCGCGCAGTTCGCGCAGGGCCAGGTCGGCTTCGAGGTCCTCACCCACCCGTGCCACCAATCGCACCTCGGAGCCGAAGCGTCGGGCGGCCAGCGCCTGGTTGGCTCCCTTGCCTCCCGGGTGTCGCTCGAGCGTGGCGTCCGTCACGGTCTCACCGGGACGCGGCAGGGCCGGGGCGTAGGCAACGAGGTCCAGATTGACCGAGCCCACCACAGTGATGGTGGAGCTCGACGACGACGACATCGCCCGGGACGATACCCTGCCGGATGCGCCAACCCCTGGACCGATGGA
>DATHWB010000163.1:0-1907 GCA_035460965.1 Acidimicrobiia bacterium
AGGACTTCGACCGGATCAGCCGGCGGACACCGCACATCGGCGACCTGCGGCCCTTCGGTAAGTACCACATGGTGGGACTCGATCGCATCGGCGGAGTGCCGGTAGTGCTCAAGGCACTGTTGGACGAAGGCCTGATCCACGGGGACCTTCCGACCGTGACCGGACGGACTGTGGCGGAGAACCTCGCGGGTGTGACCGTTCCCGAGGATCAGGATGTGATCCGGCCGCTGGACGAACCTCTGGCGCGAGAGGGTGGGATCGCGGTGTTGCGCGGCTCGCTCGCTCCCGACGGCGCCGTCGTCAAGGTGGCCGGCATCGACCTCGACACCTTCGAGGGCCCCGCCCGGGTGTTCGAAGGCGAGCAGTCCGCACTCGAGGCGTTGTTCAACCACCGCATCAACAAGGGCGACATCGTGGTGATCCGCACCGAAGGCCCGAAAGGCGGGCCGGGCATGCGGGAGATGCTGCAAATCACCGCGGCCATCAAGGGAGCCGGTCTCGGCAAGGACGTGCTCCTGATCACCGATGGCCGTTTCTCGGGAGGTACGACCGGGCTGTGCATCGGTCATGTCGCCCCTGAGTCCGAGGTGGGGGGCCCGATCGGCCTCGTCGAAGAAGGAGATCGCATCCGGGTGGAGCTGTCCTCACGCCGCCTCGACGTGTTGGTGTCCGAAGACGTGCTGTCCGAACGCCGGGCGAACTGGAAGCCACAGCCACCCCGCTACACCACGGGTGTGCTCGCCAAGTACGCCACCCTCGTCGGTTCCGCCGAGAACGGTGCGGTCACCACCGCGTGATCAAGGTCTATGCCGTCGTCCTCGTCGTGGGGGTCGTCCTGCTGATCGCGTGGATCCTCATGACGGTCCTCGCCGGGAACCTCGACCGACCATCCCTCGACCCCGAATCGCGGTTCGGGGTCGCCGGACGACGCGTGGTGGCCGGATCGGTCGGGTTCGGCATGGCGGGCATGTCGGCCGAGTACTCGCCCCTCGGCATCGAATGGCCGCTCGCCCTGGTACTCGCGCTGGTCGGGGGCGGCGCCCTCGCCTGGTACTCGGCGAAGGTGGGCCTCGAAACCGACGGAGCCGCCTGACGTGCTGATCGTCTCGGACGTACACGGTGCATTTGAACCGCTCGCGGCTCTTGCTCGCGGGTCGGAGCCGGTGCTCGTCCTCGGTGACCTTCTCAATCTCATGGACTATCGGACGGGGGAGGGGATCACCGCCGACATCCTCGGCCGGGACGTTGCACGGCGGATCGGTCGTGCCCGGGCAGCCGGCGACTTCGGGGGGATGCGGGCCATCTGGGCGAAAGAGATCGGATCGGACCACGAGGCGTTTCGTGCCCAGTTCAACAGCCACGCTCTCGGTCAGTACGCGGCGATGCGGGACGCTCTCACAGGAACCACCGGATATGCCACGTTCGGCAACGTGGACCGTCCCGAGCAATTGAAGGCGCACCTCCCCGAGGGGTGGCGCTTCGTCGACGGTGAGGTCATCGAGCTGGAAGGGTGGAGGATCGGCATCGTCGGAGGCGGTGTCTCCACTCCGTTGAACGCCGCTGGCGAGGTCACCGATGAGGAGATGGAGTCGAAGCTGCAGGCGATCGGCCCCGTCGACATCCTGTGCTCCCACCTTCCACCCGAAGTGCGTCCGATGCACTTCGACGTGGTGACCGGCCGGAAGGAACGGGCGTCGCGGCCGATCCTCGAATACCTCCTCGAACACCGTCCGCAATACCACTACTACGGCGACGTCCATCAGCCGCAGGCGTCGCGGTGGAGGGTGGGCGGCACGGTGTGCCGGAACGTGGGGTACTTCCGGGCCACGGCCCGACCTGTGCGCCACGAGCCGAGGTTTGGTTACGCCGCTGCTGGCTAGCCTGGGACTTCGAACACCAGGAGGATC
>DATHWB010000164.1:0-5257 GCA_035460965.1 Acidimicrobiia bacterium
GTATTCGGGGGAGGATGGCTGACCGACCTGTCGGACGAGGCGATCGACGTCCTCGTCGCCGACACCCTTCCGGTGGGCGGACCACCTGCGCTGGTGTTCTCGGAAGTGAGGCATGCCGGCGGATCCATCTCCACCGTCGACGAGGCCGGATCGGCGTACGGCAACCGCCGGGCGGAGTTCCTGCTGTCGGCCCTCGGCGTCGGACCCGACCCGCAGACCGCAGGCGTGGTCGGAGCCCACCTGGAGGCGATGATGGACTCACTCGCGAAGGTGCGGGCGGGCGGTGCCTACCTGAACTTCCTGGACGGTCCCGCCCGACGACTTGCGACGCGTCGCGGCGTCAGCGACTTCGACCGTCTCGCCGCGGTCAAGGCCAAGTACGACCCCGCCGACCTCATGTCCCACGGACTCGACCTGACGGGCTGACCTCAGCCCTCCGGATGCGTTCCGGATCGTCCGGAAGCCACCAACCCAAAGGATCCATCGATGCGCACGCGTTCTCTTCCCGCCCTTCTAGGCCTGGCGTTGCTCGTTGCCGCGTGTGGCGGCAGCGCCACCGAGCAGACCACCCCGTCCACGACCACCACGACGACTGAACCGACGACCACGACGACACAACCCACGACCACGACGACACAACCCACGACCGGCACCATCGACTGGGACGATCCGTCCCAGGTCGTGACGCTCCCGGACGGGTGGTCCGTGGCCCGGTGCGAAGGCGAGGCACCGCTGCTGTGTGTCTCCCGCGACGGCGCGATCCTGGGCCTCGTGGAGTGGTTCATCGCCGACCCGTACACCTACACGATCTTCGACCCGGAGGCCGAGGACGAGACGAACCTGCGGGCCATCGCCGCTCAGTTCGTCGCCACGTTCGAAGAGGACCGAGCCTCCGGATGCGGTACCGACTACGTCGTGGAGCAGCTCGAGCCCACGGCGATCGACCTCGGCGGGACGCCCGGGCTCGCCTACGGGTTCCGCGGCACCATGGGTGACGGCACACCGTCCGAACTGCATCTGCAGTACGCCACGCTCTCCCACGAGCGCTTCGTCCTGCTGGCGGCGGGCGCCTACGACGAAGGGGGATGTCCCGGCAAGGACGACCTCGTCTCGTTCGACTCGGCGGCACTCGCCGACTTCCGACCCCACCTCGAGGCACTGCTGGCTTCGTCGCCCCCGGTCGGAGGGACACCCGACACCGGATTGGCGCTCCCGGACGGTCAGGTGTTCGTTTGGATCTCCTCGGTCGACGGCGGTCTGGTCGTGGACCCCGCCAGGGTGTTGTCGGGTGAAGAAGCGCGCGAGCAGGCCGTGGCGGACGGGGTCATTCCCGAAGGCGAGGACCTCCCCAACGACGTCTACGTCCACAACCCTTCGACGGCGACGTACCTGGTGAAGGAGTCCCCGGACGTGAGATGGACCGTCATCGCGCCGGGAGCCGACGGTGGGTTGGCGTCACGGGAGACCGATCGCGACACCATCGCCTCGATCCTCGCCGGGGGCGAGAGCGGGGACGTGTACGGGCTCACCCCCGAGTTCATGCCGTTCGATCTGGTCGTGGTCGGCGGCAGGGTCGTCGAGGCCAATCAGCGCTATTTCCCGTGAGCTGATCAGGCCAGGAGCGAGGCCAGCGCGTCGAGGGAACGCCGGGAGGCGGTGCCGTCGCCGTAGGGGGACTCGAACGACGAGACGTCGCGGGACAGCATCTCCCGGGCGGCATCACCGATCTCGGGCCCTGGCGCACAGCGGGTGGCGAAGGTACCGATGACCTCGGGTCGCTCGGTGGAGTTGCGCACCACCACCAAGGGGGTCTTGACGATCGAGGCCTCCTCCTGCACCCCGCCCGAGTCGGATATCAGTAGTCCTGCCGATGCCTCCAGCCCGAGGAACTCCCGGTATCCGATCGGTTCCACCACTCGCAGGCGTGACAGGAGTTCCCCGAGGCCGTGCTCCTCGGCTCGCCGGACCGATCGAGGATGCAGCGGGAGCACCACCGGCAGGTCCAGGGCGGCCAGTTCCGTGAGGATCGTCCGGTAGCGGGCCGGATCGTCGACGTTCTCGGGGCGGTGGAACGTGGACAGGACGAACCTGCCCGGCTCCACCCCATGGTCGGCGGCCAGCCGAGCCTGTTCGTCGCGGCTCGGCAACAGCTCCATCACCGCCTCGACGATCGTGTTCCCCGTCCTCACCACCCGTTCCCCCGTGATGCCCTCGCGCGCCAGGTTCTCGACGTTGACGTCGGTGGGGGCACAGCACAGGTCCGCCAGGTGGTCGGTGACGACCCGGTTGTGTTCCTCCGGCATGGCCCGGTCGTAACTGCGCAGGCCGGCTTCGATGTGGCAGATCACGACGTCGCGGGCGTTGGCGGCGACCGCTCCGGCCAGGACCGAGTTCGTGTCGCCCTGCACGACGACGGCACTGGGTTGGCGCTCTCCGATCAACTCGTCCAGTTTCTGGGTGGCGATGCCGATCTGGGCTCCGCGGGTGAGGCCACCGATGCCGAGGAACACGTCGGGCTCGGGCAGGCTCATCTCCGGGAAGAACGAACCGCTCAGTTTCGGGTCGTAGTGCTGGCCGGTGTGCACGACGAGGGCGGCGTCGCCCAGCAGCCGGATGATGTGTGCCAGCTTGATGATCTCGGGACGGGTCCCCAGCACCACCGCGATGGACTTCGGGGCGAACCCGTACTCGTTGGTCATCTGTCTCTCCCCGGGCCGCCCTGGCCCTAGCCTGCGGGACGCCATGCTACGAGGCCTCCTCCGCGGTGCCGAAGCACTCCTCCTGTCGCTGGTCGTCTGGAACCTGGCGACCGCGCTCGCCGGATGGAGAAACCAGCGGCCCGCTCCGCTCGGCTCCAGGGCAAGGCGCTTCCGAGTGGTGATCCCCGCCCACGACGAGGAACGTGTGGTCGGTGGGGTGTTGGGCGACCTCGCCTCCCAGGACCATCCGCATCACAGCATCTGGGTACTGGCGGACCGCTGCACCGACGGCACGGCGGAAGTGGCGAAGGGCGCCGGCGCCAACGTGGCCGAACGCCGGACCGGCGACGACGGCAAGGGAGCCGCCCTCTCGTGGTATCTGGAACGGCACCCGCTCGATCCGGACGAGGCTTTGGTGGTCCTCGACGCCGACAACCGGGTGCCGGCGAACCTTCTCACCCGCTTCTCGGACGAGCTCGATGCCGGCCACGCCGTGCTGCAGGCGTACCTGGACGTGTCGAATCCGGACGCGTCCCCGGTGGCCATGGCATCGGCGCTCAGTTACTGGGCATCGAACCGCATGGTGCAGCTCGCCCGCACCAATCTCGGCTGGACGGCCGATCTGGGGGGCACCGGCATGTGCCTGACCGCCGGGGCGATCGAGGCCGCCGGGGGGTTCGGCACCAGCCTGGTGGAAGACCAGGAAATGGGTGTCAGGCTGTTCGTTGCCGGAATCCCGGTGCGGTGGCTGCACGACGTACGGGTGCGCGACGAGAAGCCCAGCGACGCGGGGGTGGCGATCCGCCAGCGTTCCCGCTGGGCGACGGGACGGTCGGAGGTGGCGCGCCGCTGGTCCGGATCGCTGCTGCGGCTACGCTCGCTCGCCGCCCTCGATCTCGCCCTTCGGTTACGCCAGCCCAGCAGGATGGGGGTGGCGGTGGTGTCCGCCGGCCTGGCGGCGGGCGGGCTCCTCGGACTCCCGGTCTCGGCCGGGCTGTGGGGGACCGTGGCCGCCGTCCAGGTGCTGGCGCCCCTGCCGTTCCTGGCCCGTGACGGGGTTCCCGCCCGCTACCTGGTCCGATACCCGGTGCTGGCGCTCCTGCCGATCCTCAAGATCCCCGCCCGGCTGGTGCGCCAGCGCGGCTGGTATCACACGCCTCACGGCACGGAACGCGACACCACCTGAGCGCGCACCCGAGCGGGCGACCGGAAGAGTCCGCCGAGGAGGCCCCACCCGTAGGCCAGGTGCATCGTCGCTGCCACCAGCAGGTCGAGGAGGCGGCCGCGCGCTGCCACGAGCAGCGCCAGCATCCATGCGGCGAGCAGGGCGACCAGTGGCCACCATCCGACGAACGGGCCGAGCAGCAGGCCGAGGAGCAGTCCCAGCACCAGCGCCAGCGGAGCGAACGGACGCCAGGAAGGCCAGGCCCGGTTGACGAGCAGCATGTCCGCCTTGCCCCTCCCGTAGCGGAAGAACTGGCGGGCGAGGCCCGACCACGACTCCCGCGGCCGGTAGGTCGACCGGATCGACGGATCGAGGAGCACGGTTCCACCCGCCCGGCGCAGACGCCAGTAGAAGTCTGCGTCCTCTGCCACCCCTGCCGGCAGGGTCCGCATCCCCCCGAGCTCGAGGAAGTCGGAGCGCCGGAATGCCCCGAGATACACCGTGTCCACCGTTCGTCTGTCGCCACCGTGATGGAAGGCGCCGGGTCCCACTCCGAGACGCGACCGCATCATGCGCGACACCGCCCGACCGAACCGGGACGGGGCTTCGGGGGCCATGGGCCCTCCGACGGCCGTCGCCCCGCTCTCCAGCAGGATCTCGACCGATCTCCGCACGTAATCGGGGGCGTACGTGGTGTGGGCATCGGCACGCACCAGGACATCGGCCTCGGTTGCCGTCGCCGCCGTCCACAGACCCTCGGACTGCACCCGTGCCGGGTTGTGGAGGATCCGGAGCCTGAGACGGTCGGCCCATGCGCCGATCCGGTCGACGGTGGCGTCCGTCGATCCACCGTCGGCCACGACCACCTCCCAAGGTCCTCGGTAGTCCTGGACTGCGAGCGAAGCGAGGCATTCGTCGACGAATCCCTCCTCGTCGTAGGTCGGGAGGATCACTGCCACGCTGAGCTGCTGCACGGGAAAAGGGTAGGGAAAGTACCCCGTCCGGTGTTCATCTGGCGCGGGAGACGTCCGGGATGCGACGAGGTGGCGCCTCCGGCCCGGTCAGAGCGGGTTTCTCGTAACAATCCACAGGTCGGAGCGTCCTTCCTCACTGAATCGTGGACGATCGAAACCCCGCCTCCGATCGCCTCCGCCGGCTCGCTTCCCGATATGAGGCAGGAGTCGGTCGTGGCCGCGCCGAGCAGATCGCGTCTCGGGCGATCACCCGCGCCCACTCGAGGACGTCGGCAGGTCGCCGGGTGGCGGTGGCGGTGTCGAGCGGAGCGTTCGTCCTGGTCTCGCTGACCGGAGTCGGTGTCGCCGCCGATCGGTCCGTCCCAGGTGACTTCCTCCACCCCCTGGATCGTGCGCTCGAAGCCCTTGGCCTGTCGTCC
>DATHWB010000165.1:0-16362 GCA_035460965.1 Acidimicrobiia bacterium
GGTCTCGACCGTGCCGTGGCCGATCTCGGGATCACGGCATCGGAAGCGTCCGCCAACGAGGACGGGTCGAACCGTGAGGAGCTGCTGAATCTGCAGGCCGAGACGAACGACCTGGTGTTCGGGATCGGTTTCCTGTTCGCCACTCCCATGACGAACGCGGCGACGGCCAACCCCGACGTCAACTTCGCCATCGTCGACGACGCGTCCGTGGACCTGCCGAACGTGGCCGGGCTGGTGTTCGCCGAGCACGAGGGTTCGTTCCTCGTCGGGGCGGCCGCCGCTCTCAAGTCGGAAACTGGTGTGGTCGGGTTCATCGGTGGAGTGAACATCGAGCTGATCCAGCGCTTCGAGGCCGGCTTCATCGCCGGGGCACGGGCGGTGAACCCCGACATCGAGATTCTGAGTCAGTACGTGACCGAGCCGCCGAACTTCGACGGGTTCAACGATCCGGCGTCCGGCCGGGTCATCGCCCAATCGATGTTCGAGAGCGGCGCCGACGTCGTGTACCACGCAGCCGGTGGAACCGGGGCCGGCCTGTTCCAGGCGGCGAAGGAGTACTCGGAGGCGAACGGTACGAAGGTGTGGGCGATCGGGGTCGACTCCGACCAGTACCTGACGGCAGGCGAGGACGTGCGGGACTACATCCTCACGTCCATGCTCAAGCGGGTCGACGTCGCCGTGTACAACACCATCCAGGCGCACGTCGACGGTGAGTTCGCCGCCGGACCGCAGATGCTCGACCTGTCGGTCGACGGTGTGGGTTACTCGACCTCCGGCGGGTTCGTCGACGACATCGCCGACCAGCTCGACGATTACAAGCAGCAGATCATCGACGGGTCGATCGTCGTTCCCACGTCACCCTGAACACCCAGCGGGTCAGCCGCCCGCTACAGTCTCGAAGGCCCCGGTTCGCCGGGGCCTTCGATCATTCGGCGGTCGTCGCATAGACGAGGGACACCACGGCGGGATGGCGCAGTGAACAACGAACTCGCAGTGAAACTGGAGGGGATCACCAAGCGGTTCCCCGGTGTGATCGCCAACCAGGACGTGAGCCTCGAGGTGGCATCCGGTGAGATCCACGCCCTGTGCGGCGAGAACGGCGCCGGCAAGTCGACCCTGATGAAGATCCTGTACGGCATGCAGAAGGCCGACGAGGGGCGGATGTTCGTGAACGGCGAGGAAGTGGATTTCCACTCGCCGGCCGACGCCATCGAGGCGGGCATCGGCATGGTCCACCAGCACTTCATGCTGGCCGACAACTTCACCGTCCTCGAGAACGTGATACTGGGTGCGGAGCCCACTTTGCCTGGGGGCCGTATCGATTTCGAGGAGGCGCGCCAGCACATCGTCGAGGTCGGACGTGAGTACGGACTTGCGGTCGATCCCGACGAACTGGTGGAGACGCTCGAGGTGGGCGAACGTCAGCGGGTCGAGATCATCAAGGTGCTGTTCCGCGGAGCGAAGATCCTCATCCTCGACGAGCCGACCGCCGCCCTGGTGCCTCAGGAGGTCGAGGAACTGTTCCGCAACATGCGGGAGCTGAAGGCCGAGGGCCATACGATCATCTTCATCGACCACAAGCTCGACGAAGTCTTGGAGATCGCCGACACGATCACCGTCCTGCGTCGCGGGAGGACAGTCGCCACGGTCAAGCCGGAGGACGTGAGCTCTCACGACCTCGCCGAGTTGATGGTCGGTGCCGAGTTGCCGAGCCCGGAGACTCGGGAGTCGACCGTGACCGACCGGGTCGTCCTCGACGTCCATCAGCTGGATGTGGCGGGCACCGAGACCAGCGTGGCTCTCCAGGGCCTGGACCTTCGGGTGCACGCCGGCGAGATCGTCGGGGTGGCGGGGGTCGAAGGGAACGGTCAGCTGGAGCTGGTCGAGGCGATCCTGGGGATGCGTCCGGTCGTCGGCGGGAGTGTGGTCCTGAACGGCACCGACGTCACCACGTGGTCGGTGCGCCGCATCCGAGAGGCCGGTGTGGGATACATCCCCGAAGACCGGCATCGCCGCGGGCTGCTGCTCGATGCTCCTCTCTGGGAGAACAACATGCTCGGCCGTCAGACCCAGCCGCCTTTCGTGAAGTACGGCTGGCTGATCGACCCCCGTGCTGCCAAGGAGGACACCGAGGAGATGATCGAGCGATTCGACGTCCGCACGCCCAGTGTCGACGTGCTCGCCCTGGCGCTTTCGGGAGGGAACCAGCAGAAGCTCATCGTTGGCCGGGAGCTCGCCTCCGACATCAGCCTCCTGATCGCATCCCATCCCACTCGGGGTATCGACGTAGGTGCCCAGGCGGCGGTGTGGGAGGAGCTGCGCAACGCCCGAGCGAACGGCGTGGCCACTCTGCTCATCTCGGCCGACCTCGACGAGCTGATCGGGCTGTCCGATACCTTGCTGGTGATGCTGCGCGGACGGTTCGTGGCCACCCTCGACCCGTCGACCGTCACGCCGCGTGACCTCGGCAGCTACATGACCGGCGCGGCGGTGGCGTCGTGACGAAGGACCGCCTGCTCGGAGTGGTGCCTCCGATCGCAGCGGTGGCGTTCTCGCTGCTCGTGTCCGGGATCGTGCTGGCGATTTCCGGCGCCAACCCGTTCGCCGCGGCCGCCAACGTCTTCGAGTACGGGACCAGGGCCAACACCCTGGTCGAAACGATCAACTGGGCGACACCCCTCTACTTGTCGGGCGTGGCCGTCGCCATCGGGTTCCGGATGAACCTGTTCAACATCGGCGTGGAAGGTCAGTACATCCTCGCCGCCTTCATCGCCGCCCAAGTGGGAGCGATGATCAACCTCCCGCCGGTTCTCCACGTCCTGTTCATCGTCCTGACCGCCATGACGGTGGGTGCGTTCTGGGCGGGCCTGTCCGGCCTGATGAAGGTCACCCGAAACGTGCACGAGGTGATCTCCACGATCATGCTCAACCGGATCGCAGTCGGGGGGATCGTCTCGTATCTGCTCGGGGTGTGGGACGTTCCCGACGACGGACTCGACACCGCCCTCGCCGCCATACCCCGGTCCGGATGGTTCCCGTCGCTGTCCCCGCTGCTGTCGGCTGTCGGGATCCAAACTCGCAGCCAGTTGTGGGGCTTCGTCCTCGTGGCGATCGTCGTCGGGTTCGTCTACCACTGGATGGTCAACCGCACCCGGCTCGGTTTCGACCTCCGGGCGAGCGGGTCGAACCCGTCGGCAGCCGAGGCCAGCGGTGTGAACCCGAAGCGGATGATCGTGACGGCCATGGTCCTCTCCGGAGCCGTCGCCGGACTGGTCGGCCTTCCCGAACTGCTCGGTGACACCCACACCTACAGCCTCCGGTTCACCCAGGGGCTCGGGTTCGGCGGGATCGCCGTGGCGCTGCTCGGACGCAACCACGCCGGCGGTATCGCCATCGCCGCGCTCCTGTTCGGATGGCTGAGCAGGGCGTCGGGCATCCTCGAGGTGCGCGGCGACGCACCACGGGAGATCGTCGCCATCATCCAGGGCGTGATCATCCTCTCCGTCGTTGTCGCCTACTCGGTGGCCGAGCGTTACCGACGGGCCGAGGCGGCACGCGCAGCCGCAGCATTGGTGGGGGAGGCACGATGAGTCATCCGATGTCCGGTAACCAGGACCTCCCCCCGATCACGAAGAGCTGGGTGAATTCGGTCCCGGGCCTGCGGGTGGACTGGCTGGCTCTGGCCATCCTCGGCGTGGTGCTGCTGGCGCTCACCGAGCGGTACGCCCGTATCCCGACCAGCGACCTCACGTCGTCCGGGACGTGGAGGATCGCCGTGGCATGGTCGATTCCGATCCTCATGGCCGGGCTGGGCGGCATGTTCTCGGAGCGTGCCGGCGTGGTCAATATCGGTCTCGAGGGCCTGTTGGTGCTGGGCACATGGTTCGGTGCGTGGGGCACGCTGTACACCGGGAGCGTGTGGCTGGGAATGCTGATCGGGGCATTGGCGGGGGCGCTTGGCGGTCTGTTGATGGCGCTGGTGACGGTCACCTACGGGGTGGATCACATCATCGCCGGCACCGCGCTGCTCGTGATGGCGCCCGGCATCGCTCGCTACCTGTCCGGCTTGATCTTCCCTGCCTACGGCGGGTCGATCACCCAGTCCCCGACCCTCGTCGGAACGTCGACGTTCAGTGTGCCCTTCCTGGCCGGAGGTTCGTTGTTCGGTTGGCGGTCTCCCGACATTTTCGGATGGATGGAACGAACCAACTGGTTCCTGGTCTCCGAGCTCGGGGGCATCCTGCGCGGTTTGTTCTTCCAGATGTCGTGGATGACCCTCGTGGGCATCCTCATCATCCCGCTGTCCTGGTACCTGTTGTGGCGGACCCGGTGGGGTCTGCGCCTGCGTAGCTGTGGTGAGGATCCCGATGCGGCCGACTCGCTCGGCGTGAACGTCTACCTCTACAAGTACTACGGCGTGGTCATCTCCGGGCTCCTGTCCGGGCTGGGTGGGGCGTTCCTGGCGGTGCAGCTGTCCGGGCTCTACCGGGAGGGCCAGACCAACGGGAAAGGCTTCATCGGCCTGGCCACGATGATCTTCGGCAACTGGCGTCCCACGGGAACCGCCTCGGGCGCGCTGCTGTTCGGTTTCGCCGAGACGCTCCGTCTGCGGGATCAGAACGCCCCGCATGCGTTGCTGCTCTTCGTCACCATCGTGCTGGTCCTCTTCCTGCTCCGGTCGCTCTACCGGAAGCGGTGGAAGTCGGCTGTCGGGCAGGCGGTCGTGGCGGTGGGGCTCGCCGCCGTGTACCTGAACGTCGACCGGGTCCCGAACCAGCTCCCCCAGATCACTCCGTTCATCGCGGTCCTGGTGGTTCTCCTCTTCGCCACCCGCCGCCTCCGAATGCCCGCCGCCGACGGCCAGATCTGGATCAAGAGCTGACCTTTCCTTTCTTGGGACGGCCCCCCTCGCCTCTCCTGGCGGCGAGGTTTCTCCCCCCAATGTCGCTTCGCTCCTGGGGGGAGAGATCTGAGTCGGGGTCTGTCCCCCGTCGACCGGAGTCCGTCTGGGCCGAGGGGGCTGTGAGCGGAGCGAACTCGTGGACCACCGGCAAGCGGGTCACCGCTGGTCGGACCTCCACCGGAATGCGATGGCCCAGGAGAGGGCGGCGAGGCCGAGGACGGCCACGACGCCGAGCCACGGCATCGCCTGGTCGCGCTGCGCCGCCTCCGATGCGACCCACACGGCGGGTTGGACGAGTCCCTGGATCAGGAGGAGCCGGCGGAGGGGTCCCGCCAGCACTCCGAGTTCGACCTTCGTGGTCGGGCGCAGGTTGGCGGTGAGCGTCGTGAGCACCGCCAGCAGATGGATAGCGACGATCACCCCGGCCACGGTGCCGGGACCGACTCCCGGTCCGGCGACCGCCACCTGCAGGCCGGTCCAGCCGGCGAAGAGCGCCGGGAGGGCACCGGAGGGACGTGCTGCCATCGGGGCGATGAGTGCGATCGAGACGATCCACTGCCCCCGGCTGTCGGCAAGAAGGAAGGTGCTGGCACCGGCGACGAGGGCGGCGGTGAGGTTGAAGACCCAGGCCGGGAGGGCGGTGGCGGTTTCGATCGTCACCCGGGGCAACGGCTCGACCCAGGACGGTCTCCGGAGATCGAAGGTTCGAACCACGCGCCATCCCAACGACGCCAGACGGCGCCCGAGAGGCGGGGGAGACCAGGTCGGCATCGTCACCGACGCTCCCGGGGCCGGCGACGCGTCGAAGCCTGCAGTCCGGCATCGAGTGAGCGGTCGTCACTCCACGGGACCACGTCGACGCCGCCGGCGCGGAGGCGAAACATGCGGTCGCCTCGCTCGAGTTCCACGATCCGGTGGGCGAGTGACTCCTGGCGGGTGATGCGCTCGGTGTCGATCGGGGGAATGACGTCGACCGCCAGCACCCGATGACCTGCTGCTCGCCACAATTCGGCCAGTCCCACCGTCTCGTCGTCGAGGAACGTCGAGAAGACGACCGCCATGGCACCCGACGGCAGTTGTGGGGGGCGGATGCGTACCTGGACCTCTCCCTCGGGCCGGGCGTCCGCCAGTTGGTGCAGCACCCGGGAGAGATGCCGTCGCCCTCCGGCCGGCCGCAAAGCCCGGGAGGTGCGTCCGAGATCCACCACCCCCACGCGATCGCCTGCCTCCAGGTAGCCCCGGGCGAGGGTGCCGGCCGCTTCCCGGGCGATGTCGAGCGACGTCTGATCGTCGGGATGGACCGGCCGACTGCTCGCCCAGGTCGACACGTCCGGTCCGATGTCGTCGCGGGAGTCCAGTACCAGCATCACGACGGCGTCCGCGGTCGCATGGCTTCGTCGCACGTAGAGCCGATCGAGCATCTGTGACGCCGCCCCACCCTGGCCGATGCGCCGAGCAGTCACCCGCCAGTCGATCCGGCGCAGGCGGTCCCCGGCGACGAACTCCGAGATGTCGTGGAAGTCCCCGCCGTCTCCGATCCTCCGTGAGTCGTGGGCACCCGTGAGTCCCTGTAGGCGGAACGGCAGAGGCAGCCGTCCGGACGGCCGGGTGCGGGGGAGCACCTTGACGTCCACCGGACCGACCGCAGCCGGAACCGACTGAGCGACGTGATCGTCTGCCGAGAGGATGTGGGCGACGTCGAACACGCTGCGCCGGCCCGTACGGGTTCCGCTCACGGCGAGGGTCACAGGCCGCGAGGAGGATGCCGACAGCAGGGCGTCCGCCGGGCGGTGGCCCTCCGAGCCCACGCGAACGCTGATGGTGGCCACCCCGGGCACCGTCGTGACCACCAGGCTTCCCTCCACCCTCCCGGACTCGGTCCGGTACCGGCAGTCCCTGAGCGTCACGTCGGGCGTGTCCGTGGGGCGGTGCGACCAACTCCAGAGCATCCCGATCACGAGCGGCATTCCGATTCCGATCACCTCGGGCCGCCCGACGACGAGACCCAGGAGCACCAGCGCGTAGCCCATCGCTGTCCACGACAGGGCGGTGTTCCCCAGCCGCCAGCGCCGCCCCGCACCGTCCTGGTCGGTCACCGTCCGGTGGGAGTGACGGTGGGACCCGCCACCTGCTCGAGGAGGGTTGCCACGACAGACCGGGGATCGACGCCGCTCGCCCAACTCTGTGGTGTGAGCGTGATGCGGTGGGCGAGGGCGGCGACACCCGCCTCCTTGACGTCTTCGGGGGTCACGTAGTCCCGGCCGGCGAGAACGGCCAGCCCGCGGGCGACCAGCATCAGTGACTGTGCACCGCGGGGAGACACCCCGACCTCCACTGCGGGATGGACGCGGGAGGCGGCGGCGATGTCGACGCAGTAGCCGATGACGTCACGGTCGACGTCCACCGCTTCCACTCCCGCCTGCATCCCCAGCACGGTCTCGGCATCGACCACCGTCTCGACGGGTGCCGCTTCCGATCGGCGGGTGATCCGGCGGTCGAGGATGTCGATCTCGGCGTCGCGCTCCGGATATCCGACTGCCAGACGGACCATGAATCGGTCCAGCTGTGCCTCCGGCAGCGGATACGTCCCCTCGTACTCCACCGGGTTGGAGGTCGCCATCACGTGGAAGGGGGGTTCGAGAGCGAAGGACTTGCCTTCGACCGTGACCTGTCGCTCCGCCATCGCCTCGAGAAGCGCCGACTGGGTCTTGGGTGCCGTCCGGTTGATCTCGTCGGCCAGGAGCAGTCCGGTGAAGATCGGACCCGGCCGGAAGATGAACTGCGACTCCGCAGGGTCGTACACATACGAGCCGGTGATGTCCGACGGCAGGAGATCGGGTGTGCACTGCAGACGGCCGAAGTCGAGACCCAGCGCGGTCGCCATGCTCCGCGCAGCCAGGGTCTTTCCGAGACCGGGGACGTCCTCGAACAGCACGTGGCCGCCGGAGAGGATCGTTGCGAGGGCGAGGCGGAGGGTGTCGTCCATCCCGACTGCCACCGTTCGGACCTCGGCCAAGACCGTCTCGCCGATGCGCGCGACCTCGGCGACGGGTACGGGATGGAGTGTCACGCCGTTCCCTCCGTCGGTCGTCGGACGTCGAGGCGTTCCAGCGCTTCGACGAGCCTGAGCACGTCGCGCTGTCGAAACGAATGCGGGTCGCCCACCACCAGCGCACTGTATGCCCACGTACCGAGTGCCTTCTCGGCTTCAGTCGCCTGGCTCGGGTCGTCGACGTCGATTCGAAGGTTGGACAGGCGGGTGCGCGCCGAGGCAGCGAGTCGGCGCACCACCCGCGGGTCGACTCGTCGTCGGGTCATGCCCCACGCCAGTCTCGACACATCGCGCCTGGCGCCGTGCCCGCGGCGAACAGGTACCCAGGGGAGGGTCACCGGCGGGTCGAGGGGCGCGGACAGCACGGGGACGATGGCGAGAGCCACCCCGCCCAGCAGCAGGCTCTGGGACAGGCTCACGCCGATGCTCCATGCGAGGAGGGTGATCGTGAGTAGAGCGAAGGCCCCCGCGCGCACGAGCCGGCGCCGGTCGTCGCCGGTCACGACGATGCCCCGATGAGAGGCCGCTCCAAGGACTCGGACAGGGCACTCAGGTGTCGGATCGCGGCGGCGACGTCTGCCGGCCCGGACGGGTGTTGCGAGAACCGGGCGCGGCGGTAGAGCTCGAGAAGCCCGGCGGTGGCACGGGGGTCGGCGGCAGTGCGGTCGAGCACGAGAACCGCGAACTCGGTCGGAGTGTGCGAGGGCATTCGGGTCACTCCGGACTCCTCGGCTGCCCGTTCGAGGGTGAGCCATGCGGCGATGATCGCGTCGGTCGGATCGGTGCCCTCCGCCAGCATGCGCCGAGCGTCCGCCGCTCCTTGCCGGAGCACGGGTAGCTCGGGCTCATCCGGTACATCGGCTGTCTCGGTTCCTTCCTCATGGCGAACGGGATCGTGGGGACGTGGGCGGCTGCGCGCGAAACGCTGCATCAGCCACACGACCACGAGGGCCACGGCCAGCACCGCCAGGGCGACGAAGAGATTCCTGAGCCAGGTCAGATCCGGCGGTGTCCGAGGCTCCAGCGCGACGGGCTCCCCGACCTCGATGACATCGGGGAGTTCGAACTCATCGAGCTGACCGAACGGCCACCATCCGGCGAGCGATCCGTAGTCGCGCTCCTCGAGCGTCCACGGCCCGCCGACCGCCGAGGCGAAGAGCGCCACCAGGAACACGAACCCTGCGGCCGCAGCCATCGTGGCGCCTCGTCGATCCACCCATACTCCTCGGCTCGTGGGCTCGCCAGGATACGCTCCGTCAGATGCCGAGCTGGCGGGCGGCGAGGTCGCGCATGATCTCTTCGGAGCCTCCACCGATGGCGTTGACCCTCACCTCGCGATACAGCCGCTCCACCGGGTTCCCCCGCATGTACGAGGCCCCTCCCAGGATCTGGGCGGCCTCGCGGGCGCAGAACTCCATCGTGAGACTGGCCTGCACCTTGCACTCCGCCAGCTGGGCGGCAGGAGTCTCACCCTGGTTCACCCGCCACGCCAGCTGCTCCATCCAGGCGGTCGTGGCATTGATCATGCGGTCCATCTCGACCAGCTTGTGCCGGATCACCTGGTGGTCCGCCAGGCGAGATCCGAAGGTGTGTCGGTCCCGCGCCCAGGAGAGTGCCTCCTCGAAGCACACCCGGGCTGCTGTCGTCATGCCGGCGATCATGAACAGGCGTTCGTAGTTGAAGTTCTCCATGATCAGTCGGTATCCGCCGTTCTCCTCGCCGAGCAGGTAGCGGGCGGGGACGCGACAGTCGTCGAAGTAGAGGGTGGCCGTGTCCGAGGCCCACCATCCCATCTTGGCGAGAGGCGTCCGCTCCAACCCTGTGACGGTGGCGGGGACGACCAGGAGTGAGAGCCCGCCGGGTCCCGCCCCGCCCGTGCGCACTGCGGTGGTGATGTAGTCCGCCCGCATCCCGGACGTGATGAAGGTCTTCGACCCGTTCACGATGTAGTCGTCGCCGTCTCTGACGGCCGTGGTCGTGAGAGCCGCCACGTCGGAGCCGCCGCCCGGTTCGGTGATCGCCAGGGCGCAGATCGCCGACCCGGCCAGCATCGCCGGCAGGATCTCCCTCTTGACCTCGGTGTTGGCTCCCCGCTGGATGGGCGGTGCCCCGATGTAGTTGGAGAAGAGGGAAGCGGGGACGCCACCGGCACCGCAGCGTGCCAATTCCTCCGCCAGGACGACGAAGGCCAGCGCGTCCATCGAACCCATGCCGCCGTACTTCGTCTCGAACCCGATCCCGAACAGGCCGAGGGCGCCGGCCTTGGCGTACAGCTCCCGAGGAAAGGTGCCTGCCTCGTCCCACTCGTCGACGTGCGGCGTGATCTCCTTGGCGACGAATTCGGCGACGACCTTGCGGAAGAGATCGTGTTCGTCCGTGTAGACCAGCGAAGCACCCACCTCAGACCCCCAGCCCGCGTCCGATGATCTCCTTCATGATCTCGGTCGTTCCGCCGTAGATCGTCTGTACCCGACCGTCCATCCACGCCCGGGCGATCGGATACTCCCGCATGTAGCCGTAGCCTCCGTGCATCTGCACTCCGCGGTCGATCAGGCGCACCTGCATCTCCGTGCACCACCACTTTGCCTCGGCGGCGTCCTCGGCGGTGAGTGTCCCGGCGTTGAGCGCCTCGATCTGCCGGTCGACGAACGACCATCCGAGGTCGAGTTCGGTGCGCATCTCGGCGAGCACGAACCGGTTGTGCTGGAACCGTCCGATCGGCCGCCCGAATGCCTGTCGTTCCTTGGCGTAGGCGAGCGTCCAGGCGAAGGCCGCTTCGGCGGCTGCCATCGCCCCCACTGCGATGGACAGGCGTTCCTGGGGCAACTTGTCGATCAGTTGGAAGAAGCCTGTCCCTTCCGGCCCGATCAGGTTGCCGACGGGCACCCGGACGTCGTCGAAGAACAGTTCGCTGGTGTCCTGGGCGTGCATGCCCACCTTGTCCAGGTTGCGGCCGCGGCTGAATCCGGGGCGGTCGGTCTCGACGACGAGGAGCGACATCCCGGCGTGGGTCTTTGTCGGGTCGGTCTTGACGGCGACCAGCACGAGGTCGGCGTTCTGGCCGTTGGAGATGAAGGTCTTCTGACCGTTGACCACGTACTCGCCTCCGTCCCGGATGGCAGTGGTGGAGATCGCGGCCAGGTCGGAGCCGGTCCCAGGCTCGGTCATCGCGATCGCACTGATCAGTTCACCGCGGGCGATTCCCGGGAGCCATCGTTCCTGCTGGTCGTCGCCGGCGTGCAGGAAGTAGGGGATGATGATGTCCGTCTCGAGTCCGATTCCGGCTCCGGCAGGGCCGACCCCGGCTCGGGCGTATTCCTCGGCCATCACGGCGTTGTACCGGAAGTCACGCACGCCGCTCCCGCCGTGTGCTTCCGGGATGCTCATCCCGATGTACCCCCTGGCACCGGCAGCCTGGAACAGCGAGCGCGGGACGATCCCGGCCTCTTCCCAGCCCGGGTAGTGGGGCACGATCTCGTTCTCCACGAACTCCCGAAAGGACCGCCGGAAGAGCTCGTGGTCGTCGTCGTAGAGCGTGCGCTTCACCCGGTGGCTCCCGTCGTTGACAAACAGAACGATCTGTCTGTAAGTTAGGCGGCGATGCCCATGCCCGTCAACACCGCTGCTCGCATGGCGGCTGCGGAGCGTCGCACCCAGGAGGAACGCTCGGCGACGACCCGGCAGGCGGTCCTGGACGCCACGATCGAGTGTCTCATCGAGTTCGGATATCGAGGCACCACCACCACGGCCATCCAGCAGCGGGCAGGAGTGTCGAGGGGAGCGCTCACCCACCAGTTCCCATTCCGGAACGAGTTGCTCGCCGCGGCGATCACGCACCTCGCAGAGGTTCGGGCGACCGAGATGCTGGCGGCGGTTCCCGCCCTACCGTCCGGGGGCGACCACTTGGAAGCCGGTATTCGCGCCCTGTGGGCCACGTTCAACACGGATCTGTTCCAGGCCGCGATCGAGTTGTGGGTGGCCTCCCGCACCGATGACGACCTACACCGCACCCTGATAGCCGCCGAGCGCGAGATCGCCCGGCAGTATCACCGTGCCGGCAGGGCGATGTTCGGGGATCTGGCGGCGCTGGACGGCTTCGGGCGCGGGATGGAGGCGGTGGTGACCCACATGCGCGGGGCTGCTCTCACCGGGATCTTGCGCCGTTCCGCCAAGGACGAAGAGACCATCGGCGACTGCATGGCGATCATGCAGTCGGTACTGTCCGGCGGAGCCGGGCGATGACCGGCCCGTTGTCCGGCGTGCGGATCGTCGAGATGGCGGGCCTCGGCCCGGTTCCGTTCGCCGCGATGTGGTTCACCGACATGGGGGCGGACGTCATCCGTGTCGATCGCCCCAACCGGAGAGACGACGACCTCGCCGGCGTGGAGCCGGCCCTGCTTCGGCGCGGACGGCGGTCGATCGGCATCGACCTCAAGCAGCCCGACGGTGCCGCGATCGTGCTCGACTTGGTGGCCGGGGCCGACGCCATCGTCGAGGGGTTCAGACCCGGTGTGATGGAGCGGCTCGGCCTCGGCCCGGATGAGTGTCTCGCCCGAAACGGCTCGCTCGTGTACGGCCGCATGACCGGTTGGGGCCAGGACGGACCGTGGGCCTCGATGGCGGGACACGACATCGACTACCTGGCGCTCAGCGGGATGCTCCACGCCATCGGACCCGCCTCCCAGCCGGTCCCTCCGCTCAACCTCGTCGGCGACTACGGCGGCGGCGCCATGATGCTGATCGGCGGTGTGCTCGCCGGGATCCTCGCCGCCCGTGCCGGTGGTGGCGGATGCGTCGTCGATGCCGCCATGGTCGACGGCGCCGCCTATCTGGGATCGGTGCAGTTCGCGCTGATGGGGGAGGGGTGGTGGCAGCCCAGACGCCAGTCCAACCTCCTCGACGGAGGGGCACCGTTCTACCGAACCTATGAGACCGCCGACGGTGAGCACATGGCGGTCGGTGCGCTCGAGCCCCAGTTCTACGCGGCGCTCCTGCACGGTCTCGGCCTCCAGGACGAGGACCTTCCTCACCAGCACTCGGTGTCCGACTGGCCGGTTCTCCATCGCCGTTTCGCGGAGGTGTTCCGGTCCCGCACCCGCGCCGAGTGGACCGAGGTGTTCGCCGGGACCGATGCCTGTGTCGCACCCGTGCTGTCGATGGCCGAGGCTCCCGACCATCCGCACAACGTCGCCCGAGGCATGTTCGTCTCCGTCGACGGCCGATCCCTCCGGCCGGCCGCAACCCCCCGGTTCGACGGGCGGGAGGCGGCGGCGGTGCCCGAAGCGGACACAGCTCGGGCGGCCGAGATCCTCCGCGAGCTCGGCTACTCCGACGATCGGGTGGCGGACCTCGAGCGATCCGGAGCGGTGACGTGAGGCTGTCCACCACCCTCCCGTACGGCGGGGACGCCCGTGAGGCGGTGCAGCTTGGACGCCGGGCGGAATCCCTCGGATTCGACATGCTGTGGGTGCCGGAGGTGTACACCTTCGACGCCGTGAGCCTGCTGGGTGCCCTGGCCGAGTCCACGTCGACGATCGGTTTGGGGACCGCCATCCTCCCCCTCTACTCCCGCACCCCGACGCTGATCGCCATGACGGCAGCCGGACTCGACGCCCTCTCCGCCGGCCGATTCGTCCTCGGGCTCGGCGCCTCCGGACCCCAGGTGATCGAGGGATGGCACGGGGTCGCCTACGACCATCCGTTGGGCCGAACGCGCGAGACCGTCGAGATCTGCCGGAAGGTGTGGCGGCGGGAGATTCTGACCCACGACGGACCGATTCACCCGCTTCCGCTCCCGGATGGCATCGGTCTGCCGCTGAAGCTCATCAACCGTCCGGTGCGTCCGCGCATCCCCATCCATCTGGCCGCACTCGGTTCCCGCAATGTCGCCCTCGCCGCCGAGATCGCGGAAGGGTGGTTGCCTGCCTTCTTCGACCCCGAACGGTCCGACGAGGTCTGGGGGACCGACCTGGCGGAGGGCCTCGGTCGTCGCGATCCGGAGATGGGACCGCTCGAGATCACCGCAGGCTGCCACGCGGCGGTGTGTGCCCGCGACGAGGTCGACCGTCTCAGGGCTTCGGCGCGGGAACGGACCGCGTTGTACGTCGGTGGGATGGGAGCACCCGGCCGCAACTTCTACAACGACCTCTTCGCCCGTTACGGATACGAAGAGCAGGCGCGGCGGATTCAGCAGCTGTATCTGTCGGGTCGCAAGGAGGAGGCGGCCGAGGCCGTTCCCGACGAGTACCTCGATCGGGTGCACCTCATCGGGGAGGCGGCCTTCGTCGCCGACCGGCTGGCCGCCTACCGGGCTGCAGGCGTGACGATGCTCGACGTGACGCTCGTCGGTCCCGAACCGGAACGGACCCTCGAGGTGTTGCGGTCCTGAGGCGGTCCGGTCGACGGCCGGGGTGTCACGGTCGGCGTTTAGCCTGGACTGGTTGGAAACCCGGATGGATGATCGAATCACCGAACTCGCCCACGAGCTGAGGACGCCGCTGGCCGGTGTGCTCGGGGCGATCGATCTCGTCACGGACCCGCCGGTGCCGCTCGACGAGACCGAAACGGCGGAGCTGCTCGCAGTGGCACGGGCTGAGGCCAACCACCTCCGGGCGATCATCGAGGGTGTGGTGCAGCGCACCCGACTCGATTCCGGGACTCTGCGGGCGGAGGCTCGGGCGGTGTCGGCACTGGAACTGGTCGAAGAGGCTCTCGCCCGTTTCCCGTCGGTGTCAGATCGGACGTCCATCGGAGGCGACACGTCGCTTGCGGTGAGGACGGATCCACCGCTGGCGTCGCAGATACTCACCAACCTCTTCCAGAACATCAGCCGGTACGCTCCGACCGGTCCGGTCTCGGTCACCCTGGGACGACACGGGGACGTGGTGGCGGTCATGGTGACCGACACCGGCCCTGGCCTGCCGGGAGGCGAGGTCCCTTCCTCCCATGGCCTCGGCGTCGGCCTCTCGACGAGCCGCAGGCTGGCGAACCTGCTCGGGGGCTCGCTGGCCTCCGTTCCGCCCCCCGGCGGCTCGGGCGCATCGTTTCGTCTGGAACTCCCCGCCTGTGACGAGGAGGTCGCCCCTCGGTCGCAGGTCCGTGACGTCGCGGTGGTGCCGCCGCGAGCACGGTTGTTGCAGGAGGTGGCAGACCTCCTCGTCGGAACCTCGCTGTCCCGCATCCTCACCGGGGTGGGCAGGCTGGGGCGGGAGATGCTCGGAGCGACCACGGTGTTGGTCTTCGAGCGCCGCCCGAACGATTTGGTGCTGCACCGCCCGGACGGCAGCAGCCGCGTGTTCGATCTCGACGATGTGGCGGTTCGATTGTTGGCTCTCCCGAACGGCACGTTGAGTGACCTCGCCGACCGTCCACCGTGGCTCGACATCGTGGGAGACCACGATGTCGCAGCCGTCACGATGCGCTCGGGTGAGGAGTTGGAGGGCCTGGTGGTGGTGGGCTGGCGGCCTGGTGCCAGGCCCGGTTTCGCCCCCGAGGTCCTGCCGGCGCTGGCCGCCCTGGTGTTGGTCGGGATCGACAGGAGGTCGCTGGGGGCCGAACTCGACTTCGAAAGACAGGTGCGGGCGGAGGTGATGGACTCGCTCCCGATCGCCATCTCGGTCTTCGCCGGGGATCCGCCTCGGGTGATCGGTGCGAACCGGGCGGAGCGGGAGATGTTGGCTCTGTTCGACGACGCCGAGCGTCCCGACGAACTGACGGCGAGTCAGGAGAAGTTCGACGTGCGATTCGAGGACGGGACGCCGCTCGACGGCGAGAACTCGCCCGTGGTCGAGACGATCCGGACAGGTCGTTCGACCGGGCCCTTCTACCTGCGGATCCGACGCGCCGACGGTGCGGAGATCGTGACCCGGACCCACTGCGCCCCGGTGCGTGGTCTCGACGGCGCCATCCTCGGGGCAGTGGTCACGTCCGAAGTGATCGGGGACTGAACACGGTCCGGCCCGTGGTCGTCAACACGAATTCCACACGGAGATTCAGCCGAACTGCATCGAGCGCTTCGACAGGCCGAACCAGAACCCGTCGACGACGGTTCGACCCGTGCCTCCCCGTTCGACCGAGGCTCCCAGCGACACGAACAACGGGGCGAAGTGCTCGGTGCGGGGATGGGCGATGCCGGCGGCCGGCGCCTTGACCTGGAAGTCGAGCAGCGCGTCGATGTCGTTGGCGTCGACCATCCCGGCCAACCAGTCATCGAACTCGGCCGACCAGGCAGGGGGCGGGTCGTACGCAGGACGGTCCATGCGCATCTCGCGCAGGTTGTGTGTCGAGAACCCCGATCCGATGATGAGCACACCCTGGTCCCGGAGCGGCGCCAGCGTGCGGCCGATGTCGAAGAGGACGTGCGGATCGAGGGTGGGCATCGAAATCTGGAGCACGGGTACGTCCGCTT
>DATHWB010000166.1:0-16286 GCA_035460965.1 Acidimicrobiia bacterium
ATCGGCAGTGGCGACCTGGGCAACATCCAGGTCCCGCAACACCTTCAAACGGAGAGCCTCCAGCCGGGACATCGCCGCGGTCAGGCGGGCGAAGTCCTGTTCCAACCGATCAACAGCGACACCGTTCTCGAAGATCCCGTGATCGAACATGGAGCCAACCTACCGGCAGGGTACGACAGAAAACCGAACATCAGTTCGATCCGCGCTGTTCCTCGATCACGGCTCCCAGAGGTCGAGCATCACCCGTTCGATCCGACCGGCGTCGTCGAGGAAGACCGACACCGCATACCACTCGAGGCACGAGGTGACTCCGGCGGGCTCGATCGTCAGCCGGCGTGCCGATGCCCACGGGATTTCCAGCGGAGGGCTGGCGCAGTGCGGCCGCGGACCGACCGAGGTGACGGTGATGCCGGCCTCCCCGCGGAGAGGGCCGAGGACGTCGAACGGCCCGACGTACCCGTTCCATTCCTCCACGTCGATCTCCCAGCCAGTGGGACTCGCCGGATCGAGCTCGCCCTCGTGGTCGATGCCCAGCGCCAGCACGACTGTCTCCGCCCACGGGGGTACGTTGCCGGCACCGCCAGCGAAGGCACGCAGGGCGTCGGTCAGCGCCAGGTCGTCCGCCGTCACCGCTATCTCAGGTGAGTGAGCCGGGACCTCGAACGGGACGTCGTACTCGATCGCCTCCTCGCCTCCCTCCATGACGAGGGTGAGGAGGTGGGAACCCGGCTGCAGCCCGCTGGCCCGGAACTGGAACAGCCCCCACGCCTCGGTCCAGTCGGTGGTCATCACGTAGGGCGGGACGGTGGCGGCGGGCGTCGGTCCCCCGCTCTCGTCCAGGATCGTGGTGCCGATCGTCGCCTCGAACGGGCGCGCCAGGCCCCACACCTCGACGGTTCCGCCCGGTCCGACGACCGGCTCACCCAGCACGTGAATGCCGTTGCCCGCATAGTGCGGCGTGCCGTACGGGGTGACGTCGATGACCAGCTCGCCGGTGTCGGCGACCGTGACCGACGTCGTACCCGGGATCGTCACGAAGATCGCCAGCGACCCGTCGGACCAGCGTCCGACCAGGGCCACACTCGACTCATGGGTACCGGACTGGGGGTCCCAGGCGTAGGGGACGCCCTCGAGCACGAAGGCCGTCGTCCCGTTGAGCTGGTAGCGGGCGAGGGCGGGAGTGCCGGCGGGCCTCATGTCCGTGGTGATCCCGTCGATCGGCCAGTAGCCCGTGTCGAAGTCCTGCCCGAACGTCACCACCGTGCGGATGCACCCGCCCAGACCGAACTGCCGAATCGAATACACGTGGTCCGGGGAGGCTCCGGACGGTTCCGGCATCGGTCCGATGTCGTGCAGGCAGGGCGGTAGGTCGGGCAACGAGGGGTCGTACTCCTCGATGAAGGACGCATTCACCCATCCGGTCAGCCGGATACCGTCGAGTTCGCCACCGTCGATGACGCGCGTCGGGTCGAGCAGCTCGATCTCGTGCCACTCGCTTCCGTCGTCGAGCGCCGCGATCGGTCCGGTGCGACGGATGCCTCGGTAGTCGGGCGGGAGCACCGCAACCAACGGGGCGGCGGCGCCGGGTTCCACCCTGACGTTGAGGATGTCGTCGGAGGCGACACCCACGACGCGATGCGTCGGATGGTCCGCCGAGGTCTCGACGGGGGGCATCGTCGTGGTCACCGCTCCGTCGACCGTCGTCGTGGTCGACTCGGGGGCGAGGGTGGTCTGGTCGGGGGGAGTGGTGGCGATCACCGTGTCGTCGGTGTCGGGACCCGTGAACAGTCCGGCGAGTGCGACCACGCCGATCACGGCCATCACCGCCACCGCCCCGGCGAGCGCAGGTACCCACGCCCGGTGCTCGACGCGGCGCGGGATCCGCTGGAGCGAGTACCGCGGATCGACCCGTTGCGTGCGCTGCTCCAAGTCCTCGAATGCCTGCCTGAGGCGATCGTCGGAGTTCATCGTTCGTGTCCTTCCAGAAGCGTGGCGAGGGTGGCGCGAGCCCGATGGAGATGGACCCGCGCGGTTGCGGCGGTACAGCCGAGGATGTCGGCGATCTCGTCTACCGGCCGGTCCTCGAGGTAGTGGAGGGCGACGGCGGCCCTCTGTTTCGGAGGAAGCGACGCGACGGCTCGCCACACCTCCTCCTGCGGTTCCGGCGGAGGCGGAAGGCTGTGTTGAGTGCCGAGTCGCTCCCTTCCCCGCTCGGCCACGATGTCCCGCTTCCGCCGCGAGGTGGCGAGGTTGATCGTCACTCGGCGAGCGAACGCCCCCGGCTTGTCATAGCCGGACACCCTGTCCCAGCGCCGGTAGACACGGGTCATCGCCTCCTGCGCCAGGTCCTCTGCCATCAGATGGCTCCCCGCCACGGCCGCCGCCAACGCCACCATTGGCCGAAACTCGCGCAGGTAGAAGTCGTCGAACGAGGTCTCGGTCATCAGGCTCACTCTGATCGATGCGTCCACATCATCCACACCCCGAACCCCACCGCGAGGTTTACAGCTTGATTGTGCAGGGGGCGCGAGCCCCCCGGCACCCCCCAGCGCTTGATCCCTGCGGGATCGTCGCATTTCGCGTCTTGGGGTCTTCCACGGGTTTGTCCCCCTCGCGACGCCGGAGGCGTCGTGTTGGGGGGACCGGCCCGGCAAGGCCGGGCCGAGGGGGGCAGTGAGCGAAGCGAACTCGTGGACCAGCTTGATTGTGCACGGCCTATCGTCAAACCTTGACAAAACTACGAGCATTAGTCATAATACGAGCATGCGTAGCACACACACTTCCACGTCCCTCGCCTTCGACGACACCGGCGGTGCCGGTCGCTTGCTCGTCATGCTTCCTGGGGCCGGCGATCTGCGGTCGGAGTATCGGTTCCTCGTCGGGCCGCTCGCCGCAGCCGGTCATCGAGTCGTCAGTGTCGACTTGCCCGGGCACGGCGACTCGCCGACTGCAGGCGAGTACACCGTCGCGTCCACCGCCTCGGCGATCGGAGACCTGATCGAGTCACTCGGAGCCGGCCCGGCAGTGATCGTGGCTTGCTCGTTCGCTCCGGCGGCCGCCGTCTGGCTGGCTACAGAACGACCCGAACTGGTCGACGGTGTGGTGGCGTTGAGTCCCCACTTCCACGCCGATCCGTCGCTCAAGGGGCGGGTCCAGGGTCTGGCCATCCGGATGATGCTGCGTGGCAGTTGGGCGGCGGGGATCTGGTCCAAGCTCTACGCCGGCTGGTACAAGGCATATCCGCCCGCCGATCTCGACGTCGAGCTCAATCGGATGCGCATCATGCTGGCGGACGCGGGCCGTCGGAAGGCGGTGCGGGAGACGCTGACGGCTGGGCGGGAAGGCGTGGCGGATCGCATGAAGAATCTGGCGGTTCCCAGCCTCGCCGTCTTCGGAGCCCTCGACGACCACTTCGACGACCCCGTCGCGGAGGCCGAGCGCATCGCCGGTGAACTCGGAGGGGATAGGTTGATCGTCGAGGGCGCAGGCCACTACCCGCACGTCGAGAGGCCTGAACCGGTACTCGACGCGCTGGCCGGCTTCTTCGACGGGCTCGCCTGATGGCGCGGGCGGGGCTTTCTCCGGACGTCGTCACAGAAGTCGCCGCCAGGGTCGTCAATCGGGATGGGACCGGGGCGCTCACCCTGGCGCGGGTGGCCGGTGAGCTGGGGGTGCGGCCGCCTTCGCTCTACAACCATGTCGATGGGCTCGAGGGCTTGGAGCGACTGCTGGCGCTCCGCGGGGTGGAACAGCTCGCTGACGTCTGCCGCTCGGCAGTGATGGGGAGGGCAGGTGCGGATGCCCTTCGGGCGCTGGCCGACGCCTACCGGGACTTCGCGCGGGCGCAGCCCGGCGTCTATGCGCTGACGCAGCGGGCGCGACCCGATGATCCCGTGCACGGCGAGGCATCACAGCGCGTCCTGGAACCGGTGCTGGCGGTGCTCGGGGGCTTCGGTTACTCGGGCGACGACCTCATCCATGCCGCCCGGACGTTGCGGTCGGCGTTGCATGGCTTCGTGGCGCTGGAGACCGAGGAGGGATTCGGGCTCCAGGTCGACGTCGATTCCAGCTTCCGATGGATGGTCCAAGCCGTGGAGCGAGGTCTGGCCCATTGACGTCGTTTCAGCCTCCGGCGATCGGGCCAAACTGGGATGATGAGACGCATGGGCCACGAACCGAAGCAGACCCTCCACCGATACTTGGTGATCGGTCGCGACTCGCTCGTCTGGAAGCTGGAAGGCTTGTCCGAGTACGACCAGCGCCGTCCGCTTCTGGCGACAGGGACGAATCTTCTCGGACTGGTGAAACATGTCGCCAGTGTGGCCCTCGGCTACTTCGGCGACACGTTCGGGAGGCCCCACGGTGAGACCCTCCCCTGGTTCGAGGACGGGGCTGAGCCGAACGCCGACCTCTGGGTCGGTGAAGACGAGACACCCGAGCAGATCCTCGGACTCTACGAACGGGCATGGGCACACGCCGACGCGACCATCGAGGAGCTCCCCGTCGACGCCGTGGGCAGGGTGCCTTGGTGGCCGGACGAACGGGCCGAAGTGACGCTCCACACGGTGCTGGTCCACATGGCCACCGAGGTACATCGCCACGCCGGCCACGCCGACGCCGTCCGTGAACTGATCGACGGGACGGTGGGCCTGCGCCGCGGCGGCGACAACCTCTGGGTTCCGGACGAAGGCTGGGGGCCGCACCGGCGCAGACTCGAGACCATCGCCCGGCGATTTCGCTGACACGTTCCCGACCACGGGATTCGGTCCAGATCCAGCGTCCTAACGTACGCCGCGTGAAGCACGTGCAGCGACTGCTGCCGACGGCCGCGGACTTTTCGGCCGGGGCCTTCCGTCACGACTTGCTGGCGGGGATCACCGTCGCCCTCGTCGCCCTTCCGCTCGCTCTCGGCTTCGGAGTCACCGCCGGTGTCGGCCCGGCGGCAGGCATCACCACGGCGATCGTGGCCGGTTTCGTGGCCGCCCTGCTCGGCGGGTCCAACTTCCAGGTGTCGGGGCCGACGGGTGCCATGACGGTGGTGCTCCTCCCGATCGTGGCGATTCACGGCGTGAGTGCCCTCGTCGTCGTCGGCGTCGGAGCAGGTGTGATCCTCGTCGCACTGTCGCTGCTGAAGGTAGGGCGCTACGTCGCGTTCATACCCTGGCCGGTGATCACCGGTTTCACGACGGGGATCGCGGTGATCATCTTCCTCCAGCAATTGCCCGGGCTGCTCGGTGTCGAACAAGGGGAGGGAGAGGCGATCATCCCCGTGACCATCGGGACCGTGTCTCATGCCATCGACCGACTCGATGGTGCTGCGGTCGTGGTGACGGTGATCACCGTGACGGCGATGGTGCTGTGGCAGCGCTTTCCCCGGTTCAAGGCGGTGCCCGCCTCGATGGTGGCGCTGCTCGTGGGCACCGGGGTCTCGCTTCTCCCGGCTCTCGCCGGCGTACAGCGGGTGGCGGGGATTCCTCGCGGGCTCTCGGCTCCGTCCCTGGATGGGCTGTCGATGATGCTGAACAGCGACCTGCTGCGGGCGATCGTCGCCGTGGCGGTGCTCGCCGGGCTGGAGAGCCTGCTCTCCGCCGTCGTCGCCGACGGGATGACGGTCGGGGAGCGGCACGACCCGGACCGGGAGCTGTTCGGACAAGGTATCGCCAACATCGCCAGCGCCGCGTTCGGGGGGATGCCCGCCACGGCGGCACTCGCCCGGACCGCCGTCAACGTTCGGTCCGGAGCGCGGACTCGGGCCGCCGCCATGGTGCACGCGCTGGTGCTGCTCGGAATCGTGCTGTTCCTGGCCCCGCTCGCCGCCCGCATTCCGCTGGCGGCACTCGCCGGGATCCTGATGGTCGTGGCCGTGCGCATGGTCGAGTTCGACGCCATGCGGGCCATCGTCCGCTCCACGCGATCGGACGCCTTCGTCCTACTGCTCACGCTGGTCGTCACGGTCGCGTTCGACCTGATCGTGGCCATCGAAGTGGGCATGGTGGCCGCCGGCATCCTGTTCATCGGGCGAATGAGCCGGATGTTCTCGGTCGACGTCACTCCGTTGGGTGGGGACACGGCGGTGGGTCACGACAGCAACGAGGTGGTGGAGGCCGAGCAGGCGCTCCTGTCCGAGCACATCGTGGCCTATCGGATCGACGGTCCGATCTTCTTCGGCGCCGCCAGCCGATTCATGGACCAACTGCTCAAGGTGGACCACGACGTGAAGGCGGTGGTGCTCCGGATGCGTCGGGTTCCGGTCATGGATGCCACCGGGGCGTCGGCATTGGAGACGATGGTTGACCGGTTGTCCCACCGCGGGGTGTTGGTGCTCATCTCCGGGCTACAGGACCAGCCCCGCACGGTGCTCGAGCGAGCGGGGATACTCGACAAGGTCAGCCGGGGACGGGACCACCTCTTCGTCACGTCGGAGGAAGCGATCGCCCACGCCCGCCTCCACGTCCAGAACGTCGACCACGTACAGCCCGCCCGCTCAGGCTGAGACGGGCTCCTGTCTGCCCAGCCGGGGCGTGATCGGGAGGGCGGCAAGCGTCAGACCCGCCGCCACCACGTAGGGGAGCGGAATCGAGGCGGCGAAGAGAGCACCACCCAGGATCGGCCCCACCACTCGAGCGAGTCCGCCAGCCGACTGCTGGACGCCGAGTGCCACCCCGGCTCGCTCCGGCGCCATCCCCGCCACGGCCGACGAGAGCGTGGGGGTGAGCAGACCCTGGCCGAGGGCGAGCAGGAACAGACCGGGCACGAGAGTGAGCCAGGTCTCGGCGATGGCGATGACGGCGAAGCCGATGACGTTGACGACCAGCCCCAGACGGATCGTCCGCATCTCGCCGAGGTTCCGGGCAACCGGACCCACCAGCCCGCCCTGGGTCCCGACGAGCACCACGCCGATGCCGGCGAAGACCAGCGCCACGACCGGTTCGGTCATGTCGAGTCTGGCACTGCCGAGCAACGCGAATGTGGCCTCGAAGGCGCTGAAGGCGGTGATACCGACGAACGTGAGGATGACCAGTCGAAGCACGGGTCCGGGCAGTGAGCGGAAGCCGGCCCCGTGCATGCGAGCAGTCGGCTGGCGCAAGGTCTCGGGTATGCGCACGACGCCGGCGACGAGATTGAGGAGGGAGATCCCGGCGGCGACGAAGAACGGCAGCGAGGGCGAGCCGAGCGCGGCGAGTGCGCCGAGCGACGGGCCGAGGACGAACCCGAGGCCGAAGGCGGCGCCGAGGAGTCCCATGAGTCTGGGCCGTTCGTCGGCGGTAGCCACGTCGGACACCGTCGCACGTGCCACCGCCACGCTCGCTCCGGACGCACCGTCGATGATGCGTCCCAGAAAGAGCACCCACAGCGAACCGGCCAGGCCGAGGATCAAGCTTCCCACGGCACTGCCGGCGATGGTGATGAGCAGGATCGGCCGCCGCCCCACCCGGTCCGAGATGCGGCCCCAGATCGGGGAGAACACGAACTGGGCGAGGGAGTAACTGGCGAACAGCAGCCCGATCGTGAAGGCGCTCGCCCCGAACCGCTCGGCGTACAACGGCAGGAGGGGGATGATGATGCCGAAGCCCAGCAGGTCGACCGCCACGGCGGCCCAGACGGGCCAGAAGCCCCGGGGAATCGGTTGCCTGGCGCTCATGATGCGATCGTCGAGGCGATCCGGACGGCGTCGGTGGCGAGGTGCGAGAGTCCCACGCCCCGGTAGCCCCATCCCGCCAGGTGGACCCCCGACGGCGCCGCCTCCTCGATGGCCGCCAACCAGCGATGGTGGCCGACCCGATACTGCGGAATGCCTGGTTCGTGGCGCACGACCTCGACGAACGAGGCCTCGAGGTCGCGTCCCAGGATCCGGGCCACCTCGCTTCCGACGTTCTCCGCCAGGTCCGTGTCGTCCCGGTCGAGCAGGGCGGACGGCGGGTCACCGCCGGCGATGACCTTCAGCAGGAAGTGTCCTGCCGGTGCCCGGTGGGGAGCGTACGACGACTCCAGCAGGATCCCCCGAGTGGCGGTGCCGGCGCCTGGGCCGGTCAGGATCCCGAAGCCGTCTCTGGACCGGCCGGCCCCGCCGAACCCGATCACGACGGTCGGGGCGCTGACCGCCTCCTCGAGCAGGTCCGCCATCGGAGACTCGAGCAGGCGTGCGGCGGCGGTCGGTCGGCAGGCCAGGACGATTTCGTCGGCGCCGAGGCGCTCGCTGCCGTCGAGGATCCACTGGTTCCCGTTCCGATGGATGGCATCCACGACGTGTCCAGGGCGGAAGCGGTCCCCCAGGTCGGCCGCCAGGGCCGCGGCGAGATCGCCCATCGTGGATGTCGGTACGTGGACGGCCGGGCGAGGAACGTCCGGTGGGCGCCGCCGCAGCCGGCGGAGCGCTCCCACCAGCAGGGACCCGTCCGTGGCGACGAGGTTGGTGAGTGCCGGGAAGGTAGCCCGGGCGGAGAGTCGGGTGGGGTCCCCGGCGAACACGCCAGAGGCGGCCAGCCAGGCGACCACTCCGCCGAGTTCGTCGCCGAGCCGGCGGCGACAGAATCGATCGAGGCTGATGTCGTCTTCTCCCGGAGGTTCGGTCACGAGGGGCTCGAGCAGGCCGCGCAGCTTCGCCCGGGTCGGGACGATAGGGGCCAGTGCCGCCTTCGGACCCGGACCGGGTGTCACGAGCCGTCGACCCGTCCACACGTGCCGTATCCGGGCGGTGTCGGCAGCGGATCGAACGTGACCCGGGGCTGCGGCAAGCACTGTCGAGAGGTGCGGGTGGGGCAGTGTCAGGCTGCCGACGGCCGGTTCCAGGATGTAGCCGTCCCGCCGGACCGCACGAGCGACGCCGCCGGGATGGTGAGCGGCATCCAGCACCACCAGATCGTCCGCACCGCGCTGGAGGAGGGCGTGGGCCGTGAAGAGACCGGCGAATCCTCCGCCTACGATCGCAACCCTCACGAACGGACTGCCTGGACGAACGACGCCACGTGCTCCACCGGGGTGTGCCGGTCGATGCCGTGACCGAGATTCATGACGTGTCCGGGACGTCCACCGACCCGATCGAGCACGTCGGCGACGGCGGCCCCGATGGTCGCCGGATCTGTGCGGAGGATGGCCGGGTCCAGATTCCCCTGGACCGCCACGTCGCCGAGAGCCTTCCACGCCTCGTCGATCGGGAGGCGCCAGTCGATGCCGTAGGCGTCGGCTCCCACCCCCGGCTGCAGGTCGAGGGTGTGGCCGGCCGCCGGGGCGAAGTAGATCGTGGGCACGGGCAGGTCCGCCAGGGCTGCGCGGGCGGCGGGGAGACTCGACCGTGCGAAGGTGTCGCGGTCGAACAGTCCCGCCCAGGTGTCGAACAGCTGGACGACATCGGCTCCCGCCTCCGACTGGAAGCCGAGGTAGGTCCTCATCGCCCGGGCGAGAGTGTCGAGGGCGGCGCGGGCGGCGCCCGGATCGGCCTGCACTGCCGCCCGGAACTCCATGAACTCCTTGGAGCCGCTGCCCTCCACCAGGTAGGCGAGGAGGGTGGTGGGGGCGCCGGCGAACCCGATCACCGCCACAGGGTCGGGCAACCGCCGGCGCACCAGGCGGATCGTCTCTCCGACGAACCCCACCCTGTCCGGGTCGAGATCACCCAGTCGCGCCACCTCGGCCAGCGTGTGCGGGCGGAGCCTCGGACCGGGCTCGAAGGTCATGTCGACGCCCATCGCTTCCAGCGGGGTCATGATGTCGGCGAAGATCACGGCGCCGTCCATGCCGAACCGCCGGATCGGCTGCAGGGTGATCTCGGCGGCGACCTCCGGGATCGAAACGGCCTCCTGGAACGAGTGCCGGGTCCGCAACTCCCGGTACTCGGGTAGGTATCTGCCCGCCTGCCGCATGATCCACACGGGAGTCCGCTCCACGGGACGCCCGTGAAGGGCCTCGACGATCGGCCTGCTCATGCCACGGACTCGATGGCAGCGGTCAGCGTGGGCAGGGCTTCGTCCAGGACTGCCTCGTGGGATGTCATCAGGAACAGCGCCTCGAACTGGGAGGGGGGAAGGAGGACACCGCCGGCGTACGCCGCCCGGAAGAAGCGTGCGAATCGGTCGCGATCCACCGTGGCGGCGTCGTCCCAGGAGGTCACCTGGTCCGGTCCGAAGAACACCGTGAGCATGGCTCCCACTCGTTGGACGCATCCCGGCACCCCGTGCCGGTCGAGCGCGTCCGCCAGGGTGGACTCCATTCGGGCGCCGATGGTCTCCAGCGTGTCGTAGATCTCGGGCCGATCGACCAACCGCTGCAGGCAGGCGATGCCGGCGGCGGTGGCGAGAGGATTGCCTGCCAGGGTGCCCGCCTGATAGACGGGTCCGTCCGGTGCCACCCGCCGCATGAGGTCGTCCCTGCCCCCGTAGGCGGCGGCGGGCGTGCCACCGGCTACGACCTTGCCGAGACAGGTGAGGTCGGGTGTGATTCCGTATCGCTCCTGCGCCCCGCCCCTCGCCACACGGAACCCGGTCATGACCTCGTCGAAGATGAGCAACGCCCCGTGCCGGTCACAGATCTCCCGCAGGCCGGAGAGGAAGCCGACGGCCGGCGGTACGACACCCATGTTTCCGGCCACCGGCTCGACGATTACGCCGGCGATGTCGCCGGTCGCGAAGGCCGCTTCCACCGACTCGAGGTCGTTGAACCGCGCCAGGCGGGTGTCGCCGACGGTGGCGGCGGGCACCCCCGGGCTGTCCGGTTCGCCGAGCGTGGCGAGCCCGGACCCGGCTTTCACAAGGAACGGGTCGGCGTGTCCGTGATAACAGCCCTCGAACTTCACGATCCCCGACTTACCGGTGGCTGCCCTGGCGACCCGTATCGCCGACGCCGTCGCTTCGGTGCCCGAGTTGACCATCCGCACCACATCCACCGATGGGACCAACTCGGTGATCAACTCGGCGAGTTCGACCTCGAGGGCGGTGGGCACCCCGAACGAGGTGCCCTTTCTCGCCGCCTGTTCGATGGCGTCGACGATCACCTCGTCGGCGTGTCCGAAGAGCAGGGCGCCCCAGGAGGCGATGAAATCGATGAGCTGCTTGCCGTCCTCGGTGATGAGCCGAGGGCCGGAGCCGGAGACCACGAAAGGCGGGTGACCGCCGACCGCGTTGAACGCCCTGGCAGGGGAGTTGACCCCGCCGGGCATGATGGCGGTGGCCCGCTGGTAGAGAGCTTCGGATCGTCCGGTCATCATCCCTCCAGGGCTCGGGCTGCTCGGGTGGCGAAGTACGTGAGGATGACCTGCGCCCCCGCCCGAGCGATCCCGGTGAGCGACTCGAGCATCGCCCGCTCGCCGTCGATCCAGCCCCGGGCGGCGGCCGACTCGATCATCGAGTACTCGCCAGACACCTGATACGCCGCCACGGGGACGTTCACCGTCGTCCTGACCGCCGCGATCACGTCCAGATACGGCCCTGCCGGTTTCACCATCACCATGTCAGCCCCCTCGGCCAGGTCCTGCTCCACCTCGTTGAGGGCCTCGCGCACGTTGGGCGGATCCATCTGGTGGGTGCGTCTGTCTCCGAAGGCGGGGGCGGATCCGGCGGCATCGCGAAACGGGCCGTAATAGGCGCTGGCGTACTTGGCGGCGTACGAGCAGATGGCCAGCTCGTCGTATCCGGCGGCGTCCAGCGCCCTCCGAACGACGCCGATCCGACCGTCCATCATGTCGGATGGCGCCACGATGTCCGCCCCGGCATCGGCATACGTGACCGAGGCCTGGGCGAGGAGGGGGAGGGTGGCGTCGTTGTCGACCGCCTCACCCCGCAGCACCCCGCAGTGGCCATGACTCGTGTACTCGCAGAGGCAGACATCCGCCCACACGACCAGATCGGGAACCTCGTCCTTGATGGCCCTGATCGCCTCCGGCACCGGGCCGTGCGGGTTCCACGCCTGCGAACCCTGCTCGTCCTTCGAATCGGGAATGCCGAACAGGATCACCCCGCCGACCCCGGTCGCCGCCGCCTCCTTCACCACCGGGACGGCTCGGTCGACCGACAACTGGGCGTGCCCCGGCATCGACGAAATCGGGTTCTCGACGTCGCGGCCGGCAGTGACGAACAGAGGAAGCACGAACCCGGCAGGATGCAGGCGGGTCTCGGCGACCATGCGCCGCAAGGCAGGCGAACGGCGCAGCCGACGGCCGCGAGCGTGGGGGAAGCTGCTCATCTGATCATCCTCTCCGCGAGGGCTGCGGCCACCGCTTCGAATCCCGGACGATCGGGCACCACCGGATGCGCCACGCCCCGAACCCGCAGAGCCGATGCGGTGGTGGAACCCATCGCGGCGACGGTGAGCGAGTCCAAGGGACGTCGCATGAGCCAACCCTCCACCGCCGACGGCGAGCCGAACACGGCAGCCGCCACCTTGTCGTCGTCGGGTGCGATCGGGATCGTGTCGTACGCGGCTGCGGCGTGGACGGTGGCCCCCCGTCGTTCCAGCTCCAGCGCGGTCGCAGGATCGGCTGCCCTGGCATGGGGAAAGACGATGCTCGACCCTGCGACTTCGAGGTCTGCGATCAGGTCCGACGCTCCCCCCGAACCCATCGTGTCCACCCGGCCTCCGGCATATTCGACCGCCTCGGCAGTGGCTTCGCCGACCGCGGCCACGGGTACCGGCGGCATGTCGCGATGCGGCCATGTGACCCGGACGGCCCGGGCCGACGTGATGAGGATCAGGTCGGCCGAGATCGCCTTGTGCCGCAGATCGTCGAGGACGTCGGGCGGCGACGGGCTGATTGCGATGCATGGCAGGGTGACGGGGACGAAACCGTGGGCGACGAGGGCATCCGCCACCCGTCGGGCAGTGTCCGCGGCGGTCGTGACGGCCACCCGGATCACAGGGCGAGCTCGCGCTGAAGGAGGAGGCTGGCCTGGTCGGCGTCGACATGCGGAACGGAGGCTCGCCGCCGGCCCCGATCGTCCTCGACGAAGCCGTGCATGATGACCGAACCGGACTCGACGATGGCGAGCGCGCCCAGCGCAGCCCGGCAGCCGGCGCCGGTGCGAGCGAGCAGGGCCCGTTCGGCTTGGACGGCGGCTCTCGTCGAGGAATCGTCGATCGGTCGGAGGAGTTCGCCCACGGCCCCACTGGCGACGTACTCGACGGCGAGTGCGCCCTGGGCCGGCGCCGGCACCATCTGGTCGACTTCCAGTCGCTGGGTGATCTGCCCCTGGCGTCCGGTCCTGTTCAGTCCGGCTTCGGCCAACACGATGGCGTCCAATTCGCCCGAGTCGACCTTCCCCAACCGGGTGTCGATGTTCCCCCGAATGTCCTCCACGGTCAGGTCGGGTCGCAGGAGCGCCAACTGGGCCGCCCGCCGGGGTGATCCGGTGCCGACTTTCGCCCCGGGCGGAAGCGACTCGAGTGTCCCGCCGCACAGCACGTCCCAAGGCGACTCGCGGGCAGGGAAGACGGTTGCGAGGCCGTCCGGACCACTCACCGGAAGGTCCTTGCAGGAGTGCACCGCGACATCCGCCCTCCCGTCGAGGAGGGCTGCCTGGACGGCCCGGACGAAGGCTCCGACCTCGGACAGTGTCGTGACCGGTGAGACGCGGTCGGCGTCACCCGCGGTCGTCACCTCCACCAGGTCGATGTCGACGCCGCGGTCGACGGACCGCAGCCGCTCGGCGACCCAGCGAGCCTGAGCCAGGGCCAGCGCCGAGGCCCGGGTGGCGATGCGAATGACGCTCATCCATCGACACCGAACGCGTCGGCGACGATGTCGACGGCTTCGGGGGCCCGGTCGGCGTGCTTGACGTAGGCGATCGGTGCGGCGAGCAGGGTTCGGGCGACCGTGTGTGCGGTCTGGCGAAGAACCGCCAGATCCCGATCGCTGGAGAGCCGTCCACCGAAGCGCGAGACGACATCCGCCACGATCTCGTCGGCTTGTCGGGTCAGGCCGCCGATGACGGGCCCCACCTGGTGGTGATCGACGAACGAGTGATGCGCCCCGACGGCAGCCGCGCGGACGATGCCGTCAGCCTCGTCGATCCGCGGCTTGCGTTCCGCCATGCGAGCGAGATCGTCGATGTCGAGATAGCGGAGGCGAGGTGAGGGTTCGACCGTGAAGTCCGGCGGCATGGCCATGTCCACCAGGGTCAACGGTCCGCGGCGGCCAGCCATGATCTCGCTCATCGAAGCGGATTCGACCAGCCGCTGCTTGGCGGAGGTCGCCGAGATGACCGCCGGGTACTCCTCCAGGGCCTCGCGTGCCCGCGTGAACGGCCACACGTCTGCGCCATCGAAGGCGACTCTCTCGGGGGATCGGGCGATCACCGTCACCGCCGGGGGTGCGGGGAGACCCTGGAGGGCACGCACCACCGACGTCGCCATCGCTCCCGACCCGAGGACTGCGACCCGCTCCACGAATCCGACCACCTGTGCCGCCACCGCGCCCATCGAGTCGTGTGGTGAATCGGGGAGCGTCTCGCGTGCCTGTCGACCGACCGCCACAGCCGTCTCCAGCAGCTTGGCGAAGATGCCGGTGACCGCCCCTCTCTCGGAGGCGTCGTACAACGTCTGCCGGTACTGGGTGAGGATCTCCTGTTCCCCCCGGATCGGGGACTCCAGTCCGGACACGACCCGGAAGAGGTGCTCGACCGCCGCTTCTCCCTGACGGATCTTGGCTGCCCCCAAGTCTGGGGAGCCGTCGAACAGGTCCATCAGTCGGTCGTGGAGGTGCTCGACGTCGCCGGCGACCACCACCTCGGTCCGGAGGCACGTGTTGAGCACGAAGGTGGCGCCATCGGGCTCGATTCCGCGCCACGCCGCCGAGAGGCGCGCCCGGGTGTCGGTGTCGACCTCCGGGTACGCGAATGTCGCCGCCGCGATGTGGGTCGCAATGGTCATAGGCCGGGCGACGATACCGATCGGGGTTCCAACTGCGAGTCGGGAACGGCTCGACGCTCAAGCCCAGTCGCGGGGCCGGTCGCGGAGGAGGTCGAGGAGTTGGGCCTCGGGCGTCCCGGGGTCGGGCTCGTGGTCGTAGACCCAGCACGCGTGGGGCGGGAGGGAGGCGAGGATCGACTCGGTGCGGCCGCCTGTCTCCAGCCCGAACTTGGTACCGCGGTCCCACACCAGGTTGAACTCGACATACCGTCCCCGCCGGATCCGATGCCACTCCGTCTCGCGAGCACCGAATGGGATGTGGATCCGCCGCTCGAGGATCGGGAGATAGGCATCGAGCAGGTGATCGGAGAGGTCCCGCTGGAAATCCCAGACCTCGTCGACCCGGTCCGTGAGATGGTCGAAGAAGAGGCCCCCGACGCCCCGCGCCTCGCCCCGGTGTGCGAGGTGGAAGTACTCGTCGCAGGTCTGCTTCCACGCCGGGTGGTCGGCGACCGCATGACGGTCGCATGCCTCCCGCAGAATCCGATGGAAGTGGTGGGCGTCCTCCTCGAAGAGGTAGTACGGGGTGAGGTCCGCGCCGCCCCCGAACCACGCGTTGCCGCCGTCGGACTCGAAGTAGCGCACGTTGGCGTGGAAGGTGGGGGCGTAGGGGTTGACCGGGTGGACGATGATCGATACCCCCGTGGCATAGAAGCGGTCCCCCATCGCAGCCATGCGTTCGGAGAGTTGCCGGGGGGTTGCCCCGTGCACGGCGGAGAAGTTGACCGCCGCCTTCTCGATGTGGCGTCCCGCCGAGAGGATGCGGGTGTCTCCTCCGCCCCCGCCCTCCCGTTCCCACCGGTCGGACTCGAAGCCGGCGACACCGTCCAGATCGGCGATCCCCGCTGCGAATCGTGTCTGGAAGTCACGGTAGAAGCGCTCGATGTCCGCTCGCTCAACCACGGCAATAGCCTCCTCCGCCATGGCGCGGACCCCCGACCAGCTCACCGCCGACGACCTGGCCTTCCTGGCCGAGCGGCACCTGGGAACGCTGACCACCCTGCGGGCGGACGGCTCGCCGCACGTGGTGGCCATCGCCTTCACCTACGAAGACGGATTCGTGTCGATGATCTCCTCGGACGGGACCCAGAAGGTCCTGAACGTCGAGGAGCGCGGTCGTGCCGTCGTGTGTCAGGTCGACGGGAGACGCTGGCTGGCACTGGAGGGTGATGGCGTCGTGCTGCGGGACGCCGATCGAGTCGGCGAGGGCGAGAGGTCGTTCGAGAGGCGCTACCGGCCGGTGCGTGAGAACCCGCGGCGAGTCGTGATCCGTATCGAGGTGGACCGGATCCTCGGGAGGGCGTGACATCAGGCGCGCCTCGCCATGTTCGCCACCGCCTCCACCCAGCGATCGTCCGAGTTGACACAGGGCACGAGCAGGAAGGCATCAC
>DATHWB010000167.1:0-7538 GCA_035460965.1 Acidimicrobiia bacterium
GTCAGGTGCGAGGTCGTCACTATCCAGTGACACTACACACCTCGGCCGGCCGGTCACTGCGGATTCGAGGGTTTGCCGACCACGAGGGGGCGGGCTCGCTCGGCGACGTGCCGACCGATGGCGAGGCTGGCGGTGGCGCCGGGGGAGGGTGCATTGAGGACGTGGATCGTCGTCCCGACCTCTTCGAAGACGAAGTCGTCGACCAGGGATCCGTCGGCTGCGACCGCCTGGGCCCTGACGCCGGATCCGCCTGGCAGGAGGTCGTCCATGTGGACGGCCGGCACCAGTCGCCGCGCCAGGCGGGCATAGAGGCGACGAGAGCGCGAGTTCATCATCTCGCTCGTTCCGGATCGCCAATGTCGCCTGGCCAGGCGACGGAACCCGGGATGGGCGAGGATGCCTCGCACCTCCGGCCAATCGGGCTTCGTTCCCCGGTAGTGCTCTCTCCCGAGCGCCAGCACGGCGTTGGGGCCGACCTCGACCGACCCGTCGATCTTGCGCGTGAAGTGCACGCCGAGGAACGGGAACCGAGGATCCGGCACCGGGTAGATGAGGGTCTCGACGAGGGAAGCGGCGGTGTCCGACAGGCGGTAGTACTCGCCGCGGAACGGGATGATGCGCACCTTGGCCGAAACTCCCGCCAGGGCGGCCACACGGTCGGAGTGGAGTCCGGCACAGTTGATCAACACTCGGGCCTGCAGCTCTTCGTCGCCGGCCGTCACCGTGGCGCCGCCGACGGCGTGGTCGATGCGGGTCACCGCGGCGTCGGTGCGGATGGCGGCGCCGGCGCCCTCGATCTCGCCGGCGAGATGGCGAGCCACCGCTGGATAGTCGGCGATCCCCGCCTCCGGCACGTGGAGGGCGGCGACTCCCACCGCCTCCGGTTCGAATTCGCGAATCCCCTCCGGGCCGAGACGACGGAGTCCGACCAGGCCGTTCGCCCTTCCCCGCCTCTCCAGTTCGTCGAGGGCGGGAATCTCGGACTCCCGGCTGGCGATGACCAGCTTGCCGGAGCGGGCGGCCGGTATCCCCACCCGGTCACACAACTCGTACACGGCGTCCCGACCCTCGACGCAGAGCCGCGCCTTGAGCGAACCCGGCTTGTAGTACAGGCCGGAGTGGACGACGCCACTGTTGTGGCTGCTCTGGTGGGCGGCCACCTCCGGTTCCTTGTCGACGACGGTCAACGCCAGTCCGGGGAATGCCTCCAGTAGTGCCCGGGCCGTGGCGAGCCCCACCAGTCCGCCTCCGACCACGCACACGTCGTACTTCATCGCCGTCTCCAGATGATCAGTCCCACTGCACATTCCCAACCGCGGGAGGTATATCCTCGAATCGTCGAGTCTGCCACTTCGAGCAGCAGGCGAACGTCGAGGAGGACTGATGAGCGACGGTGCAGTGGTCGTGGTGGGAGGAACCGGAGGGATCGGGAGGGAGGTGGCCCGGCACTACGTCGAGCAGGGTCGTCGGGTCGTCATCACGGGTCGAGACCAGGAACGGACCGCTTCCATCGCCGCCGAACTCGGAGCGACCGGCATCGGATTCGACCTGGCGGAGCCGGAGTCCATCGCCGGCGCCCTCGGCGGGGTGGGCTCGGTCGATCGCCTGGTCCTGGCAGCGATCGCCCGCGACAACAATCCCGTCAAGGAGTACACGATCCAGGCCGCCCTCTACCTGACGACGATGAAACTCGTCGGGTACACCACCACGGTGCATGCCCTCCTCCCGTCTCTGTCCGAGGACAGTTCGGTCGTCCTGTTCGGGGGTCGCGCCAAGGATCGTCCATACCCGGGCTCGACGACGGTCACCACCGTCAATGGCGGGGTCAGCAGCCTGATCCGCACGCTGGCGGTGGAACTGGGCCCGATCCGGTTCAATGCCATCCACCCCGGCATCGTGGGCGACAGCCCCTTCTGGGAGGGCAAACCACTGGACGCCGTCATCTCTCGTACTCCCACCGGAAGGTTGGCGACGATGGCAGAGGTGGTCGACGCTACGGTGTTCCTCCTCGAGAATCGGGCCGTCAACGGCGTGAATCTCTACGTCGACGGCGGTTGGATGCTGATGTGAGCGACAGGCAGGTGGACATCGAGGCCCCGGAGGCGCTGGACGGGATCGGGCTTCGTCTTCGCGAGGAGCGGGTGAGGTCCGGTCTGAGTCAGCGGGAACTGGCCAGACGGTTGGGCCTGTCCGCCAGTTTGATCTCACAGCTCGAGAGCGGACTGTCGAAGCCGTCGGTGGGCACGCTCTACGCGATCGTCACCGAGCTGGGGGTCTCCCTCGATCGGATCATCCGCGGCGAGGAGTTCGAAGAGGTCGCGGCCACCGCCAACGGATCCTCCCCCGCCACACCACTCGTCCACCCTGGTGAGCGTCGGGTGATCGAGCTGGCGTCCGGTGTCCGGTGGGAGCAGCTCACCTGTGGCAGTGAGGACGACATCGACTTCCTCCACGCCACCTACGAAGTCGGTGGGGCGTCCACGCCGGACGAGTCGTTGATGCGCCACCACGGACGCGAGTACGGATACGTGATGAGCGGAACGCTCGGGATCCAGATCGGGTTCGACGAGTTCGTGCTGCATCCGGGCGACTCGATCGTCTTCGACTCCACTCGTCCCCATCGTCTGTTCAACAAGGGCGACGTACCCGTCGAGGCGATCTGGTTCGTCCTGGGACGGGACGCCGACGACCGCTCGCCCTGACGTTCAGTCCGACAGGCGGTCCGCCAGCTTGCGGACTGTGTTGCAGTTGCGCACCGTCATCGACGCGTAGAGTCGGCTGCCGACGATTCGATTCATCCCACTCCGTCCGTAGCCCGACCGATCCACCTTCCAGAGGATCGCACCCGGGACGTAGGCGACTTCGTCGACGCCCTCGACCAAGGTGACGCGTTCCAGTACGTCAGGACCGTCCACATCGGCCCAGAGGAACATCACGTCGCACTTGGCCTCCGAGTCGTTCGCCCAATCGGCGGGAAGGGCTTCGGCGACGGCGATCATGCGATCGCGCTCCAACACGAGCACCGGGATGTCGAGTCCGAACTCCTCCCCGATGGCGGTGCGGACGCGGTCCGCCACGTCCGGCCGGGGTGCCGGGTCCGTGAAGACGACATTGCCAGTGTTGATGTAGGTGCCGACCTCGTCCATCCCCATCGCCTCGAACATGGCGCGAAGCCTCGGCATCTCGACCTTGTTGTTGCCCCCGACGTTGATGCCGCGCAACAAGGCGACTCGGACGGCGGGTCGGACGGTGTCGGTGGGCATCCTCGGCCGATCGTACCGATCGTCGGATCGGCCGGATACCGGCGGTCCGTATCCTGCCCGCCATGCCACCGAGAGGGGTGACCCAGGGATGACGTCGGGACTTCCCATCGATCCCGTCATCTTCACGTCGGCGGTGCTGTTGCTGGTTGGGATCCTGGTGGTCGGATTCTCGGATCGGTTGCGATTGCCCGCCTCGCTGATGTCCCTCGGCGTCGGCATGCTCTTCGGGAGCGACGTGCTCGGGATCGTGGACCTCGACGATCCGGAACTCGTCCGCAACCTCAGCGTGTTCGCCCTGGTCATCATCCTCTTCGAAGGGGGGCTCACGACCAAGCCGTCCGCCCTACGGGACGCGGGTCCACCGGGGTTGGCGCTGTCGACCGTCGGCGTCCTCGTCACCGCCGGCGTCACCGGGGCAGGGGTGGAGCTGGTGTTCGGCCTCGGGTGGCACGTGTCGCTGATGCTGGGCGCGGTCGTCGCATCGACCGACGCGGCCGTCGTCTTCGACCTCGTACGGCGCGCCCCGATCCCGCGTCGCCTGGCGGACACCCTCGAGGTGGAGTCGGGGGCGAACGACCCCTTCGCCATCGTCCTCACTGTCGGTCTCCTCGCCCTCTTCGAGAGCACCACCGCCACACTGTTCGATTGGTTCATGTTCGGGGCGTGGCAGTTGGTGGGTGGCCTGCTGGTCGGGTGGGGCATCGGCCGGCTGTCCAAGTTCGTGCTGCGGCTGCGACTGCGATCCGAGGGCCTCTACCCGATCGTGGCGCTGGGCCTGGCCGGTCTGTCCTACGGTTCGGCGGCGCTGTTGTCCGCCTCCGGATTCCTGGCCGTCTACGTCACCGGTCTGGTGATCGGCGCCACCGTGCCGCGCCGCCGCCGCAGCATTCGCAGCTTCCACTCCAGTCTCGCCAACGGGGCCGACGTCGGGTTGTTCCTGCTGCTCGGGCTCCTCGTGTTCCCCTCGCAACTCGCCGGGGTCGCCCTCCCGGCGCTGGGGGTGACCGCCATACTCGTCCTGGTCGCCCGCCCGCTGGCAGTCATGGCATCCACGTTCCCGTTCTCCTTCGGGTGGCGAGAGAGAACGGTGTTGTCATGGGCCGGCTTGCGCGGCGCAGTGCCGATCGTGCTGGCCACGTTCCCTGCGACCGCCGGGGTGCCGGAAGGTCAGACGATCTTCAACGTGGTCTTCTTCGTGGTGCTCACCTCGACGCTCCTCCAGGGGACCACCACGGTGCCCCTCGTCCGGCGCCTGGGTCTGGAGACCGCCGCTCCCGCCTGGAGGTCGGTGGCCGAGGCGCTGCCTCTCGACGTGCCCGAGATCGACCTGGCGGAACTGGTCGTCACCCCGGACCTGGCGATCGCCGATGCAGCACTCCGCGATCATCCTCCGACCCGGGGCGTGCTGGTGATCGCCATCCTCCGGGACGGTGAAGCGCTGCTGCCGACCGGGGCGACGATCATCCGGCCCGGTGACATCCTCGTACTCAGCCTGGACGAGCGTCTCGTGGCGCTCACCGACGTCACGGCTTGGGCACGGGGCGAGCACGTCGACGACGACACCGTGAGAGACCTGTTCGAACCCCCGGCCAACGAGGAGTGAGTCACCGCCTCCGCTGCCACCAACGACGCGGGCGGGATGACGGCGGCCGGCTCGCCTGCCACTCGTCCCGGGTGGGGAACAAGCCCTCGAGGCGGGCTCTCCGCAGGCAGTCGGTGTGGACGTGGCGGCGCCGGGAGGGATCGCCCTCGGGTACGAGCAACATGTGTTCGCTCAGCGCCGGCAACGGCTCCTGGCACACAGGGCACCGGTACACGGACGCAGAGAGGTTCTGCGCCCTGCGGAACTCCCACCATCGCGGATCGTCTGCCACTCGACCGATTGTCGCCTATTCCGGCGGAGGTTGCCCGGGCTCGTTCGGCGGCACAGGCTGCGAGGGGATCGAGCGCGGGAGGGACTCATCGAGCCCGGCCGCCACGTCCGCTCCCGACAGCGCCGTGACCGCCGCCACCGCGACGATGGCGACCGTGACCGAATAGAGGTCGGCGAGCGTCCCGGCCACGATCGCGCCGACGGCGAATCCGAGGTCGCGCCACAGCCGGTACACGCCAACGGCGGACGCCCGCCAGCGGGGATGGGCGAGGTCACCCACCGCTGCCAGCAGAGTCGGATAGGCGAGTGCGGTGCCGGCACCGAACAGGGCACTCCCCAGCGCCCACACCGTCACCGATCCTCCCAACGCCACGACCAGGAGACCCGCCGCCTCGGTGAATTGTCCGGCGACGATCAGCCACCGCCGCCCGATCCTGTCCGACAACGCACCCGTGAAGAGCTGGCCCACCCCCCACACGCCCGGGGACACCGCCACCAGCAGGCCGATGGTGGCCAGATCGAGCCCGGCCATCGCGAAATGGATGGGGAACAGACCCCAGGCCATGCCCTCGTTGAGATTGTTGACGAGCCCCGCCCGCGAGATCGTGGCGAGGGAGCGATGGCGCCAGGTCGCCAGCGCGAACACCTGCCGCCCGGTGAGCCGAGGGGCGTGATCGGTGCGGGCACTCTCGTAGTCGACGTGACCGGCGGTCTCACGTACGAACACGACCGACAGGCCGAGGCCGAGCGCGGCGAACGCCACGCCGAGGAAGAACGGGGCCGGTCGAACACCGGCGGACTCCGCAATGACCCCTGTCAGCCAGGCCACCACCGCAACGGCTCCGTATCCGGCGGCCTCGTTGAGGCCCATGGCCGTGCCGCGTCGGGTCGGACCCACGAGATCGATCTTCATGATGACGGTCACCGACCATGCGAGGCCCTGGTTCACGCCCAGCAGCACGTTGGCGAACACGACCCAGCTCCACGTGGGTGCCAGCATCAGGAGGAACGGGACCGGGATGCCGAACAGCCAGCCGGCGACGAGCACCGGCTTGCGCCCGAACCGATCCGCCAGTCTCCCGGCCGCCAGGTTGACCAGCGCCTTGGTGACCCCGAACGCCACCACGAACGTCATCAGGGTCGTCATTCCGTCCAGCCCGAACTCGACTTCGGCGAGCAACGGGAGCACAGTGCGCTCCTGGCCGATCATGCCCCCCACGAGGGCGTTGACGGCGACCAGGAGGGCGAACTGGGGCAGGTTCTGGCGCAGACCGAGACGGGGGCCGGCCATCAGCCGCAGCCGCAGCCGCAGCCCGCGGCATGGGGCGTGCTCGCTCGGACGACCTTCGTCCCGTCGGACATCCGTACCTCGGGTCGGTGACCGTCCGGACTGTACAGCCGGCCTCTCCACCGGGGTGGGGCAGTCAGGCAGTCGACGTGTCCGGCCGTCGAGGCCCGGATTTGGACCGCCCCGCGCCGACGATCCGGGCAACGCCTCGGCGATCTACCAGCGGAAGAGGGCGCGGGCCAGTGTCTTCCAGTAGGTCAGGCCGCGACGACGCGGAAAGCGCACACCGAGGATCGCCGTGGTCGGAATCCCGAAGCGGGCCGCTGTGACCCCCTGCGCCACGCAATAGGAACGGATTCCCTCCGCACCGAAAGCCACTCCCAACCCGGACTCGCTGATCCCTCCGAACGGCAGCGAGGGCATGACGAAATTCACAGCCGAGTCGTTGATCGCCACGGTTCCCGAACGGAGGCGGGAGGCGACGCGTGACGCCCGGTTCCGATCCTTCGACCACACGGCGGCGTGGAGCCCGAACCGGCTGTCGTTGGCCAGGCCGATCGCGGTCTCTTCGTCCGGCACCCGCACGACCGCCAGAACCGGACCGAAGGTCTCGTCCTGCATGATCGACATCGTCTGGTCGACGTCGGCGAGGACCGTAGGCTCGTAGTAGTACCCGCCGTCGCTCTCCACGGGCCGGCCCCCGTGGACGATCCGGGCCCCCCGAGCCACGGCATCGTCGACGAGGCCTGTCACCAGTTCCGCCTGCCGGCGATCGATCATGGGACCGATGTCCCGGTGGGAGTCCCCGGTCGCCGAGACGCCTGCCATCGCCTGGTCCAGGTGTTCCATGAAGCGGTCGTAGACCTGGTCGACGACGTACACCCGCTCCACCGAGACACAGGTCTGGCCGGCGTTGAGCATCCCGCTCCAAACCGCGGCTCGAGCGGCCTGCCTGAGGTCGGCATCGTCCAGGACGACCGCCGGGTCGTTCCCGCCGAGCTCGAGGATCGCCGGGATCAGTCGGCGCGCGGCGGTCTCGGCCACTTTGCGGCCCACGACGGTGGAACCGATGAACGCGACCACGTCGACGTTCTCGACCACGGCCTGGCCCACG
>DATHWB010000168.1:0-4501 GCA_035460965.1 Acidimicrobiia bacterium
CCACAGCCCACCTTTCCATTGGCACCTTCCAGCATCTCACCGATCGGTCACCGTGACCACCCCAAAGAACCACCGGAGTTGCCCGGAGACCCAACGGTTCGGCCGCCTCTCACTGCGTGCTCGCAGGCTCGCGGGCCCCCCTGGCTCACTTCGTTCGCTCGTCCCCCAAGAGTCTCGATGTCTCCCGCGTGAACTGACCGTCTGAGACCTCGAGCCCCAGCTCGCAGGCAGAGGGCTGCTGGTCACGGAGTGATCGGACTCTGATCCTGAAGGGAGGACCTTTCGGTGAGCTGGCCGTCCGAAGCCTCGAGCCGCGGCTTGCAGGCAGAAGGCTGCCGATCACCCAGTGATCGGGCTCCGCGTCTACAGGGAGGACAAGGGAGCTGATCGGGCGCCGACCTCAGGGGAGGACTATGCGTCGGAGGGGATCCAGACGATGATCTGGGCGGAGGCGGAGGTTGCGACGCCCCATTGGTCGGTGGCGGTGGCGGTGATGATGGGCTGGCTGGCATCCGAGCCCCGGGTCGAGATCCAGGCGACGATCGAGGTGCCCGTACCGAACGATCCCCAGCCAGGTGCTGACCAGCGGACCTCGACCGTGTCACCGTTGGGGTCCGATGCCCTCGCCGACAGGGTGACGTAGGCGCCGAAATCTCTCCGCTCGGCGTCGTAGCCGGCGATGTGAGCCGACAGCGCAGCGGGGGCGAGGATCTCAACCGTCGGAGGCAGGTTGTCCTCAGGGATGGTGGTGGACGTGGTCGCCGCCGGGGCGCGGGTGGTGGCGGTGGTGCTCGTCGTGGTCGTCGTGGATGACGTGCCGGAGGGTCGTGTCGTGGTTGTCGTGGGTGGTGCCGTCGTCGTCGTGGTCGACGTGGCGACGACCGTGGAGGTAGGTGCCGGGAGCGAGGTCCCATCCCGAGCCGACTCGTCGCTGGTCGCCCGCGTACAGGCCGTTGCCGCAAGGGCGATGAGAATGAAGATCACGGTCCGGCGCACGAGGCACTCCCGATGAGGGATCCCAAGGCTAGGAGGCCGCCGCCGATGTCGGTATCAGGAACCGTCGTCACAGATCCACGGGTCGGTGCTCAGGACACCGTCGAGGACGTCGTCGAACGTGGCCTGGTGCTGGGGCTGGAGGTCGTACCCGAAGTCCACGTTGTTGTCCGTGTAGAGGCATCCCTTGATGACCTTGTTCGGCAGCGTGCCCTCGTTCTGGTTGTACGGGGCGATGCCGTTCGGGGTCAGGCTGGCGCCCGAGAACATTCCGGATGCGACGAAGTCCTGCGGGGTGGCCGTCGGCATCGGGCCTGGGTTCACCGTGTAGATCGTTGCGGCGAGGGTCAGGAGCTGCCCGATCGACAGGTTGGTGCCGACGAACCCGTCCATGATCGACAACAGGTTCGGGATCTGTGCCATGCCGAGCGGCTTGACCGTCGCAACGGCCGACTTCATCATCATGCCCTGGTTGAGCGTTCGGTTCACGCCCCCGTACGGCGAGTTCTGGCGTTCACGGGCCCAGGCGATCGCCTCGGTGCCATCGAGGAACGTGTCACCCATTGCGGGGTTGCCGCCCATGGGCTCGTACGGTACGAGGAACGGGAAGCCTCCGAAGGCGTCGACGAGATCAGAGAAGCCAGGGGGTGCGCCGGGGAGGAAGCTCCCCATGCCAGTGATGAGATACCCTTCGATCGGGAGGCCCGTTTCCATGACGAGCGAGGTCACCGTGTTCGCCGGACCCCCGTCGACGGTGGTCTTGGCGACCCTGGTGTGACCGAACGGTGACTCGATGTACGTCGAGCGTGGGAACCCGAGGATTGCCCCCGCGCCGGCGACAGGGTTGACCGAGTAGATGTGCAGCGAGTCGGCGTTCGTCCGGTTCCGGTCCGTGGGCCACGTCGTTCCCGACTGCTGCCAGTCCGTCCCGATGATCGCGACGTGCCGGGCGTTGCCGCCATACCACAGGGTGCGGCCGAGGCCGGTCGGGTTCGCCCCGACGATCTTCCACTCCCACCCGTTCTCCGTGACGGCGAGGAGTGTGTCACCGTTGGACTGCACGACCGCAACGCCCTTGCCGTATGCGGTGGACGTCGTGGCCGATCCGGTGACGGCTTTCACCTTCGGGTAGTCGTAGAGGCCGAGGAGGTTCGTGCGGAGGCCTTCGGGGATGTGGGGCGCTGCCTGCTGGTCCTGGTAGAACGACTCGACCGCGTACTTGAGCTGTGCCGGGGCACCGGTGACGCTCACGGTAACTCCGCTGTTGAGCGTCCCGAACCTTCCGGCGACCGGGATGTACGGCGACTCGCCCCACTGGTACCACTCATCGGCGTTGCCCTGGGTGTTCGAGTACCGCATGTAGATCGTGCGGTTCGACGGGCGGTACACGGCGGGGAAGTCCTCGCCGGCGCCCGTCCAGTCACCTGAGATCAAGCGGTCCCCCGGGTCGCCGAAGTAGAACTCGTAATGCGCGATGCCCTGCGTGTTCGTGTTGCGGAAGTACATGAACCCTGTGGATTCGCGGTGCAGCCCGACCGTGGTGATCCCGTTGCCGTTGAAGTCACCGGTGAACGGCTTGTCGCCGGGGTTCCCGAAGATGTACGAGAAGTCGGCGGCGCCCAGGCCGAGGTCGTCGGAACCCAGCTCGTTGATCACGTAGATGCGCTGCTCGGAGGGCCGATACAGCGACACCGTGTGGCAGCCGTCCCCGTTGAAGTCACCGGGCAGCGGGAAGTCGCCGGGGTTCCCGAAGAAGAACTTCACGTCGGCGGGGCCCTGTGTGTTCGAGTTGCGGAGATACACGTACCCGTCGGACTGGCGGTACAGGCCGGGCGTGTCGATGCCGTCGCAGTTCCAGTCACCCATGAACGGGTAGTCGCCGGGGTTCCCGAAGAAGAAGGAGGCAGGGTCGCCGTCGCGTGTCCGGAGGTGCCACACGCCCTGGTCGGGGTCGACGAGGCCGACACCGTGGGCGCCCGGAGGCACGGTCGCCGCGAGGAGGGGCTTGGGGATGAAGGGCTGGAGCGACGCCGCGACCGCGGCGAGGTCACGGGATCCGGCGGCCTCAGCTGATGGGGTGGTGCTGAGCGTCGGTGAGTAGACCAGCACGGCGGCGACGACCACCGCTGCGGTGGCCGCGGAGAGGGAGCGGGCCAGTCGTGATCGCATGGTCGTCCTTCATCGAGGCCACACCCGGCGAGTATATGAACGCATCGCCGATGCAGCCTGTCGCTTCCGATTCCTGTTTCCTTCGGCCGATGTCGGCGCGCACTCAAGCAGTTGATGCGGTGGCGCCCCGGACGCACGGGAGCGGCTCGAGGAAGTGAGAACGTCGAACCGTTATCGACTTCCGCCGATAGGGTTCCTTGCATGCGCCGCATCCTCGTCCTGGCCTCCGTCGTTGTGGGCCTTGTCGCGTCGGCGCTGCCCGCAGGAGCGGCCGTCCGGCTCCCGGGCGAGATCCTGCCCGACGGTGAGACACGCCCGGTCATCCGATCGGTCGAGTTGATGGCCCCCGGTGCGCATAACCGCCTCCTCGAGGCCGATCTCGTCTTCAGTGTCGGCACCGACCTCGGCATCCGCCGGTACGAATACCGGTGGAACCACGCCACCTTCGGTGCCATCCACGCCGCAAACGTCGTCAACCCGAGGGTGTCGTACGAGACCATCCTCCCGAACACCCCCTACGTGCTCGAGGTGCGTGCCGTCGACCGCCACGGCAGGGCGTCGGATTGGCGGACCGCTTGGTCCGGCGTCACCCCTGCCCCGCCGCTCGTGATCGTCGCAGGTGATTCCGTTGCGTCCGGGTACCAGAAGCAGTGGTTCACCCAGGGCTCGAAGTGCAGGGACGAGGGGTACTCGTACGGCGCCACCGTCGTACAGGCAGTGGCCGCCGGTCTTCCGCAGGCGTGGGCGCCACGCTACGTGAACATCGCATGGCCCGGCGCAGGCGTCGGGGACGTCCTCGAAGGCGGATCGGACTCCTGCTCGACGTTCCACCCGAGCCAGGTCGACCAGATCGTCCAGTATTCGGACCCGGCGACGTGGAACGCGGTGGTCGTGACCGCCGGCATCAATTCCACGAACTGGGTCGACGTCGTGACCCGCCTCACCCGCAATACAGCCCTCTCGCTCACCGACAGCGGCGACAAGCGGGCGTGCCAGGCGGCCGTTGCGAAGGACTGGAACCTCGACGGGCGGAGCCAGGCCATCACCGACACGACCGCCCGGATCGTCGACGAGATCGCGAGCCGTTCCAACGCGTCCCTCTACTGGACGAGCTACTACGAGCTCGCAGGCACCCGCATCGCACCGCTGTGGTCGCCGATCGGCTTCGAGTGCACCGAGGAGATGGACCTCGCCCTCGGACGCCTCCACGACACGATCCTCGCAGGCATGGACGACCGCGCCCGGTGGGTCGACCTCACCAAGGCGCCCATCGGCACCCAGAGGTGGGCGGGCTGGCCCCATCCCAACCCCGAGGGCCACACGGTCATCGGCCTCGAGG
>DATHWB010000169.1:0-7852 GCA_035460965.1 Acidimicrobiia bacterium
CCACCGCCAGCGCCGATGTCAGGAACGCCGCCTGATTCGAGATGCTGTCCGCGATCGATCCGTGGAGGGCGGATGCCAGCGGTCGTGACCCGAGGAACGACACCGACCACAGGGCCATCACCCGCCCCCTCACCTCCTCGGGGAGACGCTGCTGGAGGAGGGTGCTGAAGGCGGTCATCGCCAGTGTGAAGCCCACTCCGGCGATCGCCAGGGTCACCACCGCCATCAGTGGGCCGGCGGCGAAGCTGGTCAGGGCGGTACCGATGGACATGAGGACGAGCCCGGACGTGCCGGTCGACGCCAGGCCGATCCTGCCCCGCACGCGGTGCAGGAACACGAAAGTGAGGGCCGTGCCGATGCCGAACGCGGACGCCAGTGTGCCCACGAGTTGGGCGCCTCCGCCGAAGCTCGCCGCCAGTGCCGGGGTCAGGGTCAGTACCGGGTCCGAGCCGATGCTCACGGCCATGACGGCGAGGATGAGCAGCGCGCTCACGCGGTCGTTCCACAGATGCAGCACCCCCGCCCGCATGCGATCGTCGCGCGAGGATCCGGCGGCCCGTCGATGCGGGGCGACCCGCAGCCTCCACAGGACGGCGATGAAGAGCAGGTTCGTGAGTGCGGCCAGTCCGAACGCGGTGGCAGGGCCGGCCGTGGCGGCGATGAGCGCTCCGAGTGCGGGGCCGGCGGCACGGGCGAGGGTGGGTGGGACGGCGTTGAGGGCGATCGCCGGAGCGAGGTCCTTGCGCTCGACGAGGGAGGGGAGGAGGGCGTTCTGGGCGGGTGCCGAGATCGCAAATCCGATCCCCACGACTCCGGCGCCCACGAGGACCGGCCACGCGCCGGGGAGTCCCGTGACGCCCACGATCACCACCAGCAGCGCCAGGCCACCGGAGCCCAGGACGATGGCCAACCGGCCCAGGATCAGCAGTCTACGACGATCCCATCGGTCGGCCACCACCCCGGCGAGTGGGGCGAAGACGAGTTGCGGGGCGAACTGGGCGACGCTCACCAGCCCGACCTGGAAGGCGGAGCGGGTGAGGTCGTAGACCAGGATCGCCGCCACGATGTTGTAGGCCCAGATGCCCGCGGTGGAGAACACCTTCGCGCCGAAGTAAGGGCCGAAGACGGGGTCGCGCAGCAGGCTGACGGCGGTGCGCGGGGCGGTGGATTCCCTGCTCACAGGCGATCGAAGGAGTCGCGCAGCACGCGCAGGAGTCGGATGAGACTCGTGGTCTCGTCGGCGGACCAGTCCGACGTGACTCTCGCCAGGAGCTCGCGTCGCACGCCGTTGGCCTCGGTGAGCACCGTCGCTCCCGCCTCGGTGAGCCCGAGCCGGGCCCGGCGGGCATCGTCCGTACGGCGTTCCCGCGCCAGGAGTCCTCGCCTGGCCGCGTTGTCCACGAGTCGACTGGCGGTGGAGGGGTCGACCCCGAGCGATTCGGCGATGTCCCGGACGGAGGGGCCACCGTGGTGCCGCTCCACCGCCCGCAGAAGCCGGAGCGTCGACAGTTCGACACCGTCGGCTATGGACGCCAGCAGCAACCGTCGGAACTCGGGGGTCCGGAAGAGGTGGCGAACGTCGAGGAGCACTTCGTCGAGTTCGTCGATCAGGGCCGAGCGAGACACAGATGCATGGTACATGCATCTATGACCGGGTCGCCGCCGACTGCGGCGACCTCACCCCCGAACGATCTCGAACCATTGGATCCGGCCCGGGTAGCTCACCGGGTGAAGCACCCCGTCCGCCGGGTTGTAGACGTGGATCGTGCTCGACGGTCGCAGGGGATCGATCGTGGCCACCATCGGGAAACCAAGAGTGGAGAATCCGACGTCGACGTACTCGCCCCCGGCCAACACCGCAGTCGGCTCGGTGAGATTCAGCACGTTGGACCAGTACTCCCAACGCTGGCCGCCGCTCGCGTCGGGGCAGACCACCGCGGCGGACAGTCCGTCCCACTCGACCCGCCAGCAGTCGCCGGTCCACGGTGGGCGGCCCACCGGATCGAGGGTCGGGGCGAGGAGAAGTTGACCCCCGTCCGGGTCCTCGACCGCGATCAGGTCCGAACCCACTCCCAGGATCGCGCCGATCTCGATGCTCGACCGGATCTCACCGGTCTCGCGTGTCAACGCCAGGATTCCGGAGCGCTCGGTGACGATCCCGGCGTCGGTCCACGCCACCAGTGTCGTCGTGTCATCGACGACCAGGATCGGGCGGGGCACCGCCTCCCGCCCGGGAGCGAACAGCGACGTCGTCACCGTCGGCCCTTCGGGGGTCGCCTCGATCCACGCCAACTGTCCCGCCACCCGGGTGTGCCAGACCGGCTCACCGACGAGGTGGTTGGTGACCGGCTCCATGTACGCCACGTTGCCCACCCACAACGTCCTCGCACCGCTCCAGCGCTGGGATGTAGCCGCCGTCAGCCACGTCCGGGACGGGTCCGCCACCAATTGCCCCCACGGCAGGTTCTCGGGGACAGGGACCGGACCGGGGGGTGCCCATGACGTCACCACCAGCATGCCGCGGCGGTCGATGGCGGTCGTGACCAGCGTGTCGACGAACCCGGGGGCCATGGTCGCCAGACGCTGACGCTGGACTTCCGTGGTCGTCGTCGAGATCGGCGGGTTGGTGGTCGGCGGGTCGGCCGGATTGTCGATGACGGTGCTCGTCGGCCCGTCCTCTCCGCCCCCGCTCCCGGTGAAGAGCGTCCCGAGGATCAGACCGGCGGCCACGCCGACGACGATCAGTAACACCCCGCGCACACGAGGTGCGTCCGGATTCCCGCCGCCCGGGTCGTTTCCAGTGTCGCTGCCGCCGACCGTGACCATCCCGCCCATTGTCCCTCCAATCCGCTGCAGGGGCGAGACGAGTCACCGCTCGACCGAGCTGAGCTGGGTACGGTGTCGCCGATGAGTATCCACGCCGTGTCGTTCCGTGGCCTGAGCAAGCGCTTCGGGGCGACGGTGGCAGTCGACGACGTGACACTCGACATCCCTGCCGGCTCTTTCTTCGGGATCGTCGGTCCCAACGGGGCGGGCAAGACGACGCTGCTGCGGATGGCGACCGGACTCCTTCGATCCGACGGAGGATCCGTGGAGGTGGCCGGTTTCGACGTGTGGTCGGACCCCGCTGCGGCCAAGACTCGATTCGGAGTGGTCCCCGACAACCCCAAGATGTTCGAGAGGCTGACGGGGGCGGAGTTGATCGAGTTCACGGGTCGTCTGCGCGGCATGGACCCCGAAGTCGTGGTGAGTCGGCAGGGATCGCTGCTCCGGCTGCTCGACCTGGAGGAGGCCGCCGACGTCATCGTCGCCGACTACAGCCTCGGTATGCGCAAAAAGGCGGCGATCGCCTGTGCCCTCCTCCACAACCCGGCGGTGCTGTTCCTCGACGAGCCGTTTGCCGGGATCGATCCGGTCGCCAGGCAGACGCTCGAGCAGATCCTGAACCGACACACGGCTGCCGGCGGGACGGTTGTCTTCTCCGACCACGCCATGGACGTGGTGGAGCGTCTCTGCGACCGGCTCATGGTCATCGACCACGGCAGGGTGCTCACGTCGGGACCGACCGCGGAGTTGACCGGAGGACGTCGCCTGCAGGACGTCTTCGTCGACCTGGTTGGGGCACACATCACCGACGAGGGCGATCTCGAGTGGCTCGGGTCTTCGTCCGGCTGAAGTTGCGCATGCTCCGGAACCGCCTCTCCACGGGCGGGTTCCTCTCGGGGGTCGGCTTCGTCGTGGTCTGGCTCGCCGCTCTGGCCGGCGGGCTGGGCGGGGGGCTCATCCTCGGTGTGCTGTCACGGGCGGCCGAGGACCTGGTTGGCCACATCACGGTGCTGGCATTCACGGTGACCGGGCTCGCCTGGATGATCGTTCCGGTGATCCTGGCATCGCTCGACGACGCCCTGGAGGCGCGCAGCTTCGAACTCCTCCCGCTCTCGTCGCGCGATCTAGCCCGGGGACTCCTCATCGCCGGGCTGGTGGGTCCGGGGGCACTCGCCACCGTGCTCGGACTGGGTTACGGCTCGCTGCTGGCGTTCGGGTCGATGGCGACAGTCGTCCCGATCGCCCTGGCGACGATCGTGATGACGATGCTGTGCGTGGGGGTGGCTCGCTGGGTCACGACCCGGCTCTCCGACCTGCTTCGGCAACGTCGGGGACAGGAGATCGCGGTGCTGGTGCTGGTTGCCCTGTCGATGATCCCGGCGGTGTTGTCACTGTCCCTGGCCGACGTGGAGGAGGCGACGGAATCGGATGTGGCCGCCGTTCTCGACGGCGTCGCAGGAGTGGCCCAGTTCACGCCTTGGGGGGCCGTCGGACGGGCGGTGGTGGCGTCCGCGGAGGGGGAGTGGACGCTGGTGGCGGGCGGGCTCGTCTACGGAGCGGGCGTGGCGTGGATCGCCTTGGTGTTGTTCGCCCGAGCGCTCCGACGACTGGCCGTGACGGTCCCTTCGTCGGGCCGGAGCGGTCGCACTTCGTCCCGGCTTCTTCCCAAACGGATCCCGCTGCCTCCCACCCCCGTGGGGGCCGTCGCCGCCCGGGAGCTGATCGCCGTCCGTCGCGACGTACGGGTTCGCGGTCAGTTGCTGGGCGGAATCGTGGCCGTCGTCGTGCTGGGGCTCGTGGGAGGAATGGCACTGATCGACACGCCGTATGCGCCCTTCTTCGCGATCATGGTGGTGTTCATCGTCGTGACGGCGGTGACCCCCAACCAGTTCGGGTACGACGGCGGCTCGTTCTGGGGGTACCTCACGATGGCCCCTGATCTGGCAACGGTCATCAAGGGCAAGAACCTGGGATGGGCGCTGGTGGCACTACCGATCGCCGTCGTTGCAGCGGTGGCAGGGGGGGCGGTCTCGGGAGACTGGTCCTACGTGGTCGCCGCCCTCCTGGCTTCCGTCGCCATCGCCTTGATCTGGCTGGGAGTCGGGAACATCACCTCGATCTACGGCGCGTATCCGCTGCCTGAGACGAACCTCTTCGGCACCCGCAACGTGTCCGGAGGCGCCTTCGTGGCGACGATGCTCGGGATCATGGCGTCGGGGCTGCTCACGGTTCCGGCGGCGGCGGCGGTTGCGGTGCCTGTGTTCCTCGGATCGCCCCTGTGGGCGACCGCCGGCTCGATCGTGGCGGTCGTGTACGCCGCCTTCGTCTACCGGATCGCGGTCGTCCAATCCGGCAGACTGGCACACGACCGTCGGTTCGCACTGCTGGCCACGCTCGACGGAGACTGAAGGGATCGCCTGTCACAGATCGGTCTCTTGCCTTGTCGTATGCGTGTACCCAAGGACAGGAGACCGAGATGCGAATCTTCTTCACAGGCGCCACGGGCGTCATCGGACGGGAGGCGATCCCGAGGTTGGTCGAGACAGGCCACAGCGTGACGGTTGCGGTGCGGCCATCCTCCGACATCGAGTGGCTCGCCAGCCATGGGGTGGACACCGTCGAGGTGGACCTGTTCGACCCGGAGGCCGTCGGTCGGGCCGTCGACGGACATGAAGCCGTTTTCCACTTCGCGACCGCCATCCCCGGCGGGAGTGAGTTCACGAAGCGGCGGGCGTGGAGCATGAACGACCGGTTGAGGACTGATGCGACGCGATATCTGGTCGACGCTGCGATCGACGCCCGGGTCTCCCTGTTCGTCCAGGAAGGCGTGTCGCTCGTGTACGCCGACGGGCGGGACTCGTGGTTGGACGAGTCGGCGTCGGTGGCGCCGGTGTGGGATGTGCTCGACTCCGCCCTGGACGCAGAGCGGGAGGTGGGCCGGTTCGCTTCCTCCGGAGGCAAGGGCGTGGTTCTGCGGATGGGTCGCCTGTACGGGCCGGGGAAGGTGTCGGGGGACTTCCTCCAGGGAGTGACATCCCGCCGGGTTCCGCTGGTCGGCTCGGGGGGCAACTTCATCTCCCACCTGCACGTGGCCGACGCCGGACGGGCCGTGGTGGCCGCCCTCGACGTGCCCCCCGGCGTCTACAACGTCGGTGACGGCTCACCTGTCACGGCTGCGGAGAACCTGGATCTGCTGACGGGGTTGCTGGGTGCGCCGGCACCCAGACGGATCCCGCCGATTCTTGCCCGTCGCATGGTCGGTGCAGCCGCGAACATGCTCACCGTGTCTCATCGAGTGTCTGCCGACCGCTTCCGGACAGCTTCCGGCTGGGTTCCGGAGCATCCCTCCGTGCGGACCGGTTGGCCGGAGGTCGTGGCTGCCGAGTGGGCGGCGGAACGCGCGTGAGTGACGGTCTGGCTCTCTTCGAGGAGCATCGGCCTCGGCTGCAGCGACTGGCGTACGGGATGCTCGGCAGCGTGATGGACGCCGAGGACGTCGTGCAGGACGTGTTCCTCCGGTGGAGCGCGGTCGACGTCACGACAGTCGATTCCCCCGCCGCCTACCTGACGACCATGAGCACCCGGACGGCGATCAACGTCCTCAACTCCGCCCGGCGCAAGCGCGAGACGTATGTCGGCCCGTGGCTGCCTGAGCCCGTCGTCACCGTCCTGGAGCCGGATCCGGGCGACGTGGTGGCGGACGCAGACCAGTTCTCCCTCGCCATGCTGACGGCGATGGAGCGGCTCAACCCGGTCGAGCGTGCCGTCCTGATCCTGCGCGACGTGTTCGACCTGGACTACCACGAGATCGCCGACATCGTCGAGAAGAGCCCGGCCAACTGCCGGCAGCTGGCGGTGAGGGCGCGCGAGCACGTGGGGGATGCCGACAGGCGGGTGGCGCTGGACCCGTCGGAGGCGCGGCGTCTGCTCGACGAGTACGTGGCGGCGGTGGCGTCGGACGACGTGGAGCGACTGGCGCGGGTTTTCGCCGAGGACGTCGTGCTGTGGGCCGACGGGGGAGGCAAGGTCCGGGCGGCGCGTCACCCCCTCCATGGGGCACATCGGGTGGCCCGTCATCTGATCGGTGTCCGACCCCAGACCCCTCCCGGAACGCGTACCCGTGCGGTGTGGGTCAACGGGGACCCGGGGATCATGGGCGTGGTCGACGGCAGGCCCGTCGGCGTGCTCGCCTTCGAGGTGGCGGACGGAAGGATCGTCGGCGTCCGCGCCATGCTCGACCCGGAGAAGCTTCCCAGCCTCGGCTGAGACCTGACGGCGACACGGCGGGTCCTCCGCCTAGATTGACTCGGCGACGGCGCGTCCGCGCCGTGAGGAGGCTGACATGGTTCTCGACGCCTTTGCGGACCTCAACTGGCTGGCAGTGCTCGCCGCGGGTCTCGCCTACTTCGTGCTCGGAGCGCTCTGGTACACCGACATCCTGATGGGCCGCCAGTATCGAGCGGCACTCGGTCTCGACACCACCGAGCAGGGCACGCCCGATGCCACCCCGTTGGTGGTCAACCTGGTCGGATGGCTTGTGGTGGCGGTGGCCCTCGGCCTGGTCTCCGCCGCGGTGGGAGCGACCGGGTTCGTCGACGGCCTCGTGCTCGGTCTCGTCGTCGGCCTCGGCGTGGTGGTGGTCCAGATGCTGGTGTTCAGCACCTACGAGGGTCGCGGCTACGCCCTGTTCAAGGTGAACGCCCCGTACGTGGTCGTCGGCTACGCCGTGATGGGCATCATCCTCGCCACCTGGCGATAGGCGGGCCGGCCCGGTCGGTGGAGGAGGTCTTGCCCGAGTCCATGTCGCCGTCCTCCGGGTCCAACGCCTCTGGTCGGGTGGCCTCTGCGGTGTGATGATTGCGAGGCGGAGAGGAGACCATGTTCACCAACGACGACGCCGCAGCGGCGCTGGAGAAGGCAGGCATCGACATATCGGGCGAGAAGTTCGACCTCGACGACGTGTGCCAGGGAATGAACGTCGAAGTCGAGCACGGCGGGCGTTTCCCTGATCTGGACGTGAGCGGCG
>DATHWB010000170.1:0-15445 GCA_035460965.1 Acidimicrobiia bacterium
GCTCCTAGAACCGTTGCGGAGACGCCTCGCCCCCTTTTGTGTGTCCGAACGCGTCAGTATTGACGCGCTCCTCCGCTAAGAACGGGTGGGGTGGCCCCGGTTCAGGCGCCGAGGACTGACACAGAGGGGGCCGCTTGCGGCCCCCTCTTCACATCTCGAGCTCGCGGGACCGCAGCGTCTGGTAGGTCATCCGGATCCCGGCGAACAGCACGAAGACACCGAAGAGCCTCCGCAGGACATCGGCGTCCATGAGGTTCGCCAGCCGGGCCGCCCCGAATGCTGCGGCCGCTCCGAACAACCCCAGCACCAGCGCGGTGCGGGCGTCGACATTGGCGTTACGACGGTTGACCACCGAGCCGGCGATCGAGGTGAAGAAGATGACGAAGAGGGACGTCCCCTGGGCGAGATGCTGGGGGAAGTCGAGGAAGAACACCATCGCCGGCACCATGATCACGCCACCGCCGATGCCCGCCAGGCCGGACGCCACCCCCGCCACGAGGCCGATGACCCCAGCGAGGACGACCTCGAGGAGCGAGTCCATCAGAACACCATCCTCACACCCGCCCCGATGAGTACGACGGCGAAGACCAGTCGCAACGTGCGCGCCGAGAGCCGGTTCATCAGTTGGGCGCCGATGACGGCGCCGACCATTCCGCCCACTCCGATCGTCACGCCGACGACGGGATCCACCTCACCGGAGAGGGCGAAGCCCACCATCCCGGCCAGCGACAGGAGGATGATCGCCCCCAGTGACGTGGCGTGCGCAGCCCGCCTGGTGAGGCCCATGTATCCGAGGAGGAGAGGCACGAGGACGATCCCGCCCCCGACCCCGAAGAAGCCGCTGATGGCGCCGCCGGCGATTCCGATGCCGACCAGTCGGAGGTCGAAGACGGGTTCGGACGGGGTCACGCCCGACGACGTTAGACCTCGCCGAGCGCCCGGAATCCGAGCACGAACGTGGCCGCGTTCCACGTCTGATGAGATGCGCCCGCCGGGAGGCCGTCGGCATCGATCCACTCCGGGAACGACCAGTCCCCCAGCGCGTTCGCTGCTGCCACCCGGTCGAGCAACGCGGTGGCGGCGTCCCGCCCGAGGTGCCGGGCGGCGGCTTCGGCATGGAATCCCCCGATGTACGGCCAGGCGGCGCCGTTGTGATACGCACCGGGCCGGTTGCGCCATCGGTGCGGAATGGATGCTTCGGCGGTCGAGATCAGCATGCCGGACCCGTCCCCGATCCCGATCGGCTGAGGGAAGGTGCGTGTCGGAAACGGGTCGGCGGAGGGCTCGAGTGACTCGAGGATCAGTGCGGCTCGGCCGGCGTCCGGGATACCGGCGGCCACGGCCATGAGGTTCGCGAGCACGTCACACGTCTCGACGAAGGCCGCATGCACGATGTGAGACAGGTAGTGGGTACGGGCAGGCGTGGCCGCCTCCCAATACCCGATGCGGGTGGCGTCGTGGGCGAAGCCGTGCGGATAGAGGGTCGCCGGGTCGAGGTCTCTGCGCGGCCAGAACCACGCATCGAAACGGTCGGCCAGTTCGTCGCCACCGACCGTCCACGCCTCCCCGAGTTCACAGGCGATCTGCTCTCCCGATCGGACCGCCCACACGTACAGCGCGTTGAGGTGCAGGGTGCGACCCGAGCGGGTGAGGGCGGCGTCCATCCAGTCCGTGGAAGGCGCGGCGGAGACCAGTCCCGAACCCGTCACGTCCTGATATCCGAGCCACGTGATCGCGTTCTGCACCGCAGGCCACCATGTCCGCGTTCGCTCGGCGTCCCCCGTCACCCCCAGATACCGTCCCACCGCGATCACAAACCAGGCGGTGGTGTCCACGACTCCCCCCTCACCGAAATCCCACTCCCCACGGGCGGGGATCATCACCGCCGGGATCTGTCCCAGGGGCGACGCATGGGCTGACAGCGTGTCGAGCGTGGCGGCAGCGGTCCGGACGAGATCCGGGCGTCCGGTTGCCAGCGCCCCGAGGCAGGCGATCGACGCGTCACGCCCCCAGATGGCGGCGTAGTGGTCGAACGACGGTGACGCCACGAACCCGTGAGTGGTGGCGGCGCGACTCAACAGGTCCACCGAACGTTCGAACGACTCTTCGATCCGCTCGGTCACGCGTGAGAACCGGCCGGCCGGTCAGCGGTTGCGTGTGGCCATCTGGCGTCGCAGACGCGGACTGGCGGAGCGGAGCCCGAGTTCGAGCGCCATCCCCGGATCGTCGTTGGTCCGGATGATCGCCTCTTCGCCATCCACACGCACGTGGAACCCGTCGTCCTCGCCACGGATCCGCAACTCGTCGAGTGCCCAGTCGCCGATCACCGTCGAATCGGTGTGCAACACCATGCGTTCACCGGTGAGGTCGATCAACACTCGGAGGGAGGGCGCGCTGGGGCTCGAGAGCCTCATCGACCCGTCATATCTGCCCATCGGAACCCAACTTTCCTCGTCGGCCCAACCCGAGCATCCCCTTGATCGCGAAAGTCTATCCCAGGCTCGACGCCGGCGCATGGAATACGCCCCGGAACGGATAACGTCGCGCCGTGGCCGATCACATGACCCCAGACGAGTTCCGCCTCCACGGCAAACGGGTGGTCGACTGGATCGCCGACTACTGGGAAAGCGTGAGCGAGTTCCCGATCGTCCCCTCCGTGGCACCGGGAGACATTCGAGCGGCCCTTCCGACCCGAGCACCCGAGGCGGGCGAACCCTTCGAGGACATCCTCGCCGACCTCGACCGGATCGTCATGCCGGGCGTCACCCACTGGCAGTCGCCGGGTTGGTTCGCCTACTTCCCCGCCAATGTGTCCTTCCCGGCCATCCTCGGAGAGATGGCGGCAGCCGGGTTGGGCCAGCAGGGAATGCTGTGGCAGACGAGTCCCGCCACTACCGAGCTCGAGAGCCAGATGCTCGACTGGCTGGTGGAGCTCATGGGCATGCCGCAGGCCTGGAAGTCCTCCGGGCCCGGGGGCGGCGTGCTCCAGATGTCCGCCTCCGATTCCACCCACACCGCCATCGTCGTGGCACGGACTCGCCACCCCGGAGTCGACCCCTCGCGCATGGTGGCCTACGCCTCCGAGCAGGCGCACTCCTCGGTGGAGAAGGGATCCAAGGTCGCCGGGATCGGCCACGTTCGTCTCATCGGCACCGACCAAGCACTGGCGCTGCGCCCCGAAGAGTTGGCCGCCGCCATGGACGAGGACGTCGCATCGGGTCTGGTGCCGGTGTTCGCCTGCGCCACCGTCGGGACGACGGGCACCACGGCGATCGATCCCGTCCGATCGATCGCCGAGATCGCCCGCGACCGCGGCGCCTGGGTTCATGTCGATGCTGCCTATGCCGGCAGTGCGATGATCTGCGAGGAGTTCCGCCACCACGTCGACGGTGTCGACCTGGTCGACTCGTACACGTTCAACCCGCACAAGTGGCTGCTGACGAACTTCGACTGCTCGGTCTTCTGGGTGGCGGACCGCCGGCCCCTGATCGACACCATGTCGATCGTTCCCCCGTACCTCCGCAACCCAGCGTCGGACAGCGGTCAGGTGATCGACTACCGCGACTGGCACGTGCCCCTCGGTCGGCGGTTCCGGGCACTCAAGCTGTGGTTCGTCCTGCGGCACTACGGCGCCGAGGGGCTGCGCACCCACATTCGGCGCCACGTCGACATGGCACGGCGGCTGGCGACACGCATCGACGAGCACCCCCGACTCGAGACCGTCGCACCGACACCGTTCTCGCTGGTGTCTTTCGCCCACCGCCACGGCAACGAGGCCACCGATCGGATCGTCACAGCCATCAACGGCACCGGCACGTCCTACGTGGTCCCATCGGTCCTGGGCGACCGCAGGTTCGTCCGGGTCGCCGTCGGATCGACTCTCACCGAGCAGCACCACGTCGACGCGGTGTGGGAGACGATCGAGGCTTCCGCCTGACTCACACCTCGGCGAGGTTCCGGGCCGCCTGGTTACAGCGAATCAGTCCGTCGTCGCCGAGGACGACGATGTCCTCCAGTCGGATCCCCCACTCCCTGTCGAGGTAGATGCCTGGCTCGACGCTGAAGGCGTGGCCGGGTTTCAGGGGCAGCTCGTTGCCCTCCACGATGTACGGCTCCTCGTGGCCCTGGAGACCGATCCCGTGCCCGGTGCGGTGTATGAAGCGTTCGCCGTACCCCGCATCGTCGATCACGGCACGGGCCGCCCGGTCGACGTCCTGGCACGTGCTCCCGACCCGGCATGCGGCCACCGCCGCCTCTTGCGCCGCCGCCAGCACGGCCCATGCCTCCGCCACGTTCGTCGACACCGGGCCGGTGTGCACACAGCGAGTGGTGTCGGAGTGGTAGCCCCCCAACCGCCCACCGATGTCGAACAACACGATCTCGCCACGCTGGATGACCCGGTCGCCCGGCTCATGGTGGGGAGACGCCGAGTTCGGTCCCGAACCGACGATGGCGAACTCCGCCGTGTCCAGCCCGGCTTCGACCAGTCGCCGCCTCACCTCGAGAGCCACGTCACGCTCCGTCCGGCCCACCAGCGGCATCCGCCCTTCCATGATGTCGGTGGTCACGATGTCCGCGCATGCGCCGGCCGCGGCGAGCATCCTCCGCTCCTCGGGCGACTTCACCAATCGCAGCGGTCCCACGACCTCGGATGCCAGTCCCAGGTGCAAGTCGGGCCGCCGGCGTGTGATGGGGACCACGAAGTGGGCTCGCATCGTGTCGGACACGGCGACCCGGGCGGCGCCACCCAGCAGCCGGAACAGGCGCTCGAGCGCGTCGTCGCCGTCCACCCAGTCTTCGACACGTACGGTGTCGCCGCGGGGAAACCCAGGTGCCTCGAGACGCGGCATGAGCATCGTCGGCGCCTCTCCGGACACCATCACGAGGACGTTCAGCCGCTCGAGCTCGTGGGCCGTGTACCCCGTCAAGTACTCGAGGTCCGGTCCGACTCCCAGGACGACCGCGTCGTACCGGGAATCGTCGAGGGCCTTGGCGGCCGCCAACAGTCGCGCTGCGTGCTCGTCCACGTGATCATCCTCCTCGGACGGCAAATGTAGCCAGGCGGCATAGGTGCCCGGGGTGGCAGAATCGATGCCACGACTCGAAAGGACACCCATGAGCAACGCCGTCGAGACTCTCCTACCCGGACGTGAGCCGGGTCTCCTGATCGGCGGCGACTGGACTGAGGCATCCGACCGGATCGAGGTGATCGACCCGGCCACCGAGGACACGCTGGCGGAAGTAGCCGCCGCCGGCGAGGAGGAAGCCACTGCCGCCGTCGATGCGGCATCAGCCGCCGCCCCCGAGTGGGCGGCGACCGCACCCCGGGAGCGCGGCGAGGTGCTGAGGCGGGCATTCGAGATGATGATCGACCAGGCGGAGGCCCTGGCAGAGCTGATCGTCCTCGAGAACGGCAAGGCGTTCGCGGATGCCCTGGGGGAGGTTCGTTATGGCGCCGAGTTCCTCCGCTGGTTCTCGGAGGAGGCGGCCAGGGTGGGCGGCGAGAACCGGACCGCTCCGGCCGGGGACAAGACCATCCTCACGAGGGCTGAGCCCGTCGGCATCTGCGTCCTCATCACACCCTGGAACTTTCCCGCCGCGATGGCGACCCGCAAGGTCGGCCCCGCCCTGGCTGCCGGCTGCACCACGGTGTTGAAGCCCGCCTCGGACACGCCTCTCACCGCACTGGCGCTCGGCGACATCCTGCGGAAGGCCGGCGCACCGCCCGGAGTCGTGAACGTGATCCCGGCACGCGGCTCGTCGGGCGTGGTGGAACACGTCCTCGCCGATCCCCGCGTGCGCAAGGTCTCGTTCACGGGCTCCACCGAGGTGGGCAGGCACCTGATGGAGGTGGCCGCCCGACGCATCCTGCGCAGCTCGATGGAACTCGGCGGGAACGCCCCCTTCATCGTCTTCGCCGACGCCGACATCGACGCCGCGATCGACGGAGCGATGATCGCCAAGATGCGCAACGGTGGGGAGGCATGCACGGCCGCCAACCGGTTCCTGGTCGAGGCTCCCGTGGCCGAGAGATTCACGAAGGCGCTCGCCGAACGCATGGGAGGGCTGCGCATGGGACCCGGCATCGATCGGGCCAACCAGCTCGGCCCGATGATCAACGAGCGCTCCCGACGCGGCATCGCCGACCTGGTGGAAGCAGCGGTGGACCGGGGAGCGGCGGTGGCGGTCGGAGGCGGGATACCGGACCGGGTCGGATACTTCTACCCAGCCACCGTGCTGGCCGACGTCGACCCGGGAGATCCGATCCTCTCCACCGAGATCTTCGGACCGGTAGCTCCCGTGGTCCCGTTCGCGTCGGAGGCGGAGGCGATCGCCCTCGCCAACGACACCGAGTACGGGCTCATCTCGTACCTCTACTCGGGTGACATGGGCAAGGCTCTCCGAGTCGCCGAAGCGCTCGAAGCCGGGATGGTCGGCATCAACCGAGGGCTGGTCAGCGATCCCGGTGCGCCGTTCGGCGGCGTGAAGCAGTCCGGGGTAGGCCGCGAGGGCGGCCGGGAGGGAATCCTGGAGTACCTGGAGACCAAGTACATCGCGGTATCGTGGTGAGGGTCAGGAGCCGGCGATTCGCTGGTTCGCCAGCCTCTCCGCCGCCGCCAGAGGGGTGATGGCGTCGGCTCGGGCCACGTCGAGTATCTCGGTCATCCGACCGAAGATCCGGTCGACCCGGTCTGCTGCTCGCGCCTGCGAGTATCCGTCCCCCTCGAGTTCCACCGAGATGTTCATGATTCCTCCGGCGTTCGCCACGAAATCCGGGGCGTAGAGGATCCCGACATCCGCCAGCCTGACGGCGTCGTCCCGGGTCGCCAGCTGGTTGTTGGCGGATCCGACGATCGCCGCACACCGCAGGTCCGGGATGGTGGACGCCGACAGCACTGCGCCGAGGGCACACGGGGCCAGGATGTCGCACGAAGCCGAGAGAATCGCCTCGGGGGCGACCACGGTGGCGCCCGTGGCAGCGACCACCTCCTCCAGCGAGTCGCGATCCACGTCGGCCACGATCACGTCCGCCCCGTCCGCCGCCAGCAGTTCGACCAGCGCCGCTCCCACCTTGCCGACACCCTGCACGGCGACCCGACGTCCCGCGAGCGATGGAGATCCCCACAGGTGGGCGGCGACCGCCCGCATCGAGACATGGACGCCGCGGGCAGTCATGGGAGATGGGTCACCCGAGCCGCCCATGTCGAGAGGTAGGCCCTTCACATGCCGGGTGCGACGCGCCACCACGGCCATGTCCTCCACCGTGGTGCCCACGTCCTCGGCCGTGATGTAGCGGCCGCCCAGGGAGTCGACGACCCGCCCATACGCCTCGAACAGCGCCTCGGTCCCGAGGACGTCGGAGTCCCCGATGATCACGGCCTTGCCGCCGCCCAGGTCGAGACCGGCAGCCGCTGCCTTGAGCGTCATCCCCGACGACAGGCGCAGCACGTCGGTGAGGGCACTGTCTTCGTCGGGGTAGGGATAGAACCGGGTACCGCCCAGCGCCGGTCCGAGCACGGTGGAGTGAATGGCGACGATCGCCTGCAGCCCGGTCGGACGATCGACGGCGTGGAGCACGGTCTCGTGGCCGCCGTCCGTCATGCCCCGCAGCACTCCAGGCATTCCCATGACTCATCACGATAGGTCGCCTCGGCCGCTGCGACCGAGAGGCGCCGTTCCGCCACCCCCGGCACCGACTCGCTCCGGGAGCGAAACCCGATCACGGCCCGGCGGTGTCGGCGATGGCGTCACCGATGAACCGCTCGATCTCGTCGACGACCCGCTGCCCCGCCAGGAGCACGTAGTCGTTGTGGTCCGCCCCCTCCACCGACACGAGGCGCTTCACTCCCGCGGCCGCCTCGAACACCATGCGACTCTGCTCGGCTGGGACGACTCGGTCCTCTGTGCCGAGGATCACCAGCGTCGGAACGTCGAGCGTGCCGACCAGATCTGCCACCGGATACCGGTCCCACAGCAGCGCGCCGACCGGCAGCCACCGGTAGTGGGCGGCAGCCACCGCTGCCAGGGACGTGAACGGGGACCGGAGGATCATCGCCGCCGGCGGCCGCTCGACGGCCACCGACACGGCCACGCCCCCGCCCAGCGACTCCCCCAGGTAGACGACCGGTGCATCGGAACGCGAGGTGAGTCGGTCGACCAGCGCCGTTCCGTCACCGACGAGTCGCTGCTCGGTCGGTGATCCCGGGTTCCCGCCGTATCCCCGGTAGTCGACCAGTACCACGTCGAACCCGGCCGCGGAGAGCGCATCGGCGAGGGGCAGGCGGGCGCCACGGTTGCCGGCATTGCCCGGAAAGACCACGACAGTGGCGGCGACAGAGCCTTTGGCAGGAACCAACCACGCGGTCAGGGATCGACCGTCGACGCCCTCGAACGTGACGTCCTGGACGCCGTCGGCTCGCGGCGCCGACCGGTCGGGCAGATAGATCAGGCGGCGTTGGAAGACCCACAACAGCAGCACAACCAAGAGCATCAGGACGAGGGCACCGACCACCCAGCGCAAACCGGCGAGCAGCAAGCTGGTCCCTCGTTCCATACGGTCATGATGGCCGGGCTCAGCCGGTGAGGGTCCCCGCCCGCGTGACTAATCCGAACGCGACTCGGGAAGTTGCCCCTGTCCCGACGCTCCGGTCGGGCTACGTTGCTCATCGGGCAAGTGGGGCTCGAGTCAGGCACAACTGGATCGAGGGTTTCGTCGGCGCATTCCACCCGCGGGTGCCCGACGAACTGGAGGCGGCCCCCGGGGCCCCCGTACCGGGGGCGCGTCTCCTCGGTGAGGGTCGTGGCGCGAAAGTGGAGCCCATGTGACCCGGTTCCTGCGCCGGCATTATCCGGATCAGGTTCGAGGGATCATCCGACTCGATGGCCGGTTCTCAGCCGAGGAACACTCAGCTCTCCCTAGGCCTCATGGGCTCCGCTGTGGTCATACCCACCTCTGCCAGATCTCATCCATCGACATCCGGCGCCTTCAACGGATCTGTTGGGGGTGACGGCGGTACCGGTTCAGGAGCACGACAGTAAGGCCCTCCAGGGGCCAGTTGCTGGGAGTGGGATGTCGGCATCGGCCGCCCGGGAAAGAGCGACGAGCGTCCGGGAGGTGTCCGCCTCGAAATCGAACCTGCCCGCTACCCATTCGGCCATGGTGCGGGTGCCGTCCGCGGTCGCCACTTGGGCGACATCCAGCCGGCGGAGGATCTGAAGGCGGAGGGCATCCAGACGGGAAAACCGCGGCGCTCAGCCGAGCGAAGTCCTGCTCCAGTCCATCGATCGATGTGGTGACGTGGCCGCTCTCGAACATGGCGCCAAACTACCGGGCGGGTATGACAGAAATCGAACATGAGTTCGACGCCATCTGCTCCCGGCCCGGAGCTGAGCCGGTGCGGGTAGCCTCCGCGCCAACCCGGAGGGATTCGGCATGCGGTGCAACAACTGCGGCCATCACAACACCGACGACGCCAACTTCTGTGCGCGCTGCGGCACCTCGCTGACCCGTGCTTGCGGCGTGTGCGGGTCGGCGGCACCGTCGGATGCGTCGTTCTGCACGAACTGCGGCACCGGACTCACCCAACCGGAATCCGCCGACAACGAACTGACTCGCTACGTCCCCCATGAGCTCCTGGCCAAACTCGAATCGGCCCGGGCGGGCAGGGCGATGGCCGGCGAGCGGCGCACCGTCACCATGCTCTTCGCAGACATCACGGGTTCGACCGCGGCGGCGGAGCAACTGGACCCGGAGGACTGGGCCGAGATCATCAACGGTGCGTTCGAGCACCTGATTGCTCCCGTGTACCGATACGAGGGCACCCTGGCGCGACTGCAGGGCGATGCGGTGCTCGCCTTCTTCGGGGCTCCGATCGCCCACGAGGACGACCCGGTTCGGGCGATCCGAGCGGGCCTCGAAGTCATCGAAGCCATCGGCCAGTATCGGACGGAGATCGAGACGCGATGGGGAATCAGCATCGAGGCTCGGGTGGGCATCCACACCGGCCTGGTGGTCGTTGGCGAAGTGGGCTCCGACCTCCGGGTCGAGTACACCGCACTCGGCGACGCCATCAACCTCGCTGCCCGCATGGAGCAGACGGCGACGCCGGGGACCGTCCAGGTGACGGAACACACACGCTCGCTCGTGGGTGACCTGTTCGAATTCGAGAGCCTCGGTGCCATCGAAGTCAAGGGCAAGGCCGCGCCAGTCTCGACCCACAAGGCTCTCACTTTCGTCGGGGAAGGTCACCAGGCGCTTCCACGGGTGCTGGTCGGCCGATCGCCGGAGCTCGCCCAGCTCCTCGACCTGCGATCGCAGCTCGCAGCGGGCGGCGCCGGATGGATCGCATCGGTGACCGCCGACGCCGGGGTCGGAAAGTCGAGCCTGCTGAGAGCGTTCCATGACGGGGCGGCTTCGAGCACGACCCTGGCGCACAGGTACGACGAGCCGGGCGAGATCGTGTGGATGACCGGGGCGGGCCGTTCGTACGACACCGCCACTCCGTTCGCTGCGATCCGCGACGTCCTAAGACGCTGGTGGGGCCTCGCCGACACCGAGGATGCGTTCGCCCGTGTGCAGGCAGCCATCGAGACCTCTGGCACCGACTTTCCGGACGTCTCAGCCCTGCTCTCGCACATCGCGGGCGTGGAGCTGCCGAAGGAGGAGCACGCATTCATCGCCGCTCTCGACGCTCCGGTGCTCCACAGTCGTGCGGGGTCGGCGTTGACGGCACACCTCGAAGCCGTCGCGAGCAGGCGCCCGATGCTCATCGTCCTCGAGGACGTCCATTGGGCCGACGACCTGTCGCTTGCCTTGTTCGAGGCCGTCATGGAGCTGACCGAGCGCCTTCCCATCGGTCTCATGGTGGCGATGCGCCCCTATCGGGAGGACCGATCGTGGCGAATCCACCAGGTCGCAGATCAAGACCATCCGCACCGCTATCACGCCATCTCGCTGGCACCGCTCAGCGACGAAGACGGCGGGGAGTTGCTGGACACCCTCCTCGGTGATCTCGACGTCGACCAAGCCACCCGCCGGCGGATCCTCGACAGGTCGGCAGGCAACCCGCTATTCCTCGAAGAAATGGTGCGGACACTCGGTGAGGCGAGCTCACACGAGACACTGGCCGTGCCCGAGTCACTGGCAGCGATCCTCACGGCGCGACTCGACCGCCTGGACGACGGAGTCAGATTCGTGGTCCAGATGGCATCGGTGATCGGTGCCGAGTTCGATCGGGCGACACTCGGCGCACTGCTGGATCGAACCAGCCCCGACCGGGAGATCGTCGACCTCCTGCGACGCGGCATCCTCACCGAGACCGGGCGAGGGATGCTGGCGTTCCGTCACATCCTCATGCAGGAGGCCGCCTACGAAACGATCCTTCGCCGGACACGACGTGAGCTGCATCGGGTGGTCGCCGACCATCTCGTCCGGCACGACCCCGACGCCGTCCAGGAGATCGGACGACACCTGACGGAGGCCGGAGACATCGACGCCGCATTCCCGTACCTGGTGGAAACCGGGATCAGGGCCACCCGAGCGATGGCACTCGCCGACGCCATCCGGATCCTGACCAAAGCCATCGACCACACCCCCCTGGGAGCCGATCCGGCCACGATCGTCAAGGCGCACGACGCGCTCGGAACCGCTCACTCACTCGTTCCCGACCTGTCGGCAGCGGCAGCCGCCTACCAGCGCCTCTACGAATACGGCGAGCGGGAGTCGAGTCCGGAAGCCCGGGTAGCCGCTCTCAACCGGCTGGGCTTCGCCACCGCCGCACTCGCCGGGGACTTCGTCAAGGCCGAGACCTACCTGTCGCAGGCGAGGGCGCTGGCCGAGGAGATCGGCGACGTCACGGGCCTCGCCGAGTTCCACATGAACTCCTGTTTCGTGTCTTCGATGGGAGGGGACCTCCGGGCGGCGCTGGGGCACGACCAGGCGACAGTGGAACTGGGCGAGAGATCCGGTACCGAAACCGTGCGGTTGACAGGGATGCTGCGAAGGACCCTGAACTACGCCGCCTTGCTGGAACTCGAGCAGGCCGAGGCCTCGGCGGAGGCGGCGCTTGCGGCCGCCGCAGAGGCGGGAGCCGAGGAGAACCGCGCCATCATCGAAGGGGTCGCATGCTCGGTCATCCACTACTGGCGCGGCGACCCGCACGGGGCGATCGAGCTCATCGACACGGCGCAGCTGACCTTGGACCGTTTCGGGTCGTTCTACTCGCCCATCAACCAGATCGGGGGCGCCGGGATCGCATACGAGCTCGGTGAGCCGGAGTCGGCTCTCAGCCGATTCGTCGGAGCCCGACGCGCCGGGCTCCAGTTCGGCCGGCCGTTCGTCGTGGGTACGTCATCTGCCGGAATGGCGTTTCTCTACGCCACGGCGGGAATCACCGAGCCGATCGAGGCGCTGCGGAAACAGGCGTTGGAGAGCCTGCAGCAGCCGTCAGGCGAGTTCCTCGCCAGCGATCTGTGGGCACACCTCGGATGGGCTGGGCTCGTATCCGGGGAAGCCGAGGCGGCCCATGAGGACTTCGTTCGAGGCCTGGACTCGTCGTCCATCGCATCGTTCACCGCACGGCCGCGACTGTTCGCGGGACGGGTGATGGCACTCATCGCTCTGGGCCGGCTGGAGGAGGCGGCGTCCGTGCTCGACGAATTCCGTACCTTCATCCGGAGTCGCGACCTCATGGGCGCCGAAGCGGTGCTTTCGTGGACCGAAGGTGAGCACCTGATGTCCTCCGGCAGCCTCGAGGACGCCGCCCACCCACTGTCGACGGCGCACGAACTGGCGCTCGGGCAGGGCAGCCGGGGCACCCTGCTCCCCATCCTCGGAGCCCGGACCCGACTCGCGGCCCTCAGCGGCGACACGGAGACCGCCACCCGCTACCGGGCTGCGGCGGGCGAACTGATCGACACGATCGTTGGTTCGGTGGTGGACGAGTCACTGGCCAACGGCCTGCGGGCGAGCTGGCACACAGATCTCGCCCGCGCCCAGGCCGGATCCGCCGGGTGAGTTTGCCGACGGACCGACGCCACTGCTCGGCGGCAGTATTCCCACCTGAAGGCGTTGCTCGCCTCGGCACGCTGATCGACGAGACCCTCGCACCCTGCCCGAGGACGGGCGATGAACCTATCCGGACGACGGCCACCGAATCCGGGTGGCCCCTACGCTCATCGCACGTGAGACCGCCGACCCCACCATCACCGTGAGGCTCGGACGGCAAGACTCTGGACCGACGTCGCCTGCAATCGATCGTCTGCACATGGCGGGACAGATCGCGTGGGACATCCTCCGGATTCTGGCTCTGACGGCGGTGGCGATCTGGCTGCTGTACCAGGTGAAGCTCATCGTCATCCCGTTGATGCTCGGCACCTTCGCGGCCAGCCTCGGTACTCCGCTCGTGAGCCGTCTCGATGCACGCGGGCTCCCGCGCCTGGTGTCGACTTGGATCGTCGCCCTCGCGTCCGGGTTGGTCGCTTTCCTGCTCGGCTGGTTCCTCATCGCCGAGATCCAGGGTTCGGCCGACGATTTGGCGTCGGCACTGACGGACGCATGGGAGGAGCTCAAGGGATGGCTCGCCACGGTGCCCGCGCTCGGGGGCGAAACCCTGCTGGACGCTGTGGAGCAGACACTTCAGAACCTCGGCGGCGAGGAGAACGACCTCGGCCGCCAAGTGTTCAGCGGGTTCGGCTCGGTGACCGAAGCGATCACCGGCGCCTTCCTCACAGTCGTCGTGGCCTTCTTCATCGTAAAGGACGGAGACCGATTCTGGGGGTGGCTCCTCTCCAAGGTTCCCGACGGTGACCGTGCGGGGATCGCCGCCGCGGGAGTGGCGGCGTGGGTGACCTTGCGGCGCTACTTCTACGGGACGACCATCGTCGGCGTCGTCAACGGAACGGCCGTGGCCATCGCGTTGCTCATCGTCGGCACCCCGCTGGTGGTCCCACTGGCCATCCTGATGTTGCTGGGCGCGTTCTTCCCGCTGATCGGCGCAGTCGTGTCAGGGACCGTCATCACCCTCACGGTGCTGGCGACGAACGGCGTCGCCGACGCGCTCATCGTGGCGGTGGTCGTCATCATCGTCCAGCAGTTGGAAGGGGACCTCGTAGCCCCGGTCGTGCTCGGGAGGGCGGTGGCACTCCACCCCTTGCTCATCCTCCTCGGGATCACCGCCGGCTTCGTCGTCGGAGGCATCGTGGGGGCCTTCGTCACCGTCCCGTTCATCGCCGTCACCGCGCAGACGATCCGAACGCTGCGTCCGCAGCTCCTGCAGACCGAGTGAGCCTGGCCGAATGCGGCGGGGAAAGAGCCGGTGCCGAACGAACTGCCGGTTCGCCTGACCAACCCGGCTGGACAGACCCGGATCACCCGGTCGCAGAGGCATCGACGAGCGGTCTCCTGACCAATCCCAGCGCCTCGGCGGGTGACAGCTCCCTCCCCGCCTGGCGGGCCGCTTGCGCTTCGCGGTCGTCGAAGCTGTCGGCCAGTTCCCGTAGCACCGACAGCTGAGACGTCACCAGTGGCCACGGACGCAAACCCACCCGGGATCGAAGGCCCTCCGCGGAACCGAAAGCCGTGAGCCCCTCGATGATCCGTCCCTCCATCACCGCGAGCAGGCCTTCACCGTCGAGCAGGAGCGCCAGAACCTCCCGATTCGGGGTGGCCTCCAGCCGCATCGCTTGCTCGAAATTGCGGCGAGCCGCCACCACCTCGCCTGCTGCCAGATCCACGAACCCGAGCTGGACAAGGCTCTGAGCCCGTACCGGGACCACCACCTGACTGTGGCTCAGCTGCAACGCCTCCTCGATCGACGCTCGGGCCGCATCCAGGCCACCCGTTGCCGCGTGGTAGCTCGACTGGTAGTTGAGGGCATAGGCGAGATGAACCACATCTCCGATGTCTCGAAACACCTCGACCGCTCGGGCGAGATAGGGGCTGAGGCGCTCGTCGAGTAGGTCGAACGCAGGGAGGGCGCCGCAGGCGATGAGGCGCGTGCTCCCTTCGAGATCAGCGTCGCCGGTCTCCTCCGCGATGGCCAGTGCCTGCAGCGCCAAATCGGCTGCCGCCTCGTACTCGCCTCCCTCCAAGGCGAAGAAGCCCGCCACATGCATGACCCGACCGAGGAGGGACCGATCGATTCCGACGGGATTGGTCAGCACGGCGTCGACCCACGGCTGTGTCTCTCGCATCCGGCTCTCGACCCAGATCAGTGGCCACGTGTGGGCGATCACGCGAGCCACGGTGCCGTATTCCCCGACCTCCTTGAGCCATTCCACTGCCATCCCGATGTTCTCCCACTCGCAGATCAACCCTGCTTTCCACTCCGCCAGGCCGCTGGAGTCGCCGCGTGGATAGGGCGTGACGAGCCCAGCGAAGTAGCGGGCGTGTCTCTCCCGCAACCGGGGAACGTCGCCCGATTCGGACAACCGGAGGAGTGCGTAG
>DATHWB010000171.1:0-6119 GCA_035460965.1 Acidimicrobiia bacterium
ATGCCGGCAGTGCGATGGACGAGGCCGACGTGGTGGTGTCCGGCACCTTCACGACCCGGGCGGTTCACCAGGGTTACATCGAGCCCCACGCGGTGGCGGCCAAGGTCGGCGAGGACGGAATGGCAACGATGTGGGTCACCACCCAGGGCCCGTTCCTGGTCCGCGATCTCACCTCCGCCGTCCTGGGGATGTCGTCAGGCGACCTCCGGGTCATCCCCTCGGAGATCGGAGGCGGGTTCGGCGGCAAGACCACCATCTACGCCGAGCCGCTGGCCGTCGAACTCGCTCGCCGGACGGGCCGCCCCGTCAAGTTCGTGATGCGCCGCGAGGAGGTCTTTCGCGCCACCGGCCCAGCGCCGGCCGCCCACATCGAAGCCAGTATCGGCGCCACCCGTGACGGCCGGATCGTGGCCGCGACCGCCCGACTGGTGTATGAAGCGGGCGCCTTCCCCGGCTCCCCCGTCGGGGCGGCGGTCCAGGACATCTTCGTCAGCTACGACATCCCCAATGTGCACGTGGAGGGCTTCGACGTCGTCGTCAACAAACCCAAGGTCACGGCCTACCGCGCTCCCGGTGGTCCCATCGCCGCCTTCGTCTCCGAATCGCTGATGGATGAGTTGGCTCGAGACCTCGACCTCGATCCGATCGAACTCAGGCTCCGAAACGCGGTCGAGGAAGGGGACACCACCGCCCACGGGGTCACCTTCGAGGCGATCGGTCTGAAGGCGACCCTCGAAGCGGCCAGGGACTCGGATCACTACCGAAGCGAACCACCTGGACGCCGCCGTGGTCGGGGAGTGGCGAGCGGTTATTGGAGAAACGGCGCCCTGCAGTCGACGGTGACCATCAACATCGGTTCGGACGGCAAGGCGCTGCTCGTGACCGGATCCCCCGACATCGGAGGGTCACGGGCCTCCCTGGCCATGATGGCCGCCGACGAGCTCGGTATCGCGATGGAACGTGTGCGCCCCGTGCTGGGCGACACCCAGACGGTCGGCTACAACGACAACACCGGCGGCAGTCGCGTCACCTTCGCCACCGGCATGGCGGCGGTAGGAGCTGCCCGCGATCTCGTTCGTCAGCTCCGCGAGCGCGCCGCCTCGATCTGGGATGTCGATGTCGACCAGGTCGAGTGGCGGGGAGGATCCGCCACCGACGGATCGGGACGCGAGATCACACTCGAGGACCTGGCCTACAACGCCCGCAGAACGGGGGGGCCGTTCTCGGCGAGCCACAGCGTGCTTGCCAAGGGACAGGGTCCTGGCTTCGCCACCCACGTATGCGATGTCGAGGTGGACGAGGAACTGGGGAGCGTCAAGATCCTCAGGTACCTCGCAGTCCAGGACGCCGGACGGGCCATTCATCCGAGCTACGTCGAGGGCCAGATGCAGGGTGCGGCTGCGCAGGGCATCGGCTGGGCGCTCAACGAGGAGTACATCTGGCGCGAGGATGGAACGCTCGACAACGCCAGTTTTCTCGACTACCGAATCCCCGTGGCGTCCGACCTGCCCATGATCGACACGCACATCGTCGAGGTGCCCAACCCGAACCACCCGTACGGGGTCCGCGGTGTCGGGGAGGTCGGCATCGTTCCCCCTCTGGCTGCCGTGGCCAACGCGATTCGGGACGCCATCGGCGTGCGCGTGCACGACCTGCCGATCTCGCCGTCCAGACTTCGAGCCGTGATCGAGCGACGGGACGAGTCTCAGTCCCCGCCTCCAGATCGCGACTGAAGGTCGACGATCGCCCCGACCAGCAGCCCGAGGCTGACGCCGATCAACGGGCCGATCCACCAGTCGTCGAACAGCAACAGACCCGCTAACAGGCCGAGCCCTGCGCCGATCGACATCCCGACTCCGGCACCCAGACCCTTCATGAGTCTCTCCTCTCGTCGGTCTCGACCATCCCACGAGGCCGCTCCCTCCGATAGGGCCGAACGGCCACCGAGACCCTGAGATCCACGAAGTGCCGGCCGAGGGAGTGGTGAGCGAGGAGAACTCGCATACCCACCTCCACCGGGACCGCCGCCCTCACGCCTCACGTCGCTCCGCTCCTGGGGGGAGAAACCCCGGGGGAACTCACCGTGCGTGAAAAGCCCGGATCCGGCGAGGGGGCCGTCCGAAGAGCCACGACCTCACGCCGGAGTCCTCCATCGTGGAAGACCCCTCACGCCTCACCCCCCCGGCGGGCATTGCTACGTGTTCTGTCCCCCCGCGACGCCGCAGGCGTCGTGTTGGGGGGACACGCCGGGCGTCAGCCCGGCGAGGGGGGCCGTCCGGAGTTCTGCGTCTGCGGTCAGTCGTCGAGCGGGACGTAGCGATGGGCGATGTCCGACCGCCCGACTTCCACGAGCCGGTAACCGGACGGATCGTCACCCAGCGGGTAGCCCACGGGTCCGGACGTGACCTGGACATATCGGCCATCGGTGGCGATGGCGTTGCGGTGCCAGTGGCCGGCGAAGCCGATGCTCACCCCGAAGCGGTCGATAAGTTCCCGGATCGGCGCCCGTCGCTCCCCGGGAAGGTTCCAGTATGTGTCGGGCTCGGTCGGAGCCTCCAGGAACAGGGGGTGGTGTCCCAGGAGCACGATTTGGTCGACTCCACGTTCGGCCGCCTGTTCGAGTTCGTCCTCGAGGAAGCCCAGTTGCGCCTGCCACTCGTCGGGCACCTGCTCGGGATGGTCGATGACCGGCGTGTTCAGAACCACGAAGAGCGAGCCTTCATGACGGAAGGAGTAGTGGTCGGGTCCGAACACCTGGCGATACCGGTCGATCGAGCCGGTGGTGGGGATGAGAGCGTCCGGGGCGATGTCGTGGTTTCCGGGCACGAACCGCACGTCGATGTCGTCGTCGATCGTCGCCGTGATGGCGAGGAACTCGTCGGCCTGTGCGTCGCTGCCGGCATCGTCGATCAGGTCTCCGCCGACTGCGACGAACCGCGGGCCGATCCGATTGATCGCTGCCACCGCCTTGCGGTACTGCCGGGCATCCCACTCGTACCCGGTGGTCGGCGGGGCCTCCCGCACCGTCATTCCCCGAGCCGCGTACGCGGCGATCTCCTCGGGCCCGAGACCGGAGAACGTGGCATAACACCCGAGTTGGGTGTCTGCGAGGAAGATGAACTCGAATGGGCGCACGCGAGGCGGCTCACCATCGGTCACGACCAACGTCCCGGCACTCTCATGGCTCCACTCTCTCGGTGACGGGACTCGACCAGAGATCGAGTATCGGCGGAGGAGACTACAGGCAGACCCGCACCCTCGCAGGCACCCACGTATGCGGCACCACTCCACCCATGGCACACTCGGCTGGTGCCGAGAAGCGTCATCCTCCCCCTGCCTGCCCGGGTCCGACGGGGAACGACGCCGACGACCGGCCGACCAGCTCACTCGTCGGACCGCGACCAGTCCCGGGCAGCCGTGGTGTGACGATGCACGACGCGCTCCGGGCGGTCCCGCTGTTCCAGCAACTCGCCGACGAGGACCTGGAGCGACTGGCTGTTGCCTCCGCCGAGGTGTCCCTGGAGCCCGATCAGCAGTTGTTCGCGGAAGGTGATCCCGGCTCCAGCGCGTATGTGATCACGGGGGGCGAGATCGAGATCGTGAAAGCGGCCGGGGGCAGGGAAGTTCGTTTGGCCATTCGCCGCCCGGGCGAGGTGATCGGTGAGATGGCTCTGGTGAGGGACTCGCCTCGCTCGGCGACGGCCCGGGCGTTCGGAGGTCGATCCACGCTCATCGCCATCCCCAAGTCCGCCATCGACCACCTGATGATGTCCAGCATCGACGCCGTGCGCGGACTGTTCCGGGTCCTCCTGGACCGGTGGGAGTCGACCCAGGCACTCCTGTCGCAGAGCGAGCGCATGGCACAGCTGGGAACGCTCACCGCCGGACTCGCCCATGAACTCAACAATCCTGCGGCGGCAGTGTCCCGTGCCACGGTCCATCTCCGCCGGGCGATCAGCGCGCTCACACGTTCTGAAGAGGTTCTTGCGATGGGGCTCGAGAGGGACGCCGCCGCTCGATTCCGCGAAATGAGGGAACAGGTCCGCGCATCGTCGACTGGCGACCGAGTGAGACTCGATGCGCTGGCACGCTCTGACCTGGAAGACGAGATCGAGCGCCGTCTGCGCTCCGCCGGTGTGGAGGACGCCTGGAACGTGGCGGCGGCGGTCGTCGACCTCGGCGCAACCGAGTATCTCGACGAGATACTGAACGCGACGGGACCTGCGGCCGGCGCCGCCTTCGACGTCATCCGCCACGAGCATGACGTGTCGTCGTTGCTCTACGAGGTGGAGGAAGGCACCCGGCGCCTATCGGCCATCGTGGGCGCCTTGAAGTCCTACGTGTACCTCGACCAGGCTCCGGTGCAGGACGTCGACGTGGCCAGAGGGATCGAGGACACGCTGCTGATCCTCAAGTCGAAACTCGAGGACATCGAGGTCAGGACCGAGTTCTCGGAGTCCCCGATCGAGGGGCGCGGCGGAGAGCTGAATCAGGTTTGGACGAATCTCCTCGACAATGCCGCCTACGCCATCCACGAGTCCGGGCGAACCGACGGACTGATCGTGGTGCGAGCGTTCGATGCGGACGACACAATCGTCGTCGAGGTCGAGGACAACGGTGTCGGCATCCCACCGGAGAACATCCACCGGGTCTTCGATTCGTTCTTCACCACCAAACCGCCCGGTTCCGGTACCGGGCTCGGCTTGCAGATCACCCGCAGCATCGTGGTCGACGGCCACGGCGGGACGATCGACGTCGAGTCGGACGACGGACGGACGGTGTTCAGGGTCGAACTCCCGATGCGCGATGCGGCCACCTGAGTCGTCCTGCGGGACGTGATCCGAAGTTGGCGGACACCGTGCGGTGCCCGTGGCACTCAGTCACCGGATACGAAGAACCGCCAGTCGCCGTCGGCGGTGATGCCGAGACGCCATCCGAGGTATTGGCCGTCGGCGACGGCGCGCTCGACGTAGTCGGCGCCTAGCGCCTCCTCGACGAGTCTGCGGTTCTCGGCATTCGACGGTTCGTGCATGAACCGCGGCGTCACGAAGATGGCCACCACGTCGCCGCCCGCCGTCTGCGCAGCGGTCTCGTACCAGTCGGGGAGTCCCACCAAGCCGAGGATGGCGGCGATCACTTCGTCCTCACCGATCGACTCCCAAAGCGAAACCAGTTCGGCAGGAGAGGTGACCTCATCACCGAATGTCGCCGTGAACGGCATGTCCCCTTCCATGGCGATCTCTGCGAGTGTCTCGAGGTCCCCATCGCGTGCAGCGGCAGCGATGGCGTTCGCGGTGGAGAGTGCCTCTGCGGGGATTCGGGGATCGACCGACGGCCCGGCCGGCTGCGGCTCGGCCAACGACTCCGCAGGAACCCAACCCGAGCCCCCTCCCGGGAGACTGATCTCCCTCCACAGCGTGTCGGCCGTGATGGCGATCCGTCCGGTCGACTCCAATCCCGTGGCGTCGGGCGTGAGTGAGGTCACCGACGATGCCGACATCCCGGGTTCGCTGCGCACGTCGACATTCTCGACGACAGCCCACACCGAAGGGGTCTCGGCGGCGTAAGCCACGATGGCAGACGGAACCGTCGTGTCGGGGGGGACCTCCGAGCCACCGTCAGCCAGCAGCAGCATGACGGGGACCGTCAATGCCACGCCCGCAAGAAACGCGACGATCACGAGCAGCAACCCCCTCCCGCCGGCACCCGAAGGGCGAGCGTCGGGGGCTCGTTCGAGGGTTGGCGAACCTGTGTTCATGGTGTCTCGCTCCGTTCTCACACAGTGGCACGCCGATCATCAGTGAACCCCGGACGCGCCGCCAGTGCCGTTGGACTCTTGCGAATGGGACGTGCCTCGCCGGCGATCGGTTCCCCCGGTATCTCACCGATCGGAACGGCTGGCATGGCGTCCCGGCGATGCCTCACCACCCGACGGCGCACGGAGCATCGGGCGGTACACCAGCCACGCCATCACCAGGGCGATCAGGGCGAAGGCACCGAATGCCACCGTGTTGGCCGTCGTGGCACCGGGGTCGCCGGTGACCTGCATCACGATCGCCATGCCCGCCACGGACGTCCCGAGAAGCGCTGCCCAACCAGCGGCGACGTGCGTGAAGCGG
>DATHWB010000172.1:0-32423 GCA_035460965.1 Acidimicrobiia bacterium
CGTCCCTCCGGCACTGGGACGGAATCCGGTCTTGCCGCCTCTTGCGCGCCCTCGATCCGTAGCGATCCCGTAACGTCGCCACGACACCCTGACCTCCGATGAACCCGATGGAGGACAGGGAACGATGAACGACGAAGGACCCCTCACCCTGGGGCGGCGGAGGCACGGCACGACGCTGGGGCGATCGGTCCTGTGGATCACGATGGCGGGCGCCGTGATGCTCAGCAGGACCTCGACGGGGATGGCCGTCTCGACCATCGTGGGTGCGGCGGGAATCGCCGCCGTCTGGGTTCTCACCATCAGAGCATCGATGCCCATCCGCCGAGCAGTCCCGGCTGTCCGCCGAGTCACCGGCCGACCCCTCGTCGCGGTTGCGATTGCAGCGACCGTCTTGGCCGGGTGCGCCAATGATGGCTCCTCGCCTGCGACGACTTCACAGTCGGTCGAGAAATCGGGCACGCCGGCAGCGCCCTCGGGCGAGTCCGCGGCCCGGCATCCGGACGGACGCATCGTGTTCGGCCGAATCACACGGGTGGATCCCCTGTACGGCCAGGTCGTGGCCCTCTTCGCCGTCGATCCCGACGGGAAGTCACTCGTTCAGCTGACCGAGGACGACACTGCCTTTCCCGCCTGGTCGCCTGACGGATCCCGGATTGCCTACACCGTCAAGCTGCCCGATGGCTCGGTCCAGATCGCGACGATGGCGCCGGACGGGTCCGACGACCGGGTACTGACGAGCGGACCCGGCATCCGGGCATGGCCGAGTTGGTCGCCTGACGGTTCGTGGATCGCCTACGGCTACAGCCCGACCCTGCCAGACGTGCCGGGATGGCACACCGTCATCTACCGGATGAACGCCGATGGCTCGGATCAGCGACTCTTGGGACGAGACGACACCTTCGATCGGGAGCCCCGAATCTCGCCTGATGGATCCTCGGTCCTGTTCGTGCGTGATGACGACGAGGCGAACGAGTCGGTGCTCGTGGTGCGCGATGTGCAGACCGGGGAAGAGCGAGTGATCGAAGCTGCCGGAACGGCAGCCGACCATCCCAGCTGGTCGCCGGACGGCGAGTGGATCGTCTACAACATCGCGGGCTGGAGAACGGGTGACCTCGCCGACGAGCATGTGGAGCGTGTGGCGGCCGACGGAACAGGCGAACCGTTCGCGGTGACGGACTCGACGATTACTCGAGCGGCCTTCAAGCCCTCATACTCGCCGGACGGCAGCCGCCTCGTCTTCGGATGCATCGGGAGCGCCGGCGACGACGCCCTGTGCCTCATCGATCCCGACGGATCGAACTTCATGGTCCTGATCGACGAGCCGGGTGAGAGCGAGAACCACTTCAGTTGGGGACTCGGCAGCTGACCCTCACGTCTCCACCCACCCCCGCCAACGGGGCTAGTGACCCGTACCCTGGGTTCGCCAACACACTGGTTGTGTTCCAGAACCCTGGGTACGCGAAACCCACTGGTTCTCAGCCTGCGGTGCGGTCCATCGACAGGAGGGTGGCCTGGACCTCGGACGGGTCCACGGGCGGGAAGAAGACCATGGTGAACAGGTCACATCGCTGTTCACCGGGTTCGGCCCAACCCACCACCCACGAGCCGTCGTCGAACGGGCCGACCCGCGCCTGGACCCCGTCGATCTCGATGATGCTGCTCTCCCCCGGCCACATCGCGAGCGGCAGGGTTCCGCGAATCAGCGCCACGGCGAGATGACCGTCCTCGTCCAGCCAGAATCGGCTCGAGCTCCCCGGCACCTCGAGGTACTCGTTGCGCTCCACGTCTGCGGGCGGAACGACGTTCCCGGTCACCTTCGCCGGGAGCACGTCGACTGCGTACGGCGGTGGGGCACATTCGGGCGGGACCGTCGTGGTGGTCGTTTCGGCCACCGTCGTCGTGACCGGAATCGTGGTGGTGGTCGTGGTCGTGGCATCACCGCCCGCCGTGCAGGCGGTGAGCAACACGACCAACGGGAGCAGCCGGCGCATGGCCGGTCAGCGTACCGGCACAAGGCACCGGATCAGTCCCACGCCACGAGCTATAGAGTCGACCTTCCACCACGGAGAGCCGATTGACCGCCAGAGAACGTGCAGCCGCCGCCATCGGCGCGACGCGAGACCGCCTGCTCGAGATCAGCCATTGGATGTACGAGAACCCGGAGGTGGCCTACCACGAGTTCGACACGTCGGCGCGCCTCGTCGAGTTCCTCGGCGACCAGGGGTTCGAAGTCGAGTACCCGGCGTACGGCCTCGACACCGCCTTCGCAGCCCGTGTCGGCGGCGAAGGGCGACCCCATGTCGTGATCTGCGCCGAGTACGACGCCCTCCCAGGGGTGGGCCACGCCTGTGGTCACAACATCATCGCCGGCTCGGCGATCGGTGCTGGAGCGGCGCTCGCCCCTCTGGCCGACGAACTCGGCATCCGGCTGACGGTGCTCGGCACCCCGGCCGAGGAGCACTACGGAGGCAAGGTCGACCTAATCCAGGCAGGTGCATTCGACGGGGTGGCGGCAGCGATGATGATCCACCCTTCGACCGACGACGTGGTCGACCCGAAGGTGATCGCGGTCGCTCACATCGACGTCCACTACCGCGGCAAGGAGGCCCATGCCTCGGCTCATCCGCAGCTGGGTGTCAATGCCCTCGACGCCTTCGTCCAGGCGTACGTCAACGTCTCGACCCTTCGGCAGGCGATCTACCCGACCGACAAGATCCACGGGATCATCCGTGACGGTGGCCACGCTCCCAACATCATCCCGGCCTACACCCGGTCCTCCTGGTACGTGCGCGCCGAGACCAAGGAGCGACTCGACGATCTGTTCCCACGGGTGGTGGCGTGCTTCGAGGCTGCGGCGCTCGCCACGGGGTGCACGGTCGAGGTGGAGCACGTCGGGCACACCTACACCGAACTGATCAGCGACAAGACCCTCGTCGAGTACTTCGCCGCCAACAGCGCCGAGCTCGGCCGGCCGATGCGCCGGGGTCGGGAGGTCCCGTCAGGACAAGCTGGATCGACCGACATGGGGAACGTCTCGATGCTGGTGCCGTCGATCCACCCGATGATCGACATCGCCGCCACCCCGCACGTGAACCATCAGCCCGAGTTCGCCGCCCACACGATCACGCCGGACGGCGACAAGGCGATCGTCGACGGTGCGACAGCGATGGCATGGACGGTGATCGACCTCGCCGAGAACCAGGCGTGGGATCGTTTGGGCACGCCGGTCGGCTGAGACTCAGGTCGCGAAACGCGCCTCGAACCGCTCGGCCTTGCCGATGATCTCCAGCGGGAGGTTCATGATCTTGTCCTGCAGCTCGGAGGCCCGGGCGCCGAGACCGGTCAGCTTGTCGATCCCCCACTGGGAGATCAGGGGTGTCACGACACTGTCGTGATGCACGCGCAGGTTGTAGACGCCCGCCTTGGCGATCTCGATCGATCTGCGCAGGTAGCCGGGGATACCGACACCGGGCATCTGGAAGTTGCTGAAGGTGTTGAAGATGCCCTCGAGCGCGGACTCGGGATGGTCCTCGAGCATCTTGGTCATCACGCCCTTGTAGAAGAGGAAGTGATGGTTCTCGTCGGAGGCGATGTGCTTCATCAGCTCGAATGCCGTCTCGTCGTCGGTGATCTTGCCGGCGTTCCGATGGGACACCCTGGTGGCCAGTTCCTGTGCCGAGGTGTAGGCGAAGAGCTCGGCCGGATGTGACCACCGCGGCTCCCATCCAGTGGTCATGGTGGCCATCCGGTCGTCCTCGAGCTCGTACGGATCGCAATTGCGGGTGGTGAGGAGGTAGCTGCGGATGGCGATGGCGTGCTGGCCCTCCTCCGCGGTCCACAGGTTGTTCCACTCCCGCCAGACGGAACCTTCGGGGAGGTACTTCTCGAGCGTCACGTGGTAGTAGGGCAGGTTGTCCTCGGTGAGGAGGTTGAGGACCAGCGACGTCCGCGCCCTCTCGTTCAGGCTCGCCTGGGACTCGTCCCATGGCTCCTGGACGAAGTTGCGACCCTGCTCCCACGGAATGAGGTCGTGGAAGTACCAGGGCTTGCGGCGGCTCCGGTGCTCGTCCATGAGCTTCCTCACGGTCGGCTCGACGGACTCCAGCAACTCGAAGTGCTCGCTGTAGGCCATTGCTCGATTCTCCAGATGTGGGCGGTGGCCGGATCTGAACCTCCGGCGCTCTCTACAGAGTAGGGGCCCTGACCGGACAACGAGGCGACGTCAGCCGTAGGCCCGCAGATAACCGTCCCGACTCCCCACGTAGATGCGGCCCTTCCACACCGCGGGAGTCGATTCGATGCAGCCGTCGGCGGCGGGGATCGACCACCGCAAGCGCGGTTGGCGGGGATCGGAGATGTCGTAGCTGCGTAGTTCCGGCACCTCGCAGGTGCCGATCAGCAGTGTGTCGTCGACCACGGCGGGCGACGACCAGGCGTGGAACCCGACGCGGTCCTCCCACACGATCTCCCCCGTGGCTGCGTCGACCGCCAGCAGCCGACCGGTGTGCGTCGGCACGTACACCATCCCGCGTGCCACGGCCGGGCTGGCCCAGATCCCGCCGTCCGAGCCGGCCACTCCGGGCACCGGGACACCCCACCGCAACGGGTCGTCCGGGCGGGAAGGATCGAGCGAGATCAGCTGCCCGACCTCCGCCGCCCTGGCGTTGAACCGTTCCAGCTCCACCGCCACGTACAACATGCCGTCGGCGTCGGCCACCATCGTGGCGTCGATGTCGTCTCCCGCCCAGAAGTCGAACACCACCGGGTCGTCGGCACCCGCCGCGACGAGATCCATGTCCACCCCGGCGATGCGCCCCCCTGAGTTGGCGAAGTACACCGTTCGACCGAACACCACGACGGAGGACTCGATCGAGACGTTCCTCCCGACCCGCGCCAGCAGCTCGTCGGTCCACCCTGGCATGGCCAGGACCGTCTCCGGTTCGACCGACACCTGCCCGTCTCGGAACGTCCGGTTGAGTCGAATGGCATAGAACCAGCTGTTCTCCCCGCCCACGTAGAGCATGTCGTCGACGATCACCGGATTCGAGTCCCAGTCGTCGTTCCAGATGCCCTGCACGTCGTAGGCGCTCATCGACCACAGTTCCTCGACCGGCTCGCGATCGAGGGCGATCACCCGCAGATGGTTGTCCCGGCTCCCCGTGTACAGCAGCGGATACCCGTCCGGATCGATGGTGACCGAACCCTTGATGATGTCTCCGGTCGGGAACGGTTGGCGAGTCGCCTGGCCGGTGAGGGCATCGACGAAGTGCACGGCCTTGTCGTAGGCGCCGAACACCACCTCGGTGACCCCGTCCGGACGTTCCCACACTGCCGGTTGACCGGTCCATCCGGTACCGCACCACACGCTCGACTCGCCCCCCACCCGGGACGTGCCGCACATGGGGGAGTCCGGGTACCGCCACAGCACATCCGGCGGATCCTCCGGCAGGGGTCCGGTGCCGTAGAACGATCGGGTCGGGTTGCCCCGGAACATGGTGAGCCCCTCGACCGTTCCCCACGGCTCACCGACGGTGTCGCCCGGAACCGCACCCTGCGGGCGGGGCGGGATGGTCGTGGTGGTCGTGGTGGTCGTGGTGGTGGTGGTCGTGGTGCCGGCGGTGGTGACGGTGGTGCCCGGCGTCGTCGTCGCCGTGATCGTCGTCGTGGTCGGCTCGGCGGAAGACCCCATCGGACCGCGCAGCTGGAACGCGCCCACTCCGGCTCCCACACCGAGCACGAGGACCACGGCGGCCATGAATCGGCGGTCCATCAGCCGCCCGCCCGGCACGGCGGCGGCGCCTGCAGCACCGGCTGACCCGACGTCTCGATGAACGCCGGGATCAGGCAGGCGTCGATCTCCCCGTCGGGCGAGATCACGACTCGCGCCACCGCAGTGGTGGCACCGGCGTCACTCAGCCTCGGCCACACGAAGTTGCCGAGCGTCCAGAACACGGGCCTGCCGTCGATGTACTCGAGTTCACCCAGACGGTGGGGATGATGACCGAAGATCACGTCGGCTCCGGCCGCCACCATCGCCTCGGCCCGCTCCCGGTCGTCCGCCCGCGGCACGGTCTCCAGTTCCCACATCCAGTGGATCGTCACGACCACGATGTCGGCCACCCGGGCCGCCCGTTCGACGCTGGCGACCATCTGGTCGATGTCGTCCCCGCTCGCCATCCCGGGTCGATCCTCCGTCGCCAACCAGCTGGGCGACGGGACGACCCCTCCCATCCCCACGACCGCAACCCGCCATCCGCCCATCTGGTAGACGGCGGGCGCAGTGGCCGCCGCCAGGTTCGGACCGACACCCACCGGCCGAATTCCGGACCGGAGCACGTTCTGCCAGCCGTCGAGCATCGCCTCGATGCCGTAGTCCTGACCGTGGTTGTTGGCGAGATTGGCGACGTCCACCCCGTGCTCACGGGCCACGGCCAGGGAGTCCGGGTCACATCGGAAGGTGAACTCCTTCGGCAGGGGACTGCCCAGCCGCGACGGGCTGCATTCGAGGTTGATCACGGTCAGGCTGTCGTCGAGGAACAACCCGTCGAGCCCGCCGAAGGCGTACTCGTACCCGTGACGGGCGAGATTGGGTATGTAGGCGGTGTCGAAGTTGGTGTCGCCCACCCCGTGGATGGTCAACCACTGCCTGGGCGGCCCGGTGGTGGTCGTGGTCGCCGCGGTGGTGGTCACCGGCGGCGGCAGGGTGGTGGCCGGGGCGGGCGGAGACGTGGTGGTCGTCGTCAAGGCCGCCTCGACCGAGCCGGCGGGCGGAGCGACGACGAACGCCGCCGCGCCCAGGAGTGAACCACCCACCAGCACCGCCACGAGGAGGGTCGATCGACGCATCGCACCTCCAGGGTACGAACTCCGGGACGAAAGCCGCCGCAACCGGTCTCGCTCAGGTCACCGGGCGGATGAGCCTCCGGTCACAGGCGGCGGGCATTCATCCGAACCGACCGGTGATGTAGTCCTCGGTCCGCTGATCGGATGCCGCCGTGAAGATGCGCGCCGTGTCGTCGAACTCGACGAGTTCCCCGGTGCGCTCGCCCAACTCGTCGTCGATGTTCACGGTGAAGAAGGCCGTCTTGTCGGAGACCCGGGCCGCCTGCTGCATGTTGTGGGTGACGATCACGATCGTGTAGTCACGCTTCAGTTCGAGCATGAGCTCCTCGATCTTGAGCGTGGCGATGGGGTCGAGGGCCGAACACGGTTCGTCCATCAGGATCACATCGGGGCTCACCGCGATGGCACGGGCGATGCACAGACGCTGCTGTTGTCCGCCCGACAACGACAGTCCGCTGGCCTTCAGCTTGTCCTTGACCTCGTCCCAGAGGGCGGCCGCTCGAAGCGACTCCTCGACCAGCCCGTCCAGGTCCCCCCGGAACCCGTTCAACCGCGGCCCGAACGCGATGTTGTCGTAGATCGACTTCGGGAACGGGTTGGGCTTCTGGAACACCATGCCGATGCGGCGTCTCACCTCGACGGGGTCGACGTCGTCGGCGTAGATGTCCTCCCCGTTGTAGACGACACTGCCGCTCACGGAGGCGCCGACGATGAGATCGTTCATGCGGTTGAGACAGCGCAGCACGGTCGACTTCCCGCATCCGCTGGGACCGATCAAGGCGGTGATCTCGTGCCGCGGGATGTCGAAGGTGATATCCCGCACGGCCGTGAAGGTGCCGTACCGCACCCCCAGGTCCTCGAGACTGAACACGGTGGATGCGGCGTTGCTCGACGGTTCTTGCATCGGGACGGCCGGACGGGTGGCGGACGCGGTCCCGGCTGATGCTTGGGTGGTGTTCATCGCTCCTCCGTCGACCTGTTCATCGCCTGGTGCCTCGGACACGATCCTGCCCCACCGAGATGAACCGGCGGTGAACACACGGCGATCGCCAGGCGAATCCGGGGTGTGACCGGTACTCATCGTCGCACCGCAGAACGGGACCCGACCCATCGGGCGACCACGGTGAAGACGAGGACGATCACGAGGAGGGCGAGGGCGCCGCCCCAAGCCCTTTCGATTCCGGGAGCGAATGGCTGCCTGGCCCCGTTGTAGATCTGGAGGGTCAACGTACCGATGGCGACGTTGAACAGGTCGGTGATGACGTTGATGTTCCCGAATGCCGTGAGGATCAACGGCGCCGTCTCACCCGCCCCTCTCGCCACCGCCAGCATCGTCCCGGTGGCGAGCCCGGGGCCGGCCGCAGGCAGAACCACCTTGAGTGTCGTCTGCCACCTCCGGGCACCGAGGGCGAAGGAGGCCGCCCGGATCTCGTCAGGCACGGTCTTGAGGATCTCCTCGGAGGTGCGGACCACGATGGGCAGCATCACGATCCCGATGGCGATGGCGCCGGGGAACGCTCCGAATGTGAGTCGCTGGCCCGAACCGAGAATCACCAGCGCGTACACCGCCAGTCCGACGAACACCGAGGGGATGCCCGTCATCACGTCCGTGAAGAATCGGATGACCTTGGCCAGGATCCCCCTGCCGTAGTCGACGATGTAGAGCGCCGCCAGGATCCCGATCGGGATCGCCATGAGGCTGGCCCATGTGACGATGATGAACGTTCCGACGAAGCCGGCGGCGTAGCCGCCACCCTCGCGGCGTGGCGGCGGCTCCGCCTGGGTGAAGAAGCCCCAGTCGATGACGGCCGCACCGCGACGGGCGACTTCGACGACGATCAGTACCAGCGGGATCGATGCCACGACCATCAGAACCGTGAGGAGAACGCGAAGCGCTCGATCGACCCGCGCTCGCCTGCGGGCGTTGGCCTGCAACACGGACAGCGACCGGTGCCCGGTCGGCGTGAGGAGTTCCGGTGTCGGCGCCCGGAGGTCGGTCACAGTGCCTCACCTCCCGGTCGCCCGAACCGGAACACGATGAGCCGGGCGAGGACGTTGACGATCATCGTCACCAGGAACAGCACGACACCGACGCCCATCAACGCCACGAGCGTCTCCGGGGCGGCATCCTGGAACGTGGCTGCGATGTGAGATGCCAGCGTGTCACCCGGAAAGAACAGCGTGGCGCCGAATCGCTGCGAGCCCCCCACCAGCATCAGCACGGCGATGGTCTCGCCCAGGGCTCGCCCGAGCCCGAGCATCGTCGCCCCCACCACTCCGCTGAAGCTCCGCGGCAGCACCACTCCTCGCAGCATCTCCCACTTGGTCGCCCCCAGTCCGTAGGCGGCATCGATCTCGTCACGCGGTGTGGTGGCGACGATCTCGCGGCTGAGTGCGGTGATGATCGGAAGGATCATGATCGCCAGGACGAATCCGGCGTGGAAGTAGTTGACGTTGGGCACCGGGCCGGCCAGGAAGGGGATGGCGTCCCCGAACGTGGCGGACACCCACCGCGTGGCCGGATGGAGCACCGTGGGCACGAACCAGAGCAGTCCCCACAGGCCGAACACCACGGACGGGACGGCGGCCAGCACCTCCACCGAGTAGGACAGCGGGACGCGCAGCCGCCGGGGCGCATAGAAGTTGATGAAGAGCGAGACCGCCAAGGCCATCGGCAATGCCAGACCGACGGCGATCGCCGACGTGAACAACGTGCCGAACACGAACGGCCAGGCGCCGTACGTCCCCGTGAACTCGCTCCGACTGAACCCGGCGCGCCACTCGGTTCCGAACACGAAGGAGAAGAAGCCCTGGTACTCGAAGACCGGGATTGCGTCCGCCACGGTGCGGAACACCATCGCCCCGAGGATCAGGAGCACGAGCAGCCCACCGAACAGGAGCAGCATCGCGAACGCCCGGTCGCCGTGGCGCGCCATGCCACGCCTCCTCAGGCCGGGACTGTCGATCGACGATGCCATCTCCACCACCTTCGTGGCGGGGAGGAGGTCCTCCCCGCCCCTGGTTCACTTCGTGTCAGTCGAGCGAGCCGGTCCTGGCGATCGCATCCAGGACCCGGGCCCGCAGGCCTTCGCCGAGGGGTGCGTAGCCCAGTTCGAGCGCCGCCTCGATCGCCTCGTCGCTCGACACCGCCCACGTCCAATAGTTGCGCAGCAGCTCGGCCGTGTCGCCGTCGTAACCGCACTCCCAGGTGAAGTTCCACACGGCGCCGACGATCGGATATCCACCCCCACCGACTCCGAGGATGTCGAACTGGAAGGAGTCGGGAATCTCGAGCACTTCCAGCGCTTCTGACGTCGCCTCGAGCGTGGCCTTCACCGCATTCCCGTCGGAGTTGATGATCCGTGCCGTCGGCAAGTCGTTGATCAGGGCGTACGCCTGGTTGACGTAGCCGATGCCACCGGGGTTCTGCTCGATCCCCGCCGTGACGCCTTCGTTGCCCTGACCGCCGATCGTCCCCGCCGGCCACTGCACTTCGGTGCCGCTACCGAGGGTCCAGGTCGCCGTGTCCGCTTCGAGATAGGTCGTGAAGACGCTCGTGGTGCCCGAACCGTCGGAACGATGCACGACCGTGATGTCGAGATCGGGTAGCTCCCGATCGGGGTTCAGCTCGGCGATGGCCGGATCGCTGAAGTTGGTGATCCGCCGCTCGAAGATGTCGGCCACCACGTCACCCGACAGCACCAGATCGTCGAACTGGTCGTCTCCGAACGCCACCTCCACCGCACCGAACAGGACCGGCCATTGCAGCGCCTCACAGCCTCGGGAGGCCCGGGCTTCCGCGAGGGCGTCGTCGCGGAGGTACCGCTCCGACGTGCCCCAGTCCACGGTCTGCAGCAGGAACTGCTCGATGCCGCCGCCGGAGCCGATCGACTGGTAGTTGATCGTCACCTCGGGCTGGACGTCGTTCGTGTAGATGAAGGTCCAGTCCTGATAGACCGGGTTGGGGAATGTGGCTCCTGCGCCGTCGAGGCTTCCGGAGAGCTGCGATCCGCCTCCGGTCGTCGCGGTCGTCTCCGACCCGCCGGCGGTGGTATCGGAGCCACCACCGTCCAAGAGGTCCTCCGAGCCTGAACAGGCGGCCACGACCAACGCCACGGTGGCGACCGCGGCCAGGTGCTTCATGCGATTCATCGTTCGTCAATCTCCCTGATCGGAGTCGACGCCCGCCGAGACGACGGGCGCGGTGCTCATGCGCACGCCGTCAGGTAAGACCGGCGAGTTGACCCGCCCCGGTACCGGCCGTGAACGAGAGATGAACGTTGCGAACCGGCGGCGGGAGCGCCGGGAGGCGAACGACTACAGGATCTGGGAGAGGAAGAGCTTGGTGCGGTCGTGCTGCGGATCGGTGAAGAAGTGCTCCGGAGTGCCTTCCTCGACGATCTGACCCTGGTCCATGAAGATCACCCGATCCGCCACCTCGCGGGCGAAGCCCATCTCGTGTGTCACCACCAGCATCGTCATGCCGGACTTCGCCAGCTCCTTCATCGCATCGAGGACTTCCTTGATCATCTCCGGGTCGAGAGCGGACGTCGGCTCGTCGAACAGCATGATGCGCGGATCCATCGCCAGCGAACGGGCGAGGGCGACCCGCTGTTGCTGGCCGCCCGACAGCTGGCCCGGGTACTTGGCCGCCTGCTCGGGAATCCCCACCCGCTCCAGGAGACCCATCGCCTTCTCCTCCGCTTCCCGCTTCGGACGCTTCCGCACCCAGGTCTGGGCGAGGGTGACGTTCTGCAGCACGGTCAGGTGAGGGAACAGGTTGAACTGCTGGAACACCATTCCCACCTCGGACCGGATCTTCTCGATGTTCTTCACGTCGGAGGTCAGCTCGATCCCGTCGACCACGATGCGCCCTTCCTGATGCACCTCCAGGCGGTTGATGCAGCGGATCCACGTGGACTTGCCGGACCCCGACGGACCGATGATGACGACGACCTCGCCCTCGAACACGGTGGTCGTGATGCCGCGGAGTGCCTGGAACTCGCCGAACCACTTCTTGACGTCGTCGCAGACGACGATCTCCTTCTTGTCAGTCATCGAGGGCTCCTATCGGGTTCCGACGCCGAGCTTGCGCTCCAGCCGCTGGCTCGCCCGGCTGAAGTTGTACGTGAAGACCCAGTAGACGGCGGCGGCGAAGATCAGGTTCTCCAGGATCGAGCCGAGCGACGTCGGCTGATTCGGGACCACGTCCCGCGCCACCCGGAAGAACTCGGCGAGTCCGACGATCGCCACCAGCGAGGTGTCCTTGAACAGCGCGATGACCTGGCCGACGATGGCCGGGATGACCGCTCGCAGCGCCTGGGGGAGGGTGATGAGCATCGTCATCTGGGCCGTCGTCATGCCCAGCGCCTTGGCGGCCTCGTACTGCCCGCGGGGAATCGACTGCAGGCCCCCTCGCACGTTCTCCGCCAGGTAGGCGGCGGAGAACAGGGTGAACCCTCCCAACACGAGCACATTCGGATCGGGGTCGAAGGCCGGAGGGAGGAAGTTGAAGATGCCGAATCGGGCGATGAAGAGCAAGGTGATCAGCGGCACCCCACGGACCAACTCGATGTAGCCGGTCGACAGCAGCCGGAAGATCGGCATCGTCGATGTCCGGCCGAGGGCGAGCGTCACCCCCATCGGGAACGACAACAGCAGGCTCCCCACCGCCAGCATCAGGGTGAGGTTCATCCCGCCGTAGTACTCGTTCCGGGTGTCGAGCCCGGTGCCGGCGTCACCGACGACGAACAAGTACGTCGCGAACAGGGCGAGCCCGAACCATGCCCACAGGATCTTTCGTCGCGAGGCGTCGGAAGATCCGAAAGTCGGAGTGGCGAGCGAGACCACCGCCAGCAGGAACACCAGCGCCCGCCCGAGCATCGGGGCATCGATCGCCCACACCGCTGCGGCGGCCACGACCAGCAGGGCGTTGATCACCCCGGCCCGCTCGCGGTCACTGCGCGAGACGACCCAGATGACGAGCGCCCCTCCGACGATCACCCCGGCGATCCAGGGCAGCCAGGGCCCGGTCACGGTGTCCCAGTCGACCTGGGGGCGGCGCTGCACGTGGAGGTAGATGACCGGCAGGCTGATGAGCCACGCCCCCACCATGACCGCCCGCAGCATGCCCGAAGGCACACGGGCGGAGATGACCCGACCGAGCAGGTGGCCGACGACGCCCACGGCCACGCCGACCGTCAGCGGCACCTTGGTACTGGCATCGATCGGCAGCACCCAGACCAGAACCAGGAACGCCACGACCGCCCCTGCCAGGACCGCCTGGATCGGGATGCGCTCGACCACGGCGTCGGACGCCAGGTTCCGATCGACGAGGACCGTGGCGAGCACCAGTACCGCGCCGGCCACGAGCACCAGGAGATGCCAGCCGAACGAGGCCGGCGCCAGGATTCCGACGAGCAGCAGCGTGATCCCGAGCGCACGGAACCCGGCGGAGATCCTGGCGACAGAGGTCAGCCCGGTGGGCCTCCACACGGCGGTCGACACACCCGACAGGAAGAACACGATGTGCAGGGAGAGCCAGACCCGCTCGAGTTCGCTTCGGGGGTACGTGCCCACCGCGTAGTTGGTGGCGTTGCGGGGGATGACCTCCCACAGCCGGTCCTCGGCGAACACGAAGCCGAGGACTGCTCGCAGGCCGACGAGGATGATCGCACCGAGGACGAGCGTGAGGACACTGGATCCGACCGAGAAGAAGAGGTTCTTGCGCAGCCAGACGATCGCACCGGGCTGTGACGCCTCCGGGGGCGGTTCGGGCGGGCGGAGCGCCCCGGCGACACGCGGCGACGTCATCGTTCCACCAGCTTCAGTCGGCGGTTGTAGTAATTGACGATGCTCGACAGCGTGAGGCTGACCGCCAGGTAGAAGACGATCCAGAGCAGGAAGGTCTGCATGAACTGACCCGTCTGGTTGGCCAGGGTCTGGCCGACCGCCACGATCTCCGGATACGCCACGGCGATCCCGAGAGAGGTGTTCTTGGCGAGGTTCAGGTACTGGTTGCCGATCGGCGGCATGATGATCCGGAACGCCTGCGGCAGGATGATCATGCGCAGCAGCTGGCTGCGCTTCAGCCCGAGGGCGAGTCCCGCCTCCGTCTGACCCTTGGGTACCGCCAGGATTCCTCCCCGCACCACCTCGGCGATGAAGGCGGCGGTGTACATCGTGACCCCGACCCAGACACCGAAGAAGGCCGGGGTCATGGTCATCCCCGACGGACCGATCTGCGGGAAGCGCCCCGGGACCACGACGTCCGGGCGGGCGAACCGCAGGGGGCTCCCGCTCCGGAGGAAGTCGAACTTCTGGTCGAGGAAGCGCAGGATGAACTCGACCACGTCCACCCCGAATCCGACGACCGCGGGGAATCGGAGCACGAAGAGGGCGAAGGCCACACCCACCACGCCACCAAGCCCCACCTTGAACCAGTCGTCGTCGGTGAGCTTGGCGCGGCCGGCGGGCGAGTCGAAGGAGGACAGGAAGCGGCGGATCCAGCGAACGGCGGCGAGTATCGCCACCGCTGCCAGCAGCAACTGCCAGCCCAGCAAGGGGATGGTCGTGACGATCGCAGCCGCCAGCTGCCACAGCCATCCGAGGGCCCCGGCGATCGGGTGGCCGAACCATCCGATCAGCGAGATGCCGAGGAAGGTCAGGACCGCCCATCGGGCCGGGTAGGTGTCCTCACCGGTGCGCTCGAGGCGATCGATACGCGACCGGTACACCAGCCGGGCGACGACGACGCCCGCCACCACGAAGACGATCCACTGCCAGAACGTGGCAGTGGGATAGAACCAGGGGATCGACACCCCCTTGTTGGTGACCAGGAGCCAGGTCTCGCCCTCCCGGGCCCCGTCCACCCCGGGGAAGGTCTGAGTGGCGACGAAGAACCAGAAGACGATCTGCACCAACAGCGGAATGTTGCGAAGGGCCTCCACGTAGAAGCTGGCGAGGCGGTTCACCAGCCAGTTCGAGGAGAGTCGGGCGACACCGACGATCACACCGAGGACGGTTGCGGCGATGATCCCCGAGAACGTGATCCGGAACATGTTCACGGCCCCGGTCTGCAATGCCTGGATGGCGTTCGCAGGTCGGGTGAAGATGCCCTCGCCGATCTGGATGCCGGCCGGGCGGGTCAGGAAGCCCCAACCGAACGACCGCCCCTGCGCCTGGAGGTTGGCCGCCGCCTGCGACCCGAGGATCCAGGCGAGAGCGATGAGGCCTGCGAGGACGACCAACTGCGCGGCCCACTTGAGGAACGTGACGTTCCTCCATGGTGGAGGGCGTTTCTCGCCCGTGGGATTACGCAGGACCGTCGACATCGGGAATGGGTGACCGGGGGTGGCCGATCCACCCCCGGTCGCTCATCCGTTCAGCGAATCGGCATCGGGTACTGGATACCACCGTCGGCGTAGAGAGCGTTGAGACCCCGCTCCAGGCCGAGCGGCCGCAGGTGCCGGTCGAAGACCTCGCCGTAGTTCCCGACCTGGCTGATCACCTGGTAGAAGGCGTCGGCCGGGATCCCCATCGCGGACTGGACCTCTCCCTCGCCGCCGAGCATGCGGGCGACCTCTCCGTTGGGCGGGTCGTCTCGCATCTGATCGACGTTCTGGGACGTCACACCCTGCTCCTCGGCGATCTGCATCGCGAAGATCGTCCAGGTGACGACGTCACCGAAGCGCGAGTTGTTCTGTGCCCAGCCGGGGCCGAGCGGTTCCTTCGAGAACGGGACGGCCGGGAAGATCACCCAGTCGCCGCCGTCAGGATCCGCCGCCTTGCGGGAGACGAGCCCGGAGCCGTCGGTGGTGACCACGTCACATGCTCCCGACTTGAAGTTCTCCATCACGATGTTGAAGTCCTCGAAGGTGTTCAACGTGATGTCGATGCCGAGTGCGGCCGCCGCCTCCGACATGTTCAGCTCGGTGGTAGTGCCGGCGTTCGTGCACACGACGGCGCCGTCGATCTCGGACAACGCCGAGTTCGACGAGAAACCGTCCCCTGCGCGTCCCATCATCTGCTGTCCGTCGTAGTACGTGGTCGGTCCGAAGTCGAGGCCGAGTTCGGTGTCACGCGTCTGTGTCCAGGTGGTGTTCCGGGACAGCAGATCGATCAGACCCGAGTTGACCGCCTCGAACCGAGCCGCGGCTGTGAGTGCCTCGTAGCGCACGGCATCGGCGTCCCCGAACAGCGCCGCCGCCACCGCCCGACACAGATCCACGTCGAAGCCGACGAAGTTCCCGTCCGCATCGAGGGATCCGAATCCGGGCAGCACCTCGTTCACGCCGCAGTTCAACTCACCGCGGGCGAGCACGGTCTCGAGCAGGTCTCCGCCCGTCTGGGCTCCGCCGTCGGTCGTCGGCGGTGCCGTGGTCTCGGTGGATCCGTCGGGTGCCGTCGTGGTGGTGGTCGTCTCTTCAGCGTCCGACCCGCACGCCGCGAGCACCATGGCCAGTACGGACAACACGATCATGAAGCGCTTCTTCATGTTCTCCTCCTCCCAATTGGGGCACTCTCGTGAAGAGTGCGTCAGGACCCTAGCCCCGGACCCCGCTGCCATGCAGGAGAACCGTGGGGCATCCGTGGAGCCAACGAGGGGCGCTTCGGTGGGGTTCCCCGTCGGGGATCAGAGGTCGGCGAGCAGCCGCAGCCGGTCGGTGAGCGAGTCCACGTCCAGCCCGATCGATTCCAGCACCGAGTCGGCGGAACCGAAGGGAAGGAAGGCGTCGGGCACGCCCAGCGGGTGGACCCTCGCCGCTAGCCCCGTCCCGGCCAGCGACTCGAGCACCGCCGCCCCGAAGCCGCCGGACAGCACGTTGTCCTCGAGCGTGACCACGACCCGCGCACCGCTCACCCAATCCGACAGCCGCGGATCCAGTGGCTTCACCCACCGCGCGTTGACGACTCCGACGGAGATCCCGTCCTGATCGAGGCGACCTGCCACCTTCTGGGCCGTCTCCACGTGGCGCCCGTTGGCGAGGATCAGCAGGTCCTCGCCCGCCCGCAGCTCCGACCACTCCCCGACCGGCAGGCCGGCCACCGGAATGGACGGGATCGACGTCGCCGCCGCCTTCGGGTATCGGATGGCCATCGGTCCGTCGTGCGTGGCGGCGGTCTCGATCATCCCGCAGAGATCGGCGGCGTCGGCGGGAGCACCCACCACCATGCCGGGAATCATGCGGAGGAAGGAGAGGTCGAAGACGCCGTGATGCGACGGGCCGTCGGGCCCGGTGACGCCGGATCGGTCGATCAGGAACGTCACGGGCAGTCCGTGCAGGGCCACGTCCATCGTCATCTGGTCGATGGCGCGCTGCAGGAAGCTGGAGTAGATGGCGACGAACGGCCGCTTCCCTGCCATCGCCAATCCGGCAGCCAGGGTGACGGCGTGCTGCTCGGCGATGCCGCAGTCGATCACTCGGTCCGGATGCCGTTCGGCGACCTCACCCAACCCGGTGGACGACACCATCGCAGCCGAGATCGCCACCACGTCCGGGTGCCGCTCCACGACCGACGCGAGGGCGCGGCCCGACACGTCGGTCAGCATCACCTCGGACTTGAGCGGGGCTCCGGTGGTGACGTCGAACCGACCCACCCCGTGCAGCTTGTCGACGCGGTCGTCGATCGCCGGCCTGTAGCCGCTTCCCTTCTCGGTGACGACGTGCACGACGACCGGCTCGTCGTAGCCCTTGGCGCGAGTGAGGGTCTCCTCGAGGAGCTCCAGGTCGTGCCCGTCGATCCGACCGGTGTACTTGAGCCCGAGGGTGTCGAAGAACGTGGAGGGCTCGAGCATCTGCTTCACGGCCTCCTTGAACCGCGTGGCGAGTTCGTCCGCCGTGTCCCCGACGAGCGGCATGCCGCGCAGGATGCGACCCGAGGTGCGCTTGGCCCATTCGTATCGAGGGTCCATCCGGAGATGCGACAGGTTGGCGAGCATCGCCATCCCGCCGATGGTCGGGCCGTACGAGTGGCCGTTGTCGTTCACCACGACGATCAGGCGGCGAGGCCGGGTGACGGCGATGTGGCTGAGCGCCTCGTACGCCATGCCCCCGGTGAGGGCACCGTCGCCGATGACGGCGATCGTCCAGTGTTCGGAGTCGGACAGGGCCCTCCCCAGGGCGTAGGACAACGAGGTGGAGGCGTGGGAGTTCTCGACGAAGTCGTGCTCGCTCTCCTCCCGCGACGGATACCCGCTCAGCCCACCGAACTCCCGCAGTCGGTCGAAGCCGTCCCGACGGCCGGTGAGGAGCTTGTGCACGTACGCCTGGTGCCCGACGTCCCACAGGATGCGATCCCGCGGGGAGTCGAAGACCCGGTGTAGGGCGATCGTCAGTTCGACGACCCCGAGGTTGGGAGAGAGATGGCCGCCGGTCTTGGAGATCTTGTCGAGAAGGAAGGTCCTGATCTCGCCGGCGAGCTGAGAGAGCTCGGCCGGTGAGAGGTGATCGAGATCGGACGGGTTCTCGATCCTGGAGAGGATCATGCCGAAAGCGTAGTTGCCGGCGCCACGCAGCGGCAGTCGGAGCGTGGCGGACCGGGGGTCGGCAGGTCAGCCGGTCGGGACGCCGGGAGAACCGTCCGGTCGGACGACCCGCGTCGGTAGCGGAAGGACCAGGTGGAAGGTGGAGCCGACTCCGAGCTCCGACTCGACGGACACCGAACCCCCGTGGGTCTCGGCGACGTGCTTGACGATCGCCAGCCCCAGCCCCGTGCCCCCCGTCTGTCGGGAGCGTGCGTCGTCGACCCGATAGAAGCGCTCGAAGACCCGACTCAGTGATCGCTGGGGAATCCCGACTCCGGTGTCCCTGACCATGACACGCACCGTGTCGCCTCCGGGCACCAGCCGGACGGTCACACGATCGCCCGGGTTGCTGTAGCGAATCCCGTTCGAGACGAGGTTCCGGACAGCCAGGCCCAGATCCGACGGCGAGCCGAGCACCACCGTCGGCACCAGGTCGGCGATCAGCTCGATGTCCTTCTCGGCGGCATCGGGACGCAGCCGTTCCAGCTCGTCTTCGATCACACGGTCGAGCCGCACATCCTCGGTTCCGCCGGTGGAGGTCTCCAACCGGGACAGATCGAGCAGGTCCCCGACGATCCTGGCCAACTGCAGCGCGGACTCGTGGACGAGACCGACGAAGCGAGGAGCGCGGTCCGGGTCGCGTTCCAGCGCCATCTGAAGCGTCTCGGAGGCGGCGAGGATCGATGCGATGGGCGTCTTCAGCTCGTGTGAGGCGTCCGCCACGAAGTCCCGCCGCATGCGCTCGAGACGCACCCGTTCGGTGATGTCCGAGAGAACGAGCAACACCCTCCCGTCGGGGAGGGGCGTGGCCAGAGCCCGCAACGCGGGCGAGGACCCGTGCGGTTCGACCGTCAACTCACCCGGTTCGCCCGTCTCCAGCGTCCCGCGGGCGAGGCGCTGCACGCCGGCCGGAGCCAGTTGGGCGAGACGCTCGGGCACGTCTCCGATCGCACCGCGCACGGTGCGATTGCCGTAGAGGATCGTCCCGTCCGAGGCGATCAGGATCACCCCCTGCGGGAGGGCGTCGAGGAGGGCCTGCAGGATCTCCCTCTCGCCCTCGGCTTCCACGACCCGGTCTCCCAGCTCGGACGCCATCTGCCCGATCGACAGTCCCAGCCGGTCCAGCTCGCGGATCGCCGACCGACGCGGGCGCATCTCCAGCCGACCGCCGGCCACCTGCCTGGCCACTTCGGTCAACTGCTGGATCGGTTGGCTCACGCGCCTGGCCACCACGGCCATGATCAGGATCCCGACCACCCCGGCGATCAGGGCGGCGACCCCCACCCGGGTTCCAACCTCCGCCACCTCCGCCGCCAGGCGCTCCTCCGTGATCGACAGTCGATACACCCGGCCCTCTTCCGAGTTCACCGCCACATAGGTCTGGAGCACCCCGGTGGTGTCGGACACGCGAGACTCCACCCCCGTTCCCGTCCGCAGGGCTTCGACCACCTCGGGCCGGGTGGCGTGGTTCTCCATCCCCGTCGCCTCGAAGGCGGAGTCGGCGAGCACGCCCCCGTCCGGGCCGATCACGGTCAGTCGCGAGTCGAGCACCTCGGCCATCTCGTCGACCGCCCTGCCGAGACCGGCGTCGTCGACCTGGGCGAGGCCGATCCGGACGGATCGCACCTGTCGTTCCAGTGACTCGACCGCCTGCCGCCGCAGCACGGACTCGACCCCGTCGAGGGTGAGCAATCCGAAGAAGCCGATGAGAAGGATGAAGACGACGGCGTAGGTGGTCAGCAGCCGCCCGGCGAGCGTTCCCCGACCGGGCACACGGACTTCACTCATCCACGAATTTGTAGCCGAGCCCGCGAACGGTCACGACCCGGCGCGGCCGTGCCGGGTCCTTCTCGACCTTGTGACGAATGCGCTTGATGTGCACGTCCAGGGTCTTGGTGTCACCGAAGTACCCGGGTCCCCACACTTCGTCGATGAGGACGTCCCGGGTGGCCAGGCGGTTCTTGCGCCGCATGAGCGACTCCAACAGGTCGAACTCCTTCGGGCGCAGCTCCACCGTCGTCCCGTCGACGCGGACCGCATGCGCATCGACGTCGAGTTCCACGCCCCCTCCCCGAAGAACTTCGCTCGTCGACTCGAACGTCCCCGTCTTCGACGAACGACGGATCTGGGCCCGGACACGAGCGACGAGTTCGCGCATGGAGAACGGCTTGGTCACGTAGTCATCGGCGCCGAGCTCCAGCCCGGCGACCTTGTCCGCCTCGGCGTCGCGGGCAGTGAGCATGATGATGGGGACGTCGGACGTCGACCGGATCTGGCGGCACACGTCGAGGCCGGACGACCCCGGCAGCATCACGTCGAGCAGAACGAGCGACGGGTTGGCCACCCGCGCCTTCTCGATGCCCTCCCTCCCGGACGACGCCGACAGCACCTCGAACCCCTCCAGTTCGAGGGCGTAGGAGATCGACTCGACGAGGCTGGGCTCGTCTTCCACGATGAGGACGCGATACGTCGGCTCAGCTGTCGTCACGGCTCCCGAAGGCCTCCTCGTTGAAGTCGTGCATCTCACCGGTGACGAGGAACACGACCTGTTCCCCTATGTCCACCGCCTGGTCGCCGATCCGCTCGAGTGCACGGGCGGCCATCATCATGTGGGTCGCCCACTCCAGCAGTCGGGGGTCAGGGCCGCACGCCACCACCTCGCGATACATCCCCCGGTTGATCCGGTCGACCGGCTCGTCCATCGCCGGAAGCAGCCGGGCCTCGTCGGCGTCGCGGCGCACGAACGCGTGGGAGGCGGTCCGGATCATCGGCCTCACCAGATCGCCCATCTCCCGAATCTGTTCGGTGATCCGATCGCTGGTGGGGAGTCCGGTCGTGAGTCGCGCCAGTTTGGCGATGTTGACACACTGATCACCGGTACGCTCCAGCGTCTGGTTCAGATGGAGGACCGCGGACATCAGGCGCAGGTCGCCGCCCATCGGCTGCTGTCGGGCCATCAAGTTGATCCAGCGGGTGTGGATGGCGTGGTGGGCCCTGTCGACGTCGTCGTCCTCGGCAACGACCGCCGCCGCCAACTGCTCGTCACCGGTGACGAGGGCCTCGACCGCCTGCCCGACCATTCGCTCCGCCCGATCGGCGATGTCGAGCATCTGCGCTTCGAGATCCTCGAGTTCCTTGTGAAAGTGAGTGCGGGTGTCCATCGTCATCTCGCTTGCCGGTCTTCGCCATCTCGCTCGTCGTCTCACGCCGAGGATCCTCGGTGTCGACCGGCGTGGGAAACTCTATCGGTGAGGTCGACCTCACACCGTGCGCCGCCGTGCGGAGCGTCCCGGGGAACGCTACGGACGACGGATGACCAGGACCCAGCGCCCGGGTGAACGCCGGGTGAACGTTCGAGACGGCGGCTACTCGACGGTGGCGACCGCCCTGGCCTCGGCGAGCCCCTGCAGGGTGGTGTGCGTGTCGACACCGAGCACCGTGGGCACCTTCGACCACACCCCGTCTGCTCCGAGCTCCCACGCCAGCGAGTCGTCGGCCAGGCACACCTCGAGGATCTCGTCGAGACGAAACTGGAGGTCGGGGTCCTCGACCGGTGCCAATGCTTCCACCCGCCGATCCAGGTTCCTCTGCATCAGGTCCGCCGACCCGATGAGATACGTGCGATCGTGGCCGCGGGCGCCGAACCGGTAGATCCGCGAGTGCTCGAGGTAACGGCCCACGATCGATCGGACGACGATCCTCTCGCTCAACCCGGGCACGCCCGGGACGAGACAGCAGATCCCGCGAACGACCAGTTCGACCCGACAGCCCGCCTGCGAGGCCGCGTACAACTCGTCGACCATCCCCGGATCGACCAGTGAGTTCATCTTCATCGTGATGTGCCCCGAGGAGCCCTTGGCGACCTCTGCCCGGATCAGCGAGGTGAGTTCGGATCGGACCGTCATCGGGCTGACGACGAGCTTGCGGTATCTCCGCTGCTGGGAGTACCCGGTGAGGAAGTTGAAGAGGTCGGTGAGATCCGCCCCGATGTCGGGGTCGGCGGTGAACAGTCCGATGTCCTCGTAGATGCGGGCGGTGGAGTCGTTGTAGTTGCCTGTCCCGATGTGGGCGTACCGGGTGATGGTGTCGCCCTCGTCACGGACGACCAGCGTGATCTTGGTGTGGGTCTTGAGGCCGACCACTCCATACACCACGTGGACCCCCGCGTCCTCGAGCTTCTGGGCCCACTCGATGTTGCGCTCCTCGTCGAAGCGCGCCTTCAACTCCACGAGCGCCACGACCTGTTTCCCCTCGTCGGCCGCCTCCATCAGCGCCCGCATGATCGGACTGTCCTTTGAGGTCCGGTAGAGAGTCATCTTGATGGCGAGCACGCTGGGGTCGCGGGCGGCCTGGTCGAGAAACTCTGCCACCGACGTGGTGAACGACCCGTAGGGGTGGTGGACCAGCACGTCGCCGCTGCGGATCGTCGAGAAGAAGTCGGGGGCTTCCCCGCCCCGTACCGCCAACCGGGGTTGGGTGGTCCAGGTCCAGCGCTCCCACAGGAGGTCGGTACGGGGCAGCTCGGCGACCACCGACAGGCCCGCCAGACCCAGGGGCCCCGACACGCGGACCACATCGGTCGTCTCGATGGACATCTCCCGAACGAGGAGATCGAGAACCTCCGAGGACATGGTCTCGTGCACCTCGAGCCGCACCACGCGTCCGAACCGCCCCCTCGTCAGCTCGGACTCGATCGTCTGCAGCAGATCGCCTCCCTGGTCTTCCTCGATCTCGAAGTCGGCGTTGCGGGTGACGCGGAAGACGTGGTGCTCGACGATCTCCATGCCCGGGAACAGCTCTCCCAGATGCGACGCGATCAACTGCTCCAACGGGACGAACCGCTCGCCATCCGGCATGACCACGAACCGGGGGAGGATCGGAGGAACCTTGACCCGGGCGAACCTGGTCTGGCCGGTGTCCCTGTTCCTGACGAGGATCGCCAGGTTGAGGGAGAGGTTGGAGATGTAGGGGAACGGATGAGCCGGGTCCACGGCGAGCGGCGTCACGACCGGGAAGACCCGGGAACGGAACTGTTCGTCGAGGTACAGCCGGTCGTCGTCGTCGAGCGTCTCGTAGTCGCCGAAGCGGATGCCGGCGTCTGACATCCTCGGTGCCAATTGGCCGAGAAACAGGGCGTCGGCACGCTTGTACTGGTCGGCCACGATCGGCGCGATGCGGTCGAGTTGCTCGGCTGGAGACATCCCGTCGGCAGAGAGTGAGCGGACCCCGAGCGCCACCTGCTCCTTGAGACCCGCCACGCGCACCATGAAGAACTCGTCCAGGTTGCCCGACCAGATCGACAGGAACCGCACCCGTTCCAGCAATGGGACGGTGTCGTCCTCGGCCAGCGCCAACACGCGGGCATTGAAATCGAGCCACGACAGCTCTCGGTTGAGGTACCGCTCCTGGTCCACGTCGATGAGCGTAGAGGCGCAGGGTGTCCGGTAGGTGAACACCCGCCCGGTCAGGGCCGCAGGCCTCCGAGGAGGAAGCGTTCGAGGTCACCCACCACCTCGGGGAAGCGACCCTCCGGGTCGGGGGAAGCGATGAGGATCTTGGCGGCGGCCATGATCAGTTCGTTCATGAACCGGCCGGCCTAATCCGGGGACATCGGTCTGAACCTGCCTGCCTCGACTCCGAGCATCCAGGAGGCGGTCATCTCCCTGGCCAGGTCGGCGTGGGCCGCACGAATCCTGTCCTGGGCATCCGCCGACAGGCGCGGCAATTCCCGATGGAGGATCACACCCAGGACCGGGTCCCCGATGACGAACTCCACCGTGGCGGACGCCAACGCCAGGATGCGCTCCTCGGCGTCCTGCACGTCTGCCACGGCCTCGATCATCTCGTCGACCACGACCGGGAGGCGCTCCTCCACGAGCGACGCGATCAAGTCGTCCTTGTCGCGGAAGTACTCGTACAACGTGGTCCGACCGATCCCCGCCGTGTGGGCCACCTCGGCCAGTGAGATGTCCGCCGATCCCATCTCGGCCAGGATCTCGTGGGCGGCATCGACGATGTCGCTCCTGGTGAGCGCCTTGTGGGCTTCGATGGTTTCGGCGCGGATTCTCGGCATCGCAGACGACATTCTCGCCTGCGGGAGGCGGGAACGAAAGCCGCTCAGGCGTGGCGGTAGAGCATGGCACCCCAGTGGGCGCCCGCCCCGAACGCGGTGAAGCAGACGAGGCTGCCCGGTTCGATCCGTCCGGACTCCCGCAGCTCGTGATACAGGATCGGCAGAGTGGCGGCGGTGGTGTTGCCCCAGCGGGCGATGTTGGACGGGACCAACCGCTCGTCGGCGCCGAGCTGACGACGCACCCCCGCCAGGATGCGGTCGTTGGCCTGGTGGGCGATCACCACGTCCAGATCGCCGATCGAATGGCTGGATTTCTCCAGCACTTCGGCGATCGCCTCGGGCATCAGCCGGACGGCCTGCCGGTACAAGCCACCACCGTCCATCCGGGGGATCTGGAGGCCGGCGGCGAGCATCGCCTCGTCGACGTACGGACGGGAGCGAAACCCGAGGTCGCCTCCCAGGATCAGATCGAAGTGGTTGCCGTCGGTATGCAGCACCGAACCGAGGAACCCGGCACCCGGGGCGTCGGCGCGCTGCACGACCACTGCCCCGCCTCCGTCGCCGAACAACACGCTCCACGATCGGTGGGCGGTGGCCAGCGCCCACTCCTCCGACGTGGGTGCTCGGTCGGTGTAGCCGAGCACGATGTTCCAGGCATCTCCCCAGGGAAGGTACCCGGCGTGCACTTCGGCCCCTGCCACCACCACCGTGTCGGCGCGATCGGAGGTGATCAACGCCACCGCCAGGTCGAGTCCGTAGAGGAATCCGCTGCACTGTTGGCGGAGGTCGAACGCCGCGACCGTCCCGAGGCCGAGTCCACGCTGGACGAGCGGGGCGATCCCCGGGTTGAGGAGGTCGGGTGTCATCGTGGCCGTGACCAGTGCGTCGACGTTCGATGCGTCGACCCCGGCGTCGTCCAGGGCCATCCGGGCCGCCTCCACCGCCAGGTCGCTCGCCCCGGTGCCCGGGTCGACGAAACGGCGCTGTGCCACCCCGCTGCGCGACCGGATCCACTCGTCCGACGTGTCCATGATCCGACCCAGTGCCTCGTTGGTCACGAGGTTGGGCGGGAGGGCGATACCGCTGCCGGTGATGATGACCGCCACGTCAGTCCTCGGGGTTCCCGTCGACCACGCCGTCCCTTTCTGGGATGTCGGAGCGAATCCTACGATCGAGGCGATGTCCAACCGCCGTCAGATCGTCGACGAACTCCGCGGACTCGTGTCGGGCGCCGGGGTGGCAGACGGAATCCTCCCGCCGGTGGTGTTCGTGGCGGTGAACGCCGGCTTCGGACTGCAGCCCGCCGTCCTGGCCGCAGGTGCGGTCGCGGCTGCGATCGTGCTGGTGCGTCTCGCCACGGGGCGCCCCCTCAAGTACGCCCTCTCGGGCGTGGTCGGTACCGGGATCGCGGTGGCCCTCACGACTCGGTCCGGCCGGGCGGAGAGCTACTTCCTGCCCGGAATCCTGTCGGGAGCGGCCACCACGGCGGCGTTGCTCGTCTCGATCGTCCTGCGGCGACCGCTCGTGGCCTACGCCAGCTGGGCGACGCGGGGCTGGCCCATCGAGTGGTTCTGGCACGAGCGCGTGCGCCCCGCCTACACGGCGGTCACCTGGATCTGGGTGGCCTTCTTCGGTGTGCGTACCGCCGTGCAGGGCTATCTGTACGCCGAGGGAAGCGTGACGGCGCTGGGGGTGGTTCGGGTGGCGACAGGGTGGCCGGGCCTGCTCGGGCTCCTCGTCGTCACGTATCTGGTGGGGCGCTCCCGCCTGGAGTCGCTCGGCGGTCCGTCGATCGACGAATTCGAGGCGCAGAAACCACCCCCCTGGTCGGTGCAGCCTCACGGGTTCTGATCTCCCGGCTCCAAGACCCACTCCGAACCGTCACCGGTGTCGCGCACCTCCACGCCGAGCTCGGCCAGCGCCTGGCGTATCCGGTCCGACTCCTCGAAACGCCGGGATGCCCTCGCATCGCGTCGGAGTTCGAGGAGCAGATCGACGAAGCCACCCACCACCGTCCGCGGGTCGACGAGACCGACGGCGGCGGCGTCCGCCAGGCGCACGATCATGGTGCGGAGCTCCTGGCGTAGGGACGGATCGTCGTTGATCTGCTGTTCGACCGCCAGCATCGCCTCTACGACGCCGTCGACGTCCCCCCGCTGCATCGCCTCGTCGAACACCGGCCGCTCGACCGGGTCGGGCTGAGGCACGGGAACCTCGGGGACGCCGCCCACCATTGCGGCGACTTCCTCCAAAGGCACAGCGGTCCCGGACGGAACGACCAGCTCGGTCTCCCCGAGGATGGTGACGGTGCCCTTTCCGCTGACTCGGAGGGCGTCTGGTCCGATGCTGGCGGCGGTGTGCTCGTCGACCCCGATCACCCCGCACTCGAGGTCCCGCAGGAGCATCGACATTCGGCGCTGGCCGATGTAACAGCGGCTGGTGTCGTGGTCCCCCCCCTCGGCGTTGTTCCAGTGCGGCACCACCACCGCCCGCACCCCGAGCACCGACAGCAGATCGAGTCCGTCCAGCCAGAACGGGTCCTCCCCCACTTTGTAGATCTCGTACACCGGGATCGTGCGCACCCCGGCGGTCAGGGCGGCGGCGGAGGCCAGGGTGACGCTTCCGCCGCGGCGAACGACGTCGACGAGGAGCGGACCGACGTCGTGGTGCCGCCACACCTCCAGGGCATAGCTGGGTGAGCCGGGACCGGCGAAGACCGCGCGGGCGCCGGCGAGCTTCTCACGGAAGCGCGCCTGGTTCACCGACGATTCGTTCCGGGTGCGGAGGCTCGCCACGTCCGCCTCGACCGACAACGAGGTCCGGAAGAAGTCGACCAGGCGACGGGTCAGGTCCGGCGCGTTCTCCTGGAACCCGAACGGGCTGTCGAGTACCACGACCTCGCCGGCCCCGGCCGCCGCCACCGCCTCACGGTGGGTGGCGACCATGGTCGGGGCGGTCTCGCCGGATCCCATGATCACGATCCTGCCCGTCATCGCATCATCCGGGGTGTCGTCGGCGCTCGGGGTCGGCACGGTTCATGCAATCCGCCTCTCGCTCGCACGACTGTCTGCAACCGCGCGGACCCTACCCGAAGCACGGTTCCCGACCGGAGGAGGACGTCGAGCGCATCACCCGGACGGTGGCCTTGGTGGCGATCGCCCCGTGTCCGATGTGGATGTCGAAGGTCGGCGAGGCACTCGCCGGTGCTCGCTCCCGCTGACGGCAGGGGTCCGATCGCGTGGTTTGGCATGACTCAGATATTTTAGTGCTAAATTGCTCCCGACACCCAAGACGGAGCGCAATGGACACCATCACATCGGTCGCCGGCCTCGACGACACCTCGACCAGACTGCGCCTGATCGACGGCGACCACCGAACCCTGGCAGAGGTGTACCAACGTCATTCCGGCATCGTGTTGGGTCTCGCACAGAAGATCACACGCAACCGAACGCTGGCCGAGGACGTGGCCCAGGAGGTCTTCGTCCGCCTGTGGCGACAGCCGGAGCGATTCGACCCGTCACGCGGCACGCTCCGCTCCTATCTCCTGGCACAGACCCACGGGCGTTCCGTGGATGTCATCCGATCGGAGTCTTCGCGACGTATACGGGAGGACCGTGACGCCACCCTGAATGGCGCCACGACCGTGTCGATCGAAGACGAAGTGGTTGAATTGCGCATGAGCGAGCACATCAGACTGGCCCTCGGAGACCTGCCTGCCGGCGAACGCGACGCCATCGAGATGGCGTACTTCGGCGGACACTCCTATCGCCGGGTCGCCGAGCTGCTCGGTGAGGCGGAGGGAACGGTGAAGAGCCGAATCCGAACTGGGATGCTGCGTCTCGGGGCCACGCTTCGTGCCTCCGGGATCACTCCGTGACCGCCGAAGGGCACGACGCCATCCGAAAGCTCCTCGCCGTCCACGCCCTCGACGCCCTCGAAGCGGCGGAGGCGGCGGTCGTCGAGGAACACGTGTCGGGATGCCCCGACTGCCGGGCGGAGCTCGACCAGCACCGGGCGGTGGCGGCACTCATCGGCGCACAAGCGGTGGAGGCCGACGTGCCGGACTCGCTGTGGTCGCGGGTACGACACGAGATCTCGTCGACCCGCCCGACTCCCCTCCGCCCGCGATCCACGACCTTCCTGCTCACCGCCACCGCGGCAGCCGCCATGCTCGTCGTGGCCGTGGTCCAGACGTCCCGCCTCGCCTCGGCCCACGACGAACTCGTCGTCGCCCAGGCCCGAATCACCGCGATCGAGGCCGCCACGTCGGTCGGCGACTGGTCCGAGGTGGCGGCCATCGCAGCGGGCGCTCCCGGCTCCCGCTCGGTGGAACTCAACGGAGAGGGCATCGCCACCGTGACCCTGCTTCCCGACGGGACGGGATTCGTCACTGCCGCCGAACTCGAGGAGCTCCCCGCCGAACGCAGCTACCAGCTCTGGATCGTGCAGCGGGGCGAGGCGGTCTCGGCGGGGCTGCTGAGGAGAGGCGTCGCCGGGTCGACGTTCCGTTACGACCCGTCCACCCTCCAGGGGCTGGTGGTCACCGAGGAGGACGCCGCAGGGGTGGTGGTGTCCGACGGCCCGGCGGTGTCCGCCTGGTTCGGCGCGTGAAACTGCTCGATCGCCATCTGACTCGGCGCCTGATCACCATCCCTGCCCTGATCCTGCTCTGGGCGGTGGTGTGGGTGGCGGCTCCCCTGCTCCTGTCACTGGCACTGGTGGTCGACTCCGCCCGGTGGCTGGGGCGCCGTACCCCGTGGATGGCGGTGCGACTCGTGCTGTTCCTCATGGCCTACACGGCAGCCGAGGTGATCGGCCTGACGGCACTCGCAGCGACATGGGTCGTTTCCGGCGGCGGGCGGCTACTCGACCTGCAGGAACCCACCTTCGCCATCCAACAGTGGTGGGCCGGTGTCGTGCTGACGGCCTGTCGCCGGATCTTCGGACTCGAGATCGCCGCAGCAGGACTGACGGCCGTCTCGCCCGCACCGTTCGTCCTGATCGCTCGCCACGCCTCGATCGTCGACAACCTCCTCCCCGCCTGGTTCATCAGCCGGCCGCACGGCACGCGCATCAGGTACGTGATGAAGCGCGAGCTGCTGCTGGACCCGGCGCTCGACGTGGCCGGCCGCAGACTTCCCAACGTGTTCATACGCAGGGACGGCGGAGAGGCCGAATCGGACGTTGCGGCGATACGGCGCCTGGCCGAACAGCTCCCCGACGACGGCGCCATCCTCATCTACCCGGAGGGGACCCGGTACTCGGTGGAGAAGCGCGACCGTCTGGCGTCGGTGCTCGCCCGACGCAGCCCTCGACTGGCGGACCGCATCGGAGGTCTCACCCATGTGCTCCCGCCGCGCCCTGCCGGCACCTCCGCCTTGCTCGAGGGGTGCCAGGCCGATGTCGTCGTGATGGTCCATCGGGGCCTCGACGGGTTCGCCCGCGTCGCCGACATCTGGCGGGGAGCGATGGTGCGACGTCGAGTCGAGATCGAGTTCTGGCGAATACCGCGCAGCGACATCCCGGCCGGACGTTCCGAACAGGCCGAGTGGCTGTTCGACGTGTGGTCCCGGGTCGACCGATGGGTCGGGAGGCCGGCGTGAGCGCCGACATCCTCCTGGCGGCGGCAGCGGCGATCGCCCTGCTCATGGTCACCGTGTGGGTGGTGAGCCTCGTGGTGCGGGACGCCTCCATCGTGGACATCGTGTGGGGTGCCGGATTCGTGGTCGTGGCATGGGTGGCGATCTGGCGACGCGGCGGACCCGACCCGCGGTCGCTGCTCGTCGCGGTCCTGACGACCGTCTGGGGGCTCCGCCTGTCGGGTTACCTGGCTTGGCGCAACCTGGGCAAGGGCGAGGACTTCCGGTACCAGGCGATGCGTCGACGCCACGGCGACCGGTTCCCGCTCGTCTCGCTCGCCACGGTCTTCGGATTGCAGGGCCTTCTGATGTGGGTCGTGTCGCTCCCGGTGCAGGTCGCAGCGGGCGACGGGTTGAACGTCCTGGACTGGGTCGGGGCGGCAGTGTGGCTGGCGGGGATCTCGTTCGAGGCGACCGGCGACGCGCAACTCGCCCGTTTCAAGGCCGATCCCGCCAACGCCGGCAAGGTACTGGACGCGGGGCTGTGGAGATACACGCGCCATCCCAACTACTTCGGCGATTTCCTGGTGTGGTGGGGGCTGTATCTCGTGGCAGTGGCGGGCGGAGGCTGGTGGGCCATCGTCGGCCCGCTGGTCATGTCCGCACTCCTGATCCGCTACTCCGGGGCGGGTCTGCTCGAGAAGACGATCGCGACGCGTCGCCCGGGATACGAGGAATACACCAAGCGGACCAACGCGTTCTTCCCCGGTCCGCCTCGATGAGCGCCGCGGTCGTCTGGTTCCGCAAGGACCTCCGCCTCACCGACAATCCGGCGTGGGCACACGCCACCCTCGGTCACGACACCGTCGTCCCGCTCTTCGTGATCGACCCTGCCCTGTGGGAGCGGGCGAGCTCGCGCCGGATCGGGCTGCTCGCCGGTCATCTCCGCAGTCTCGACGCCTCGCTCGGCGAGATGGGGGGTCGGCTGCGGATCGCTCGGGGAGACCCGGCCGAGGCCGTCACAGCCGTGGCCACCGAGACGGGGGCGGAACGAGTCGTCGCCAATGCCGATGTCAGCCCCTACTCCCGACGCCGCGATGCCCAGGTGGGTCGACGCCTCGACCTGGACCTCCATCATGGGACGCTCGTCCATCCACCAGGTTCGATCCTGACCGCGGCGGGCGACCGCTACCGGGTGTTCACCCCGTTCCACCGAACGTGGAGCGGCACGCCCTTCCCGCGGAGTCCCCAACCGGGAGAGGCCGCCGTGACGGCCGACCAGGGTGCGGGCATCCCCGACGCGGACGAACCGCCGATGGAGCCGGGGGAGGCGGCAGCGTTCCGTCGGTTGGAGGCCTTCGACTCCGCCGCATATGGATCCGAACGCGATCGACCGGACCTCGATTCCACTTCGCGGCTCTCGATCGACCTCAAGTACGGGGTGCTGTCTCCGCTGACCGTGATCGACTCAGTCGGCGACGCGGCGCCGTTCGTCCGGCAGTTGGCGTGGCGAGACTTCCATGCCCACCTGCTCGACGATCGCCCCGAACTGGTCGACCACTCGCTCAAACCCGACTACGACAGGATCGCCTGGCAGGAAGACGACGAGGGATTCGCAGCGTGGACGACGGGGCACACCGGCTATCCGCTGGTCGACGCAGGGATGCGGCAGTTGCAGGCGGAAGGGTGGATCCACAACCGCGTGCGCATGGTGGTGGCCTCCTTCCTCGTCAAGGACCTACTGATCGACTGGCGGCGCGGTGAACGCTGGTTCCGTCGCCAGCTGCTCGACGGCGACGTGGCCCAGAACGTGGGGAACTGGCAATGGGTGGCGGGCTCGGGGGCGGATGCCGCCCCGTACTTCCGGGTCTTCAACCCGGTGACCCAGTCGCAGAGGTTCGACCCTTTCGGCGATTACATCCGGCGGTGGGTGCCGGAACTGCGCTCGGTGCCCGCCCCTGCCGTGCACGAGCCGTGGAAGGCGGGACCCGTGGATCTCGCCGGATGGGGCGCGCAGGCCTACCCGGTGCCGATCGTCGACCATGGGGCTGCGCGTCTGCGGGCAATCGATGCGTACGCCCGGGCGGTCGGCTGACCGTCAGGACACCAGCTCGACGAGAAGGTCCGCCGCACCGACCGCCTCGAGCGAGTACCCGTCGGCTCCCAGGGCTCGCGCCTGTTCCTCCGAGGTGAACGCCCGGCCGCCGACGATCACGACGACACCCGGGTAGGTCCTCTTGATCGCTGCCACGGCCTCGGCACACGCCGGCAGGTGATCCGTGGCGACGACCGAGAGGCACACTGCCCGCAGGTCGTCGATTCGGCCGAGCGCTCTCACCAGACTCTCGATGGGGAGATCGGGCCCGAGCTCCAGCACCTCGAAGCCTCGGCCCCGAATGAT
>DATHWB010000173.1:0-21405 GCA_035460965.1 Acidimicrobiia bacterium
GGCGCGTGTACCGACTCCCGGCCGGCCACGCCGAGGCACTGCTCGACCGGGACAGCCTTCTCTACCAGACCCCGTTCGTCCGCATCGTCGGTTCCTCTGCCGGCAAGCTCCCCGCCCTGCTCGATGCGTACCGCACCGGCGGGGGCGTGAGTTGGGCGGAGTTCGGAGCGGACACCCGGACGGGGCAGGCGGAGATGAATCGCCCGATCTACCTGGGTCTGCTGGGCAGCGAGTGGTTCCCCGCCGTTCCCGAGCTCCACGCCCGGCTCATCGAAGGAGGCGCACGCGTGGCCGACATCGCCTGTGGTGAGGGGTGGTCGTCGATCGCGATCGCATCTGCATACCCGGGCGTGCAGGTCGACGGGTTCGACATCGACGGTCCGTCGATCGAACAGGCCCGCCGGAACGCGGCTGACGCGGGGGTCTCCGATCGTGTCCGGTTTCACCTGGGGGACGCCGCCGCCATCGACCGCACGGACACGTACGACGCCGTCGTGGGCTTCGAGTTCGTCCACGACCTCCCGTCACCGATCGACGTGCTCTCCACGATGCGGCGGATCGTGAAGCCCGACGGCCATGTCGTTGTCATGGACGAGCGAGTGGCCGACTCCTTCACGGACGATGCCGACGACATCGAACGGCTCATGTACGGGATCTCGCTGTTCGTGTGCCTCCCAGACTCGATGGCGCACCGTCCGTCGGTCGCCACCGGCACGCTCATCCGCCCGTCGGTCATGGACGCCTATGCCAAGGAGGCCGGGTTCGCGTCCGCCCGTGCGCTTCCGATCGAACACGACATGTGGCGCTTCTACCGCCTCGAGATGTGACTGGCGGGAACGTGGCCGGGGTCGGGACCCCAGGCAGGTCCCGGCCCGAACGGCCATGATTGGATCCATGTTCGACGAAGTCGGGGACCGCATCTTTCGCCGCAGGTACGAGTCCCTCGACCAGAACATCGGCGTGATCCTCGGGGGTGAATCGGCCTGCGTGATCGACTCCAGGTCGACTCATCCGGACGCCGACGAACTGCGCGGAGACCTGGCTCGCCTCACCACGTTGCCGGTCGCCTTCCTCGTCAATACGCACATGCACTGGGACCACACCTTCGGAAACGCCCGATTTCCCGAGGCGGTCATCGTCGGTCACGTCGATTGTCGGAGGCGCCTTCTGGAAGAAGGCGAGGCAGCTCGCTCACGGGTCCAGGCGACGGAGGGCTTCCCCGAGGAGATCCGCCAGAACCTGGGCTCGGTCGAGATCGTTCCACCGACGGTCACGTTCCGGAACTCGATTCGGCTGCACCTCGACGATCGAACCATCGAACTCCGATGGCTGGGGCGGGGCCACACCGACAACGACATCGTCGTGGCCGTCGATGGCGTCTGCTTCGCGGGCGATCTCGTGGAGGAGGGCGCTCCGCCCGCCTTCGGAGACGCGTACCCGGAAGAGTGGGTCACGACCCTCGACCTGCTCCTGGAGGACCTGGCCCCGACGGTGGTCCCAGGACACGGAGACGTGGTGGACGCCGACTTCGTCCGCGCCCAGCGCGACGAGATCGCGCAGGCCGTCGGCCATCTGGCTCGCGACGAGGGAACCGCCCCGTGGCCATCGCCGGTGATGGACGCCATCGCCGCCCGAATGACGTCGCGCTGACCGCAGCCGGCCTGTACCGTCGGATCATGAGCGACGAAGTCCAGGCACACGTCCCGTACGAGCAGCGGGCGCGGGAGATCCCGTTCGCCTCGGCCGAGTACATCAGCTTCGCCAGCCGCCAGTCTTTCCTGGGCGTACCGGCGCGTCGACTCGACGAACTGGCCGGCGACCCGGGACGAGTCGTCGTGCTCGGAGCCCCACTGGATTGGGGAACCACCTACCGACCCGGCGCCCGCTTCGGACCGGCGGCGATCCGGGAGGCCGACTACGGGGCGATGGACGGGTACCGCCCCCACCTTCCGACCGGCATCGACCCGCTGGGTGCGCTCGGCGTGGTGGACATCGGCGACGTCTACGTGGCGCCCGGGTACATCGAGGAGTCGATCGAGCGAATCGCCGACACGGTCGAGGCGGTGACCGCCGCAGGCAAGGTCCCGATCGTGCTGGGCGGCGACCACACGGTCACGTTTCCGAACGCCACCGGGGTGGCCCGGGTGCATGGCGCCGGCGAGATCGCACTGATCCACTTCGACGCGCATGCCGACACCGGCAACCTTCAGAACGGCCACCTGTACGGCCACGGCACACCGATGCGGCGATTGGTCGAGTCGGGGGCGGTCCCCGGTCACCGGTTCGTCCAGATCGGACTGCGGGGTTACTGGCCCGAGCCCGACGTGGTGGCGTGGATGCAGGACCAGCGCATGCGGTCCTACCGCATGGACGAGATCGTCGATCGCGGGCTCCGCGCCGTCGTCGACGAGGCAGTCGACTATGCGCTCGACGGTGGGGCAAAAGGCGTGTTCGTCTCGGTCGACATCGATGTCGTCGATCCCGGGATGGCGCCGGGCACCGGAACTCCGGAGCCGGGTGGGATGACGTCGAGAGAACTGCTCGACACGGTTCGGCGGCTGGGACGAGACCTGAACGTGCTCGGCGCCGATGTCGTCGAGGTGGCGCCCGCATACGACCACGCCGAGATCACCGCATACCTCGGCAATCGCGTCGTGCTCGAGATCCTCAACGGCATGGCCGAGCGACAGGTGCTCGACTCCTAGTGGTGTGTCGCCGAAATAGGCGCGCGGTGTCTCCGAGCACATGGCGTCAACTGGCAAGGACTTCCGACGCAGCCGCACTTGGCCCGTTCGGCGAGGAGGAGGACGCCGCCAGGGGCGTCATGGGCCGGAGGGACCGCCTCATTATTTCGGCGACGGACCACTAGACGGAGCCTTCGAGCATGGCGCCGGCCACCGGCGCACCGTTGCGAAAGACGAGTTGGATGGCGCTCCGGTCGCCCAACAGCGACGGCTGGGAGATCGGGTCGCCATCGACCAGCACCAGGTCGGCCAACAACCCGCGAGCCACCGTTCCCACCTCGGACTCGATCCCCAGGGCCCGCGCACTCCCCGAAGTCGCGGCGACGAGCGCCTCGTGGGAACCCATCCCGTGCTCGATCATCCAACCGATCTCGAGGTGGATCCGTTCGGTGTCGGCGGTGTCCGACCCCATGGCGATCCGCACCCCGGCACCCCTGGCGGCTTCCAGCGTCAAGCCCGCTTGGTCGACGTTGTACTCGCCCTGCTCCTCGAGGAGGTCGGTCCACTCACCCGACTCGGCGACCAGGTGGAGGAACCCGAGCGTCGGAACCAGGACCTGGTCGTGGTCGGCCATGTGGGCGAGGAGGTCCGGGCGCTGATTCAGATAGAAGCCATGTTCGATGGTGTCACAGCCGGCGAGAATCGCTGCCTCGGTGCCCCCCAGTCCCTCGGCGTGGGCGGCTGCCCGAAAGCCCTGCCGGTGGGCCTCCTCGACGAAGGCAGCCATCTCGGCATCGGTGACCTGGGCAGGGTGGGGGTTCTCCATTTCGACCGATCGGGCTCCGGTGCTCATGATCTTGACGAAGTCGGCGCCACGACGGAGCTGTTCGCGCACCGCCCGACGGATGTCGTCCGGCCCATCGGCTTCCCGGTACATGCCCGGGAAGAAGCGCCCACCGGGCGCGGTGGCCGAGACGATGCGACCACAGGTGAGTAGTCGCGGGCCGTCGAATGCCCCGTACCGCATCGCCTGGCGGATCTCGAAGAGGACCTCCTCGTAGGCGCCGACGTCGCGGATCGTGGTGACTCCCATGCGCACCGCACGTCGCAGGTTGTCCGCCACGAAATGCGCCGTCGTCCCGTGGTGCAGCGGCTCGGCACCGTGCTCGGGGTGCGGGAAGCGATCGAGGTACTGGATCATCGCGAGGTGGGCATGGGCATCGATCAGACCCGGCATCAGCGTCATCCCCGAGCCGTCGATCACCGCGGCGCCATCGGGAGTTCCGTCGGCACGCACGCCGATCCCGGAGATGCGGCCGGAGTCGACGATGACCGTGGCGTCGTCACGCACCTGCGCCGAAGTGCCGTCGAAGATGGACACGCCGACCACGGCGTAGACACCATCGGTTCGGATCGGGTCGGCCAGGAACGCGGGAAGCCGGATCACACGGGCTCGTAGTCGGGGTTCTCCCAGACGATCAGCGCCGAGGCGTCGTCGGTGGCGTCGTCACGCAGGTAGTCGTACAAGATCCCGCGGATCTCGAACCCGTTGTCCATCTGGAAGGTGAGGGTGGGGTCGTAGATCTCCCTGGCCTTGACCGCCTCCACGTACGCCTCCACCGACATCCGGTCCTTGTGATCGACATAGCCGGCCGGGTGGCCACCCGCGATGATCCCGCGCTTGTTGTGCTCTCGGACGATCTCCTTGCGCAGGGCGTACAGCCGCCTGCCGATCCCGCGGCGGCGGTAGTCGGGGTGCACGACGATGTCGGTGCCGTAGTACCAGTCGCCGTTCCAATCGTGTTTCAGACATTGATGCTCACCGGTGATGTCGACGATGCGGTGCTGGATGTCGTCGAAGTCGAAGTCCAGGAAGATCCCCGCTCCCTGGCCCACGACCCGTTCGCCGTCGAGGCACACGAAGAAGCCCTCCGGGAAGATGTCGGCGTACGCCTCGATGTCCTCCTGGTTGAGGAGGTCGGCCGGGTCCGCGTGAGGAAAAGCCTGCAACTCCAACGCGGCACACTGCGCCGCCAGATCCCTGGTCAGGTTGACGTACCGAAGATCGGTCATCCCGCCCCCTGCCTCACGACGTCGAACCGCTCGTACTCGTTGTCGGACGGAACCCCCCAGCACGCCCAGAACTCACCGGTGCGGGGTCGCATGATCGCGGCGCCGCACGACTCGTAGGAGTAGGGCGGCTCCGGGTGACGACAGATCGATCGTTCGTCCCGGGTGAGCGCCATCAGTTCAGCGACGCCGATGTCGGGGACATCGAGGAGTTCGGCAGCTTGCGCCAGTCGGACCCGGGAGCTGGCGTCGAGCACCGGCGGGCGCGGCCCTTCGACGACCGCCGTCCCGGGCGCCAGGCAGTGGTTGGTGTGGATCAGGGGGTCGACTCCCAGAGTCTCGACGTGCGTGGCCGTCGGCATCGCCTCGATCGACACGCCGTTGCCGCGGGAATCGAACACGAGGAAGTTGTGCCCACCGGCGAGGGGAGCATCGAGCACGCACGAGACGGCCGCCTGGAAGTCCGACTGCTCGAGCACTTTGCGGACGACGAACGGCCAGGTGACACCGACCCGCCCGTCCGCCGCCGTCAGGTTGTTGATACCGATGGCGATACCGGCCTCGTTCATCCCGATCTGTCCCAGGCATCCCACGGTGCTGAAGACCAATGCACCCGGCGCGTGCTCCGGTCGGATGTCGAGCATCACCACATGAGGGGTGGCCGAGGCGTGCATGTCCCAGGTCTGGGCGAGGAATCCGGCTCCGGCCGCCCGATCGTCGGGGACGATGACGGCGGTACAGGTGTCGTCGACCCGGCCGGATCCGGCGGCTGCCCGGACCAGATCGATGAAGTCCGTGTACCCGCCGACGATCAGGGCCTCCTCCGAGGTGATGCCCGCCGCCGCCGCCATCGCGTCCATCTCCTCGCTGAGGGACTCCGAGTACCTCCGGTGAACCGGCAGGCATCGACCGGCGAGTTCCAGGAGCTGCTCCCTACCGAACGCGGTACCTTCCGCCGACAGTGCCACCCGATCGGCGGTGTAATCGCCGATCTCGGCGGCATGGGCGCTGCCATGGATCGTCCCCATCTCGGCCGACGAACCGGCCAGGTCGAGGACCCGGATCGGTCCGGTCATCGCATCGACCCGGCGACCTCGGCCACCGACGCCGCCACGACGTCGAGGGATTCGTCGAGTTCGGCGTCGGTGATGACCAGCGGCGGGAGGAACCGAACGCAATTGGAGTGGAGCCCCGCTCGGATCGTGATCACGCCTCGCTGCAGCGTGGCGGCGGTGATGGCCGCCGTCGCCTCCATCCACGGCTCCCGGCTGGCCGCATCCTTCACGACCTCGAGTACGAGCATCGAACCGACCCCGCGGACGTCGCCGACCAGATCCGGATGAGCCGCCTTGATCTCTTCCAGCCGCGGGCGCATCGTCTCGCCGATCCGGGCGGACCGCGCCAGGAACTCGGGGGTGGCGATCACGTCGATCGCCTCACGGGCTGCGACGCAGGCCAGAGGGTTGCCGGAGTAGGTTCCGCCCAGCCCCCCGGGATGCGGAGCGTCCATGAGGTCCGCACGGCCGACCACTGCCGAGATCGGCATGCCGGCACCCAGCGACTTGGCGGTGGTGATCATGTCGGGCACCACACCACTGTGCTCGATCGCCCACAGCGCCCCCGTCCGGCCCATGCCCGACTGGATCTCGTCGGCGATGAGGACGATGCCGTGCTCATCGGCGAGCTGGCGGAGTCTGGCGAGCCACGGAGCGGGCGCGGGAACGAATCCCGCCTCGCCCTGGACGGGTTCGACGACGATGGCCGCCACGTGGGAGGGATCGACGATGGCCGTGAACCCGTGGTCGAGCCGCGACGTCTCCCACGCCACGTAGTCGTCCGCGCTCATCCCGGGAGGGCGCCGGTAGGTGTTCGGGAAAGGAAACCGATAGACCTCTGGAGCGAATGGCCCGAAGCCCTTCTTGAAGAGCGAGAACTTCGACGTCATGGCCATCGTCAGGTTGGTTCGCCCGTGATACGCCCCGTCGAAGACGACCACCCCCTGCCGACCGGTGGCCGACCGGGCGATGTGAACGGCGGTCTCCACCGCCTCGGCTCCCGAGTTCATGAGCACCGTCTTCTTCGGGAAGTCGCCCGGCGCCAGGCGGTTGAGGCGCTCGGCCACTTCGACCATCGGCTCATATGTCGAGACGATGCCGCACATCGCGACCAGGCGGGACGCCTGCTCGGTCATGGCGTCGACCAGACGTTCCGGCGTGTGCCCGACCGCCAGCATGCCGATTCCGCCGGCCAGGTCGATGAATCGGTTGCCGTCGACGTCGACGACGGTCGCCCCGTGCGCCGACTCCACCGCGATGCTCGTGAGCTTCGCGGCACCCAACGGCATCGCCGCCTCGCGACGCATCACGATCTCCCGGCTGCGCGGTCCGGGGATCTCGGTGACGAGACGGATGATCGGTTCGGCCACGGTCGTCATGTCCGCATCGTACGGGGAGACGGACCGGGTGTCGGTCCGTCTCCCCGTCGGCCGTCAGTTCTTCGCCTGGGCGAAGTAGTCCTCGAAGTTGATCTCGAAGTCACCCGTGTCGGCGATGATCTCGAGCCTGCTGCGCAGCTCGTCCGAGGGATAGATCGTCTCGTCTTCCAGGATCTCCGGATCGATGAACGCCTCGGCAGCCTCGTTGGGGCTTGCGTAGAACGTCCAATTCGTCAGCGCAGCGCCGTTCTCGGCATCGAGCAGGAAGTCGATGAACGCATGCGCCGTACACGGGGCGGCGGAACCCACCGGGACGGCCATGTTGTCCGACCACAGCGTCCCGCCCTCCTCCGGCACCATGTACACGAAGTTGTCCGGGTCGTCGGCCTCCCAGATCGAAGCCAGCATGTTGCCTGAGTATCCATGGGCGACCGCCACCTCGCCGTTCACCAGCGCTGCTCCGTACTGATCGCTGTCGAAGGTCGTGATGTAGTCCTTGGCGTTGGCGATCAGATCGGCCGCCTCCTGCAGGGCGTCGATGTTCGCCTCGTTCAGCGAGTACCCGAGGTACTTGAGAGCGGCCCCCATCGTCTCCCGCGGGTCGTCGAGCAGCGAGACACCGCCAGGGAAGTTGGCCGTGAGCTCCGGGTCGAAGACGATCGCCCAGCTCTCGACGAAGCCGTCGCCCACCGCAGCGAGGTTGACGCCGAGCCCGGTCGTCCCCCACTGATAGGCCACCGAGTATTCCCCACCCGGGTCGTAGGCAGGCGACGCGAACTCGGCAGCGAGGTTCGTGATGTTGGGAACCGCATCCTTCTGGATGGGCATCAGCAGGCCCTCCTCGATCATGATCCCGACCATGTAGTCGGAGGGCACGATCAGGTCGTAGGTGACACCGGCCTGGATCTGGGCGAGCATCGCCTCGTTCGACTCGTAGAACGATTCGACGACGTCGACACCGGTCTCCGCCTCGAACGCCGCCACGAGGTCGGGATCCATGTACTCCGACCAGTTGTAGAAGTTGAGCCGATCGGCGTCGGTGACACCGGCCTCGCAGACGACGTCCTCGCCGTCTGCGGCTCCGTCACCGTCGCCGCAGGCAGCGACGACGAGGCCGACGACCACGAAGGTCGCCAGCCGCCGAATGGTCCTTGGGTTCATTCTCTCTCCTCCGCATCTGATGTTCGACTGCCCCGCTGGAAGAGCAGGGACACGCCGACCAGGAGCATCGACGCTACCAACATGACGGTGCTCACCGCGTTGATCAGCGGGGTCACTCCGCGGCGCACCAGTCCGAACACGTACACCGGGAGGGTCGTCGATCCGGGGCCGGACACGAAGCTGGTGACCACCACGTCGTCGAGGCTCAGCGTCAGGGCCAGCAACGCGCCACCGACCACGCCCGGCATGATCAAGGGCAGCGTGACCCGGCGAAACGTCTGCCAGCGATCGGCGTACAGGTCGGCGGCCGCCTCTTCAAGAGCACCGTCGAGTTGGCTGAGACGGGCGCGGACGACGACGGCGACGAACGAGATGTTGAAGGCGATGTGGCTGAGCGCGATCGTCCCGAGCCCGAAGTTGAGCCGGACGAGGCCGCCGATCAGATCGAAGGCCTGCGCGAAGAACAGCAGCATCATCACGGCCATCGTCACGTCCGGGATGATGATCGGCAGGTACAGCAGTCCGTCCAGGGTTCCCCGCCCACGGAACCGGAAGCGCTCCATCGCGATCGCGGCCATCGTTCCCAGGACGGTGGAGACGATGGTCGAGACGAGGGCGACGACGAGGGTGTTGCGCAGGGCGCGCATGACGTCGCTGTTCTGGAACATCTCGCCGTACCACCGAGTCGAGAAGCCGGTCCAGATTCCGACGTTGCGATTGTCGTTGAACGAGTAGGCGATGAGGAGCAGGATCGGCAGATAGAGGAAGGCGAACACCAGCCACGCGTTCGATCCGAGCAGACGCTCCACCGGGCTCTTGGGGCGCACCGCCGAGGACACCGTCATGTGCTCTTCGCTCCGGCGCGGAAGTAGAAGATGGCGGCGATCAGCATGACGATCATCACGGCCACCGACAGCGCCGACCCGTACGGCCAGTTGCGCGCCGCCAGGAACTGGCCGACGATGTAGTCGCCGAGCAGCGTGGTGCGGGCGCCGCCCAGCAACGCCGGTGTCACGTACGCCCCCAGCGAGGGGATGAACACCAGGATCGACCCGGCCACCACGCCAGGCATCGACAGCGGCAGCGTCACACGCCGGAATGCCGTCCATCCCGAGGCGTACAGGTCGCGAGCCGCCTCCACCAGGTTCCAGTCCATCCGCTCCAACGAGGCATACAGCGGCAGAACCATGAAGGGGAGGTATCCGTACACCAGGCCGATGAGGACGGCGGTGTTGGTGAACAGGATCCGGATCTCTTCGCCACCGAAGAACTGGCTGATCTGACTGATCGGACCGTTGTTCCCGAGCAGCACCCGCCATGCGTAGGTCCGGACCAGGAAGTTCGACCAGAACGGGATCATGACGAGGACGAGGAGCACGTTCCGCACGATCGGGCGCCGGGTGGCGATGTAGTAGGCGAACGGGTAGGAAACGACCAGGCACACGACCGTGGTGACCACCGCCAGCGTGAGCGAGCGCAGGAAGATCTCGCGCACGATCGGATCGCCCAGGCGGGCGTAGCTGTCGAGGTTCCATCCCTCCAACACGGTGCGGCCGGTACGCGAACGCGTGGCGAACGAGTAGACGACGACGATCAGGAACGGGACCGCGAAGAAGAGAACCAGGTAGACGTAGGACGGCAAGGCGATGAGCAGGCCGCGCCGGGAGTCGGCCCGCTTGGCGGAGGTCTCGAGCTCCTCTCGGTCGCGCGTGCCCGGCGCCTCGATCAATCCGCCACCACCGACATCGCCGACGGATACCACACGACGATCACCTGCTCGCCGTGGGAGTAGTGCTCCACTCCGGGGCGGTTCTCCTCCTTCGCCTCGATCCGACCTGCCGGGGTGTCGACGTCGTAGTAGAAGACGTCGCCGTAGTAGGTGCGGCGGGCGACCGTGCCGGGCAGCCGGTTCGACCCGTCCGGGATCGGCTCATCCAGGTCGTACAGCTCGAACCGCTCGGGCCGGATGGCCACGGTCACCTGCGACCCCTTCTCACCGTCGGTCGACGCTCCCACCCGATGGCCGCCCAGGAGCTCGACCGTGTCGGCATCGACGACGGTCGCCGGCAGCAGGTTGATCTCGCCGATGAAGTCCGCCACGAAACGGGAAGCCGGATGCTCGTAGATCTGCTCGGGAACCCCCACCTGCAGCAGTCGACCCTCGTTCATCACGCCGATCCGATCGCTCATCGTGAGCGCTTCCTCCTGGTCGTGGGTCACGTAGATGAAGGTGATGCCGACCCGTTCCTGGAGTTCCTTGAGCTCCACCTGCATCGCCTGCCGCAGCTTGAGGTCGAGCGCCCCGAGGGGTTCGTCCAACAGCAGCACCTCGGGCTCGTTCACCAACGCCCGCGCCAGCGCCACCCGCTGCTGCTGCCCGCCGGACAGGTGTGCCGGGCGGGCAGCCGACCGGTGGCCCAACTGCACCATGTCGAGGGCACGCGCCACGCGAGCGGCCATGTCGTTGGCGGCGACCTTCTTCATCTGCAGCCCGAACGCCACGTTCTCCTCGACGGTCATGTGGGGGAAGAGCGCGTACGACTGGAAGACGGTGTTGACAGGACGACGGTTGGGTGGCTCGAGCCCGACCTCGGCGCCGTGGATACGAATCGATCCGGCCGAGGGGAACTCGAAGCCGGCGATCATCCGAAGAGTCGTCGTCTTGCCACAACCCGAGGGTCCGAGCAACGAGAAGAACTCCCCGTCGGCCACGTCGAGATCGATACCCGCCACCGCCACGACGTCACCGAAGTGTTTGGTCACTCCGGTGAGCGACACCGCTGCGTCCGTCACGAACCTTCCTTCCGATCCCACACGATCTCGCCCGCCACGATCGTCAGGTCGACGACGATCCCGGCCGGGTCGTCCACCCGGAAGGGATCCGTATCGAGCACCGCCAGGTCGGCAACGTTACCGAGGCGGATCCGACCGGTGCGGGCCGCGACGCCGTTCACGATCGCCGATCCGAGCGTGAATCCGGTGAGGGCCTGATCGAGGGTCAACCGCTGCTCCGGCAGGTGAATGGGGGGTTCGTCGTCGCCTGGCGGACGACGGCGCACTGCCACGGACACCTGCTGCATCACATCACCGGTCGACACCGGCCAGTCGCATCCCATCGCCAGCAACGCCCCGGATCGTGCCAGGGCACCGAAGGGATACTGCCACCGAGCACGCTCCGCGCCGAGATACGGGACGGTCATCTCGAGCATGGCTGTGTCGTTGCACGCCCACAGTGGCTGGCAGTTCGCCGCCACCCTCAGGTCTGCGAACCGACGCAGGTCCTCGGGATGGATCACCTGGATGTGGGCGATGTGGTGGATCGGACCCGACCAACCGTTGGCGGTGCGCCCGGCTGCCACCGCATCGAGGGCCGAACGCACCGCCCGGTCGCCGATGGCGTGGAAGTGGCACTGCAACCCAGCCGCATCGAACGCGGTGACAGCCTCCGCCACGAGACCGGGTTCGATGAAGTCCGTGCCGGCGTGACCTGGCGACAACCCGTGAGGACCGTCGTAGGGACTGGTCATCGCTGCGGTGAAGTTCTCGCAGACGCCGTCGAGCATCAGTTTCACCGCATGTGGCCGGTAGCCGGCCATTCTCTCCCGACTGCGCTCGATGACCTCAGCAACCTGCTCGATTCCCCTGGACCGGTCCCACCACAACGCGCCGACGACGGAATGCGGTTCGAGCGTTCGGTACGCCGAGTGCTCCAGGTCCGTCACCCAGGCGTCCTGCCAGGACGTGACCCCCATGCGGTGCAGGTAATCGGCACCCGCCCGCAGCGCCGCCACCGCCTGGGCGGGGTCCGGGGGCGGAACGAGGGACTCCACCAGCCGCATCGCCCCCTCGTGCAACGTGCCCTGCGGCGACCCGTCCGGTTCCCGTTCGATGCGACCGTCGGGAGGATCAGGCGTGTCCGCCGTGACTCCCGCCGCCGACAGCGCCTTCGAGTTCACCCAGATCGAGTGGCCGTCCCGCACCTTGATCGCGGCGGGGCGATCCGGTGCCAGGCGGTCGAGCAGACGCGCCGACGGGCAGCCGCGGTGGTACCAGTCGTACAGCCACCCGCCCCCCGTCAGCCACTCGCCTGGCGGAAGGGCGGCTGCCGTCGCGGCGATCCTTCGTTCGGCCTCGTCCCGGGTGTCGACCTCGGTGAGGTCACAACTCAGGATCCGCAGTCCCCCGACCATTGGGTGCACGTGCGCGTCCACGAAACCGGGGACGAGCAGGCGGGACCCCAGTTCGATCGTCGCCGCGCCGGACGGATCGACATCGATCCCGACGATCCTCCCCTCGTCGACGAGCACCGACCGGTTCGGCACCCGCCCGGTCCCGGCCGACCACCGGCTGCCACCCACGAAGGCCACACGCATCGGCGGCACTGTACGCGCCGCCCCGCTCGACACGGATCTTCCATCGGAGGTTGCCGCCGCGTAGGTTGCGGCTCCGCCGACCGAAGGACGCCATGAGCCCCGACACCCACCCCGCCGACCTGACCTTCGTGATGGATCCCCTGCACAGGACGCGTGGCTGGATGAAGTTCCTGGCGGTTCTCCTGTACGTGTCGGCCGGGCTCCAGGTCCTCACCGTGGTCGGACTGCTCCTGGCCTGGATCCCGGCGCTCATCGGAGTTCTGCTGTGGCAGACGGCGACAGCCCTGGGCGACGGCCATCCCTCCGACACGGTGCTGTTGCGTCGTGCCACCGACAAGCTCCGTCAAGTCTTCATCACCTATGCGGTGCTGGCGATCGTGGCGCTGTCGGGCTTCGCACTGCTGCTCGGCTTGGGAGTGATCGCCTCGCTGGCCGAGGCGTGGTGATCAGACCGACTCTGAACCGGGCGCCGACCCGCCGCGGGTAGGGTGATCGCCACTCCCCACTCCGTAACGGACAGTGACAGACCCCACCCTCGCCGCATTCCGACAGAGCATCGACAACATCGACGCCGCCCTGGTGTTCCTGCTCGCCGAGCGGTTCGCGATCACCAAGAAGGTGGGTATCTACAAGGCCGAGGCGGGACTGCCGCCGGCGGACCCGGAGCGGGAGGCGAGTCACATCGCCCGGCTGCGGGAACTGGCCGAGTCGGCGCATCTCGACCCGGAGTTCTCCGAGAAGTTCCTTCGCTTCATCATCGACGAAGTGATCCGCCACCACGAGCATCTGGCTTCCGAAACCAAGGGGTGACGGTGCCGGATTCGGGGCCGAGCCTCGGTCAACCCGTGCTGGTGGGAGCGGCCGCGCTGCTCGGCCTGGTGGTGGTGAACCCCTCGCCTGACGCGGCCTCGATCTGCCCATCGGCCGTCCTGTTCGGGGTGGCCTGCCCGCTGTGTGGCCTGACACGTGGCACGGCCCGACTCCTTCGGGGCGATCTGGAGGGCGCCTGGTTCTTCCACCCGATGGCCGGGCTCGTCCTGCTGGTATTGGCCGGCGCCTGGCTGGCGTGGCTGGGGCGCGCCGCCGGGTGGTGGTCCTGGAGATCGCAACGAGTCGAGAGATGGGCTCTGGGGATCACACTGGCGGGGCTGTCGATCACCTGGGCGGTCCGTCTGGCATTCGACTCGCTGCCCCCGCTGTGAGGAATCACTCGACGAACCTGAGGATCAGGGGTACCACCAGGATGACGGTGACGAGCCGCACGAGGTGGACGAGCACCACGACCACCGCATTCCCGCGGAACTCGGCCGAGAGCGCACCCATGTGAGCCAGCCCTCCCGGCGAGGCGGCGAGGAACGACGTCACCGGGTCGAATCCGGCGCGCACCAGGATGAGCACCAGCAGGATTCCCGCCAGTAGGAGGCCCCCGACGACCACGAGCAGCGGCATCAGCGCCCCCCGCACCGTGTCGAGCGTGCTCCGGTCGATCTGCGAACCCAACTCCCAGCCGATGATCACGAATGCCGCGAATCGGAGCACGTTGCCCGGACCGACCGCCGACTGCCCGATCAGGTTCATGGCTCCCACCCCCACCATCGCCCCGATCAGAGCCCCGGCGGGCACGTTCAGACGGTCGAGGGCGGCGCCGCCCACCAGGGCAGCGAGCAGGGTGCGGACGAGCATCGTGGACTCCTGGAGCTGGAGCCCTCGACAGTACCGGGGGCGGCTCCCCCTGCCCGTCAGCGAATCACGAGCTCCGGATGGGTGCGGACCCGGGGCTTGCGGGCGAGCACGGCGTCGGCCAGCGCCTCGAACGCCGCCGTCGACTCCGAATCCGGCGCCACCTCGTAGACCGGCGCCCCGCGGTCGGCTCCCTCTCGCATGCTCGGCACCAGCGGGATCCGGCCCATGAGCGGCACGTCGAGTTCGTCGGCGAGTGCCTGACCGCCGCCCGAGCCGAAGATCTCGTAGCGAACGCCGTCGTCACCCGTGAACCAGGACATGTTCTCGACGACGCCCATCACCTCCTGGTTCACCTGGGCGGCCATCAGCGCCGCCCGCTTGGCGACCCGCTGGGCGGTCGGCTGCGGCGTCGTCACCAAGAGCACCTGGGCGCGCGGGAGGAACTGCGACATCGAGATGGCGATGTCGCCGGTACCGGGCGGCATGTCGACGATCAGGAAGTCGAGGTCGTCCCACCAGACATCCTGCAGGAACTGCTCGATCGCCTTGTGGAGCATGGGGCCCCGCCAGATCACGGCCTTGTCGTCGGGGACGAAGTAGTCCATCGACATCGCCTTCACCCCGTGGGCTTCCGGCGGGATGATCGACTGGTCGATGACGACCGGAGGTTGGGAGATCCCGAGCATTCGCGGGATCGAGAATCCCCAGATGTCCCCGTCGATGACACCGACCGAGTGGCCGCGGCGGGCGAGAGCCACGGCGAGGTTCGTCGTCACCGAAGACTTGCCCACGCCACCCTTCCCCGAGGCGACCGCCACGACCCTGGTCCGGGATCCGGTCTCACCGACACGCGGCGGGGCATCGGCGCGCAGCGCGGCCATCATCGCCTCCCGACCGGCGTCGTCCATCACCTCGACGGTGACTTCCGCCTGTCGACCGGTGGCGTCCAGCACGGACTGGATGCGATGCTCGAGTTCGTCGAGGACCGGGTAGTTCGGGACGGGCACCGACACGGTGAGGCGGTCGGCGCCGATTCGGCGACGTTCCGCGATCGCCACCATCCCCAGTTGTGACAACGGGCGATGCAGGAGCGGATCCTGAATCGCTCCGATCGCGTCCCGGAGCTCCTGATCGTCCGCCATATTTCCCCTACCGTGATCGTGTTTAGAGACAGCTCGAAACTATAGTTTTGGACGTGTCCCAACCCATTTCGGCCGCATCGCGGGAACTCGATCGCACGATCGGTGACCTCACGGCCGCCCTCGGCGACCCGACTCGCCGCGCCATCTTCATCGCCGTGCGCGAGTCCGGCGAACCGATGACCACCAGCGACATCGCCTCGTTGTTCTCGATCCACGCCAACGTGGCGCGCCACCACCTCGACAAGTTGGCGGGTGACGGGTACCTGCGGGTGACGCACCGGCGTCGCAACGGGAGGACCGGACCGGGTGCCGGCCGTCCCGCCAAGTGCTACGAGGCGACGTCCAAACCGATCGACCTCCACTTCCCCAGTCGCCGGGGTGACGTGCTGGTCGAACTGCTGCTGCGCATTCTCGCCCGAACCGAGGTGACCGACCTGCCGGCCGTCGCAGAGGCCGTGGGTCGCGAGTACGGACGGGAGATCGCCTCGGAGATCGGCAGTCCCGACGAACGCGGCTACGACGAGGCCGTGAAGGCGGTGGCCGAGGCCATGACCGGGGTCGGCTTCCACATGTCCCCCGATCTCGACGGCCATCGCCTGCTCACGTCGTCGTGTCCGTTCGGCGATGCCGCCAGCGGCCACCCGGACGTGGTCTGTTCGATCGACCGCGGTCTGGTCGGCGGCCTCTTCGAACAGCTCAGCCAGGGCTGCGAGCCGATCCTGCACCCCTCGACATCCGGCGATGCGGCCTGCATCACCGAGGTCCCCGTCGCCATCACCCCCCGCTGATCGCGCGTACCCAGGAACCCTGGGTTCGGGGACGGAGGCCGCTCTTCCGGGCCGGTGCGGGGGTTCTCGGCCGGGTCGTAGACTCGGATGCGAGACACCGAAAGGGCAGTACCGATGACCGCCGACCACCCCACCGTCCACACACCGCTGGGAGAGCGACGCGTCGCCTACCTCTCGTCCGCCGGCGACGTCGACCACCTCCCGTACAGCATCAAGGTCCTCCTCGAGGCGGCGATCCGTCACCAGGACGGCCGTGCCGTGACGTCGGACGACATCGCCGCGATCGCCGCCTACGACGCCTCCGACGTCGGCGAGGTCGAGATCCCGTTCATCCCCGGCCGGGTCGTCCTGCAGGACTTCACGGGTGTTCCCGCCGTGGTCGACCTGGCGGCGATGCGGGCGGCGATCGTGCGGATGACCGGTGATCCGGATGCCGCCGACAAGGTGAACCCCGGGGTTCCGTGCGACCTGGTCGTCGACCACTCGGTGCAGGTCGACGCCTTCAATCGCCCCGACGCACTCTTGATCAACAGCCGCAAGGAGTTCGAGCGGAACCAGGAGCGGTACGAGTTCCTCAAGTGGGGTCAGTCCGCCTTCCGCAACTTCCGGGTGGTGCCGCCCGCCACCGGAATCGTCCACCAGGTCAACCTCGAATACCTGGCCAAGGTGGTGTGGGACGACGGGACCTGGCTGTACCCGGACTCGCTCGTCGGGACCGACAGCCACACGACCATGATCAACGGCCTCGGCGTCGTGGGTTGGGGAGTCGGCGGCATCGAGGCCGAGGCGGCCATGCTCGGACAGCCGATCTCGATGCTGCTGCCCGAGGTGGTCGGATTCCGGCTCACGGGACGGCTCGCCGAGGGCGCCACCGCCACCGACCTCGTGCTGCGAGTGACCCAGATGCTGCGCGAGCACGGAGTCGTCGGCAAGTTCGTCGAGTTCCACGGCCCCGGCCTGGACGACATGCCGATCGCCAACCGGGCCACGATCGCCAACATGGCGCCCGAGTACGGGGCCACGGTCGGATTCTTCCCGGTCGACGACCAGACACTCCGATACCTGCGTCTCACCGGTCGGCCGGAGCATCTGGTCGAGACGGTCGAGCAGTACTACAAGGAACAGGGCCTGTGGCGGGACGACTCCCGCCGGATCGTGTACTCGGCCGAGCTCGAACTGGACATGTCGACGGTCGAAACCTCCATGGCCGGTCCCAAGCGCCCCCAGGACCGAATCGCCCTCTCCGGCATGAAGGACCAGTGGCACACCGACCTCGCCAACATCTTCGGGAAGTCCTCCGCCGCCGCCACCGGCACCGTCGAGGCGATGACCGACGAGGGCGGGCCGACCAACGACCATCCCGGCCAGATCGCACAGACAGTCGTCAGCTACGACGGGCACACCTTCGAGATGGAGGATGGCCACGTCGTGATCGCCGCCATCACCTCGTGCACGAACACCTCGAACCCGGATGTGATGGTGGGAGCAGGCCTGGTCGCCCGCAAGGCGCGCGAGCGGGGACTGACTCGTCAGCCGTGGGTGAAGACCTCCCTGGCCCCAGGCTCGAAGGTGGTGACCGAGTACCTCGAGTCCTCCGGGTTGATGGATGATCTGGAGGCCGCCGGCTTCTTCAACGTCGGGTACGGCTGCACGACCTGCATCGGGAACTCCGGACCGTTGCCGGACGAGATCTCAGCAGCCGTGAACGTCCACGACCTCGTGGCGACATCGGTCCTCTCCGGCAACCGGAACTTCGAGGGTCGCATCTCACCCGATGTCAAAGCGAACTACCTGGCGTCCCCACCCCTCGTCGTGGCGTACGCCCTCAAGGGCACGGTGGACTGGGATCCGACGGAAGAGCCCATCGGCACCGATCGCGACGGTAACGACGTGTTCCTCGCCGACCTCTGGCCGTCCCAGTCCGAGATCGCCGCCATCGTCGGCGAGCACGTCACCAAGAGCCAGTTCGTCGAGAAGTACGCCGACGTCTTCAGCGGGGCGGAGGAGTGGCAGTCCATCGACACGTCGGGCGGTGCCCTGTACGAGTGGAACGAGGACTCGACCTACGTCCAGGAGCCTCCGTTCTTCCTGGACCTGACTCCCGAGATCGAGCCCCTGAGCCCGATCACCGGAGCGAGGGTGCTGGCCAAGCTCGGCGACTCGGTGACGACGGACCACATCTCCCCAGCCGGATCGATCAAGGTGGACTCGCCCGCAGGCGAGTATCTGATCTCACGCGGCGTGCAGCCGCCGATGTTCAACTCGTACGGCTCGCGTCGCGGCAACGACCGGGTGATGACCCGCGGTACGTTCGCCAACATCAGAGTCCGCAACGAACTCGCTCCCGGAACCGAGGGTGGAGTCACCACCGACTGGCTCGACGGCGAGGTGAAGCCGATCTACCACGCGGCGATGAACGCACGACAGGCCGGACTCCCGCTCATCGTCCTGGCCGGTGAGGACTACGGGATGGGGTCGTCGCGGGACTGGGCCGCCAAAGGCACCTTCCTGCTCGGGGTGCGGGCGGTCATCGCTGCGAGCTTCGAACGAATCCACCGATCGAACCTGGTGATGATGGGTGTCCTCCCGCTGCAGTTCCTGGGCGAAGACGACGCCGGCTCCCTCGACGGGAGCGAGACGTTCCACATCGCGGTCGACGACCGACTGACTCCCCGGCAACGGATCCCGGTGACCGCCACCCGGGCGGACGGATCTGTGCTGTCGTTCGAAGCCGTGGCACGGGTCGACACCCCGATCGAGGTCGACTACCTGCGCAACGGCGGGATCCTCCACTACGTGCTGCGGGAGATGGCCCGCGCCTGAAGTGGCCTCAGGCGCGGGATTCGGCCTCGTCGGTGTCGTCGGCGGTGACGGGGTGTGCCCGCAGCACCTCGAAGATCTCGTCGCGGAAGAACTTGAACGTCCGCCCGCCAGGCAGCTTGTAGGCGGGCAGTCTTCCCTCCCGGGCGTACTTGCGCACCATCTGCACGTTCATCGACAGGAGCTCTGCGACTTGGGCGGCGTCGAGAATCGGCGGGAGATCGTCGCGTTCAGCCTCGACCATGTCGTTCCTCCGTCCTCCTCGCCGTGGCAGTTCCGGCCGCTCCGACCGCCTCGCCATGTGGCGGTACACGACGTTGTTCGAGGATAGCCGACGATCATGACGACTCCAGGCCCTAGTCTGGGCGGATGACCGACGCCATACGCCCGGACTCGGTGGAAGGCCCCGAGACCGAACACTCCCCCGGCATGATGGTGACCGAACCCACCAAGATCATCCGGATCGCCTCGATGACGCGCGCCCTGCTGGAGGAGGCCCGCGCCGCCGGACTCGACGAAGGGGGGCGGCGCAAGCTCACCGAGATCCACGACAAGTCGCTGGCGGAGTTGCGCGAGGTGCTGTCGGACGACCTGCTCGACGAGTTCGACGAGGTCTTCGCCCCGGTGAGAGGCGAGGAGATCCCCTCCGAGTCGGTCCTGCGCATCGTCCAGGCGCAGTTGATCGGATGGCTCGAGGGCCTGTTCCACGGCATCCAGGCCTCACTGGCCAGCCAGCAGATGGCTGCCCAGGCGCAGCTGGCGCAGATGCAACAGCGGCGTCTGCAGCGGCCACCGCGCGACCAGGAAGAGTCGGAACAGACCGGCCTCTACCTCTGATCGTCGCTACCGCTCTCGGCGACGTCTTCCTCCCGGGGGAGGATGAGGATCTCGGCCGTGGGCTCGTCCGCTCCGGCGTTCAGCCGTTCGATCATGCGTTCACGCGACGCGTCGGTCCCGAAGGCCGTGACGACGTCGTTTGCCTCCAACACCGTCTGTCCGCCAGGTACCAGGACGTCGGTGTTGCGCCGCACAGACACGAGGGTCGAGCCCTCCGGCCAGCGGACGTCGCGCACGGCCTTGCCGTCGGCGATGGAACCGGGGGGGATGCGGAAGTCGTAGTAGCTCGCCTTGGGATCGACCCGCTGTCGGAGCCGGTCGCGTTCGAGGGCGTGGTCCGTCTCCGAACCCAGCGCCTGGTGATAGGCACGTACGGCGTCCTCCCGGCGGAACAGCCCGACGAGTTCGCCCGCGTCGCCCTCCGACACGACGGGTAGCCGGCCGACGCCGAGCACCGCCAAGCGGACGAGGGCTTGGGACACGGGAGTCATGGGGCCGACCGTCACCGGGGACGGTGTCATGGCATCCGCCACCAGCAGTTCTTCGGATGGGCCACCTGCGCGAATGACGTCGGTGACGGTGATCACTCCCACCAGGTCGTCGCGGTCGTCGACCACGGGGAGACCGTGGTACCGATGGGATTCCATCAGCCGGTGCACCTCGCCGAGGCTCATCGACGGGTTGGCGACGACCGGCGGCATGGATGCCACGTCCCCCACCGACACCGTGTCCAGGAGGTCGACCTGCCCACTCGGTCTCATTCGGATCCCGCGCCGCGCCAAAGGCATCGTGTAGACGCTCTCCGGATGCACCCGATCGGCCACGAAGGTGGCGAAGGTGGCGGACAGCATCAGCGGCAGTATCAGCTCGTAGTCGCGGGCACCTGTCACCTCGAAGACGATGATGATGGCGGTCAACGGCGCCCGGGCGACCGCCGCGAACACCGTCGCCATGCCGACGACGGCGAACGCACCCGGCCGGATCGTCGTCGCGGTCCAGTACCTTCCCACGAACTGGGCGTACCCGGCCCCCAGCGTGGCCCCGATGAAGAGGGACGGCATGAAGGCGCCACCCGAACCACCGGCGGCGATCGTGAGGCCGGTGGCCAGGATCTTGCCCAGACACAGGACGACCAGCACCTGAACGGCGATCGCCTGGACGCCGAGGCCCTCCCCGAACGCCTGCAACTCGAGGAGGCGGCCGACGAACTCCTGGCCGGTCCCGAGCAACCGCGGCTCGAAGAAGCCGATGACGGCCACCGTCAGCCCCAGCCCGACGGGCCGCAGCCAGGCGGCACGGGGCGCGGTCCCCCCCAACAACTCCACGCGGTCGAGCAGCCGGAGGAACAGGTAGGCCACACCGACCGCGAGAACCGCCCACCCCGCGTAGAGGATCAGCTCCGAAGGCCCTCCG
>DATHWB010000174.1:0-6189 GCA_035460965.1 Acidimicrobiia bacterium
TGCCCCGATACCGCGTGCCGCAGACCTCGCCACCTCCCGACGCTTCGAACACGCAGTCATCGGCGAACAGGCGCATCAGGTCATCGAGGTCATGGCGATTCCACGCGTCGGCGTGGCGTACGAGCAGATCGAGGAGCTCTCGTTCATCGGATACTGCCACTCGATCTCCTTGCCCCGGCGGATGGGCGGGTCTCCGCCGTCACCGCAGCCACTTCGTTGGTCACAGACCCCGAGCGCCCGTACCGGCCGGGCGATGACTGTTCCGCCCGCTCGACCTGCGGGCACCCTCCCGGGGGTCAGTCGGTCGTGTTAATCGCACCCACGAGCATCAGCAACGCGCCGACGACGAAGGCGAGATATGCGACCAATCGCAGTCCCCCGCTGGGAAAGCCATCGAAGCGGAGGTCAGCGAGGACGATCACCACGGCCGCCAAACCCATGAACAACCCGATCGCCCGCTGGGTCCCGGTGCGCACGGACACGCCCCCGATGTTGTAAGCCGAGAGCACCACGAGAAGGGCGAGTGCGACGTAGACGGCTCCGGGATTCCACTCGCCGGCGATGAGACCGAGGAGCAACCAGTCCACGACGATCACCCCGGCTCCAATGACCAGGAGACCTGGAGATCCCCCGGACGATCGTCGGACGGCCCCTGACGGGTTCTCCTGCGTCATTCCGGCTCCTCTCGTGACGGTCGCCGAGTCTATGGCACGGACTCCGCGACGGCCGTGTGATCAGCCTCTTTCTCGGTGGTTGGTGTGCAACCCCGAGGACTCGACCTGCGCTCTCCCGACTAGGCGGTCCGGGCGTGGGGCCAGCAACTCTCTCGAACGATGAGTCTGATCTCGAGGACCTCGCGCCCCACCGGTGCCGAAGGGCCATCCATGAGCTGTCTCAAGAGGGTCATTGCCCGCCTGCCGGCGGCGTTCGCGGGAGCAGAGACCATGGTCAGTGGCGGGGTGGTGAACCGGGCGGTCGCATCTTCGGCGTAACCGATGATCGCCAGGTCCTCGGGCACCCACAGGCCGAGGCTCCTGCCTCGAGCAGGACGCCCAGGGCGAGGACGCCGGCACTGACGGGTGCGGCCGTTATCGAGGAGGTGCCCGGCGGCGAGACAACCCCCACCTGCGGCATCGAAGACGATCGAAGGCCGCTCCCGGTCGGGTTGGTCGACGGATCAGATCAGCTATCGAGGATCGAGGCGTACTCCTCGCGGTTCACGGTGTCCGCGAAGAGGAGGCTGGCAGCGCCCGCCATGTCATCGAGGAACATGGCACGAGTTGCCTGGGCGATGTCGATGTCGGCGACCACGAGTTCCTCCCGCATCAACTCCGATCGAGCGGCGATGGTGCCGTTCGGCGCAACGATCATCGACCGGGAGTTCTGATGGGGAACGAGGCAGGCGTTGCACGACGCGAACCACACCGTGTTCTCGGCCGCCCTGGTCCTGATCATCGCGTGATGGATCGGGACCTTCCACGCGTTGGGCCGGGTCGTGTTGTTCTGCGGGTGAAAGATCAGTTGGGCCCCCTGACGGACGCACTCCTCGGTGGTCGAGGCGAAGCGGAACCCTTCGAAGCAGATCACGACGCCGACCGTCACCCCCTGCAGGACGTAGGTGTCGAAACCTGAACCTGGGGTGTATGCGACGGCGTCCAAAGGGGTGAGACGAGTCTTGTGGTGTGCTCCCAGGATGTCGCCCTTCTCGGAGATCACGACCGCCGAGTTGTAAGGCTTGCCGTGGGTCGGGTCGGTCTCGAGGGGGGTCTCGGTGCCAAGCACACACGCCATCTCGAACTCGGCGCATCGACGGCCGACCTCGTCGTGCACCTCGGAGAGCCGGTCGACGGGCACCGGCCGATCGGCCGGGGTGATGTCGACTCGGTATCCCACCGTCTGGGTCTCGGGGAAGCAGAGGATCTGCACCCCTTTCGCCGCCGCTTCGTCCATGAACCGGAAGATCGTTCGAACGTTCGTGTCGAAGTCGGCGGTCTGAAGCGTCTGAGCGACGGCGATCCGGCGCATGAGCATGGTGCGAACCTCTCCTGTGGGCACCCGCCGAGCCCGGAGGCCTTCAGCCGGCGCAGAACGTCATACGAGCCTACGCCATGGGCCAGGGTCGATAGAGTTGGCGGAAAGTCGACGTCACCCGATCTTGACGCGGCCTTCGACGAGTCCCTTCGCAATCAGCGTCAGCAGGACTTCGTTGGTGCCCTCACCGATTGCCATCAGCGGCGCATCCCGGTACAGCCGCTCGATCTCGGTCTCCTGGGCATACCCCGCACCGCCATGGACACGCAGGCTCTCCAACGCCACCTTCAACGCCGTCTCCGAGGCGAAGTACTTGGCCATTCCGGCCTCGACGTCGGCCCTCCGATCCTCGGTGACCGCCCGCTGCAGCGCGTCCGCCGCCCACCAGGTCAGGAGTCGGGCACTCTGGATCGCGATGGCCATCTCGGCCAGCTTCAGCTGGATGGCCTGAAAGCCGGAGATGGGCCGGCCGAAGGCGTGCCGCTCCCGGCTGTAGGCCAGAGCACGGTCGTAGGCATCCTGCGCCACACCCACGGCCCGACCCGCGATGTTCAGGCGACCGACTCCGAGCGCATTCACGACCTGAACGAAGCCCCTCCCCTCTTCGCCCCCCAGCAGGTCGTCGCGGGAGACCCACACGTCCCTGAGCACGACCTCGCACGACTCGGGACCGCGATAACCGAGCTTGGCGATGTCCCGGGCCACTTCGAGACCCTCGGCATCACCCGGGACCAGGAAGACGCAGAGACCCCGATGCCCGGTCCCCGGGTCGACGGTCGCCAGCACGGGCAAGGGGTCCGCAAAGCGTGCATTGGTGATCCAGAACTTGGTGCCGTTGAGGACGTAACCCTCGCCGTCCCGCCGCGCCGTCGTCCTGATCGACGCCAGGTCCGAGCCGGTATCCGGCTCCGTCAAGGCGATGGCAGTCCGCCGGTCACCCGTGGCGAGTTGGGGAAGAAGTCGGTCTCGCTGTTCCCTGGTGCCGTAACGATCGATCATGTAGCACGAGAGCGAATGAGAGCCGAGGATTCCGGCGATGCCCATCCACCCCCGTGACAGCTCCTCGAACACGATCGTCAGCGTGACGAAGTCGAGACCCAGTCCACCGTGTTCCTCCGGGATGGTGATACCGAAGAGCCCCATGTCGCGCATCACGGCCACGACCTCGTGCGGATACCGACCGGAGGTCTCCCACTCCCGGGCCACTGGGCGGATGTCCCGGTCGACGAACTCACGCACCGTATTACGAAAGAGGATCTGATCGTTGTCCAACTCGAAGTCCACGGCTCCACTCACTTCCTCTGGTCGTCGGCACTGACCGGTTCGGGGGCGACTCGCTGTCGGGCGGGCCGCCGACGGCGACGGGTCGAGTCGCCCGGTGGCCAGCGTATCCCGGGCACGGACGACCACGGCTCTGGTCTGGCGGGGGGCGTATCGTGCGATCGGAGGATTCGAAACCGCGGGAGTGGGAAGGATGAGGGGAGGTCGGATCGGATGGACGAGGTACCCGCCGTTCGAGGGCGGGAAGCCGGCCAGGAAGGACACGAGATGAAGAACGTGTGGAAGGGACTGACCGTCGGAGCGTTCGCGGGCGCCGCCGTGGGGATCCTGATCGACGTGGTCGAGGTAACCGGACGTCGTGCGGCAGAAGCGTCGTCCCGCGCCGCGTCAGGTGTTTCCACACGCGCCAAGTCCGGGGCGACGCATCTCGCCGAGCTCGTCGAGGAGAAGCTGGACGACTGGGACGTGAAAGACAAGGTCGAACACGCCGTCGACCAGGCAAAGGAGAGTGTCGAGCAGGCGGTCGACAAGGGCGTGGACGCTCGCAAGCGGAGGTAGCCGAGCCTGATCGCAGCATCCTGTGTCCCTCTCTGCTCACGGGGACTGCACCAGTTCCGGTGACCCTTAGAGCCAGGGGCAGGAGCGATAGACGAATCCGCCCAGCTCGAACTCGAATCCTTCGGGCGTCTCCGTGAAGCGCACACGCTCGCCCGCCCCGCGTCCGTTGCGGACCACGTATTCCCGCTCCACGCCGGTGGGGTCCAGCACGGCGGGCCCGTGTAGGACGAAGTCGCTCGTCGCGGCCTTCTCCAGACGCAGTCGTCCTTCGCGCAGGGTGACCGAGACGTAGATCCGCGACTGGGCCTGGTACAGACCGACCACCAGCGAGGCATCAGGTGGCGCAGGGGCGGCAGGGTCGGGTTCGGTGTGGACCGGCCAGCCGGACTCGATGAGGAACTCGGCGATGTCGGTGGCCGCCCCGAGCAGACCCGGATGGGGCCAGACGTTCGACAGCAGGATGACACCCAAGCGGTATGGCCGCGAGAACAGGACATACGACGCGAACCCGGGGAGGCCGCCACCATGACCGTGGTAGATGTGATCCCCGGTGCGGGTGGCACGCCAGCCCAGGCAGTAGGCCACCGACCAGTCCGGCTCCAGGTACTGCGGGCGATGCATCTCGTCCAGAGTGGCGCCGGCGAGGACCGGCTCGTCGCTCGGGGCCGTGCGAAACTGCAGTGCGATCCACCGCGCCAAATCTTCGACAGACGAATACAACTGCCCGCATGGGCCGAGCCCTCCCAATGCCGCGTGCGGGGCACGTTCGAAACCGCCGCCGGGCAGCGGGATCCGTCCCACCGCCAGACGATCCTGCTGCTCCGGCGCCAGCCGCAGCCCGCTGGAGCTCATGCCGAGCGGCGCCAGGATCTCCGACAGCAGGTACTCCTCGTACGGCACTCCGGCAACCCGGGTCACCACCTCCCCCAGCATCCCGTATGCCACGTTCGAGTACTTGAAGGCGGAGTCCGGTGAGATCACGGTCTCGACTCCCGGGAGTTCACCCAGCAGCACGTCCCGGGCAGGGAAGTCCAGCGAGTCCCAGTAGGGCAGCGGGGCCTCGGTGGTCAGGCCGGCGTGGTGGCTCAACATCCGTCGCAAGGTGACGTGCTCGATCGACCGCTCCCGCCCCTTCCCGAACTCCGGGAGATACGCGTGCAGCGGATCGTCCAGCGACAGCCTCCCTGCGTCGCGCAGCTTGAGGATCGCCGAGGCGGTGAAGGTCTTGGTGATGGACGCCACCCGATACAGCGTCGACGCATCAGGCGCGACACTGCCTTCCCAATCGGCGGCACCGAACCCCGCCGACCACACCAGTTGCTGATCGTGGACGATGCCCGCACTCAGACCGGGCAGTCTCTCCCGACGCAAGAGGTCGCTCACCTTCTGATCGAGGCCTGTCGGGATCATGTGCGGGTCCGCAACATAGCGACATAGCGGCACTTCGCGGTCGAGAGGTACGCCCGCTCGCCGATCAGTAACCCCGCCCCTCCTATCCTGACCCCCATGACCGACGACGCCGAGTTCCCAACCGCGTTGTCAACCCATCCCGCCCACGCGCCCACGGCCCACGGCCCACGTGGGATTGGTTGACAACTCTCGAACCTCAGGAGCTAACAGGGCTCACCGAAGGTGTCGTCGGACGTAACGGACGCGTGTGGTTCGTTGACGGACCGCGGGGACGGCTGGCCGTGTCTCGCCCTCCCGGGCTATGAATCACCCTTCGGTGTCGCACAGCAGACCTTGAAGCACGGGGACGGTGGTGGGTCATCTCTTCAGAAGGGGCCGAGCGGACGACGCTGGGAGAACCTCGGCGTCCGTCCGAAACGCTGATACTCCGTCGGAGCCGCGCGTGGTACTTCAGCACCATGTCGAAGGCCTCCGAGGGATCCTTAGCTTTGACCTACTCGAGACGAGGAGGTTCACCAACGTGCGCCACGCCTTCTCCTATCTGACCGCGTTCCACGTGGAGGCGCAGGGCTATTGGCGTTCTCTCGTCCCTGGTGATTCGACGAGCCCTGACTCGTAGGCGAGCACCACCGCCTGGGTGCGGTCGCGCAGGCCGAGTTTGGTCAGGATGTGGCTTACGTGAGTCTTGGCGGTCGCTTCACTGATGAAGAGTGCCTCGGCGATCTCCGCGTTGGAAACCCCACGCGCCAACAAGGTGAGGACTTCGACCTCGCGTGGGGTGAGGGTGTTGCGGAGCTGTGCGGGCGCGGGGGTGGATGAATCGGGGGTGCGGGCGAACGCCTCGATGAGCGAGCGGGTTACCTCAGGCGCGATCAGTGCATCGCCGCGACTGACCAGGCGGACGGCTTC
>DATHWB010000175.1:0-4449 GCA_035460965.1 Acidimicrobiia bacterium
AGAAGCCGCAGAATCTCGTACTGATGCTGGACACCCCCATTCGCCCTCATCGAGAGAAGACGGGCATCCGGGGTGGGAAACGGCTGCTACTCGGGTCCTGTCAGAGGACACGAGCCGCATCGCCCGAGTTCCTCCGGTGTGGCATACGTGGAAGCGCATCACGATGACGACCGCCGACTACATAGACATCGAGGACTTGACGTTCTGGTACCGGGGGCTCTCTCAACCGGCGATCCGCTCCGTCGACCTGAGGGTGGCCAAGGGAGAGTTCGCATGCATAGTCGGCCCCAGCGGCTGCGGTAAGTCCACCCTCCTCAGCATCCTCTCGGGTTTGTTCACGCCCCAGCGAGGAACCGTGGCCATCGACGGCAAGACGTTCTTCAAGGACGGACAGAGGACCACCTCCGACCTCCCGCCGTGCGGGTATGTCTTCCAGGACGCCCGACTCCTGCCGTGGCGGACCGTCAGTCAGAACATTGCCCTCGCGCTGAAGGCAGCAGGGATCCCGGAGAATACCTGGGACGACATGATCCGCGGACATCTGAGGATGCTCCGCCTCGAGTCATACGAGAACGCGTGGCCCCTGAACCTCTCAGGTGGCCAGCGCGCCAGGGTCGCAATAGCCCGGGCCCTGGCCGTGCAGCCGGCGTTCATCCTCATGGACGAGCCGTTCAGCACCCTTGATGAGGTCACGGGCAGGTTCCTGAGGGGCGAACTGCTCGAGCTATGGGAGCGAACCGGCGCCACCATCGTCTTCGTCACCCACTCGCTTCGCGAAGCCGTGTACCTGTCCGATCACATCTACCTGATGACGGCGGGACCGGGGGAGATATTCGACCAGCACACGATCGACCTGCCTCGCCCGCGTCGATACGAGGATCCCCGGATCACCGAGATCGAAGGACGACTCGTCGACACGGTCCTGGAACGCTGGGGCTACTACGACGACAAAGCGCTCACGTGAGTCCGCGCCTGTGCCGGTCCGGGCTCGGCTTCGAAGGGACTCACCTGCGATCGGGATCCGTGAGAGTTCCCCCCGAGGATCGCCGGTCCGAAGCCGACACGGGAGGCGCCACGAAGAGAGAGGCACGCCAGGATGAAACCACCACCATTCGAGTACACCCGGCCCGGAACGATCGAAGAAGCGCTGGAGACACTCCACGAGATCGGTGACGAAGGCAAGGTCCTCGCGGGCGGCCAGAGCCTGATACCACTCCTCGCCTTCCGCATGGCCCGGCCCCGGCATCTGACCGACATCACCCGTATCAGCGAACTGGATCATGTCGAGCTCCGCGACGACGGCGTGCTGTCGATGGGAGCGCTGGCGACCCACCGCAGCATCGAGACAGACGCAGAACTGAAGGTACGGTGTCCCGCCATCAACGAAGCGGTCTCACAGATCGGTCATGTGGCAATCAGGAACCGCGGCACGGTCGGTGGGAGCATGGCCCATGCCGATCCAGCCGCCGAGTGGCCGGCGTTGGCCCTTCTGTTCGACGCCCGATTCCACCTTCGGAGTCGAACGGGAGAGCGCACCGTTCCTGCACGAGACATGTTCGTCACCTACATGACGACCGCCCTGGCGCCGGACGAGCTGCTGGTGGAGGTGGAGATGCACCTGCCTCCGCCCGATGCGGGAACCGCCTTCGTGGAGGTGTCCCGGCGTCATGGGGATTTCGCCATGGCGGGAGCGGGAACGGTGCTGCGTGTCGAGGACGGTGTCGTGTCCGACGCCCGGATGAGCATGATGTCCGCCGGGATGACGGCAGTTCGGGGGGACGCGGCAGAGCAGATGTTGATCGGGCAGGAACCGACCGACGAGCTGCTGAGCAGGGCCGCCGACGCCATCGACTCGGACATCGACCCGCTGGAGGACGTGCATGGTCCGGCCGAGTACAAGCGGCATCTGGTCAGGGTGGTGACGCTGCGAGCCTTGCGAGCCGCTCGAGCCCGATCGACAGGAGCACAACGATGACGAACGAGATCGCCGTGAGCTTTGTCGTCAACGGCGAGGAGATCCGCGGCTCAGTCGAACCCCGGATGACGCTGGCCGATTTCCTCCGTGACGCTGTCGGGTTGACCGGCACGCATCTGGGATGCGAGCACGGCGTGTGTGGGGCCTGCACGATCCTGGTCAACGGCCGCTCGGCCCGCTCCTGTCTGATGCTCGCAGTCCAGGCCGACGGGCAAGAGCTGAGGACGGTCGAGGGACTGGAGGGGTCGGACGGGACGCTGCATCCGGTGCAGGAGGCGTTCTCCCGCCATCACGCCCTGCAATGCGGCTTCTGCACGCCCGGGTTCCTGATGACCGTGGTCGAATACCTGGAAGAGGGACCAGCGCCGGATGAGAGGGCGATCAGAGAGCGACTGTCGGGCAACCTGTGCCGTTGCACGGGCTATCACAACATCGTGCTGGCAGTGAAGGAACTGGCGGAGAAACAGACATGACCTACGTAGGCCGTCGGGTCCCCCGCAAAGAAGATCATCACCTCATCACCGGCCGCGGGCGATACGTCGGAGACATTCACCTGCCCAGGATGATCGAGGCCGCGGTGCTGCGGAGCCCGATCGCCCACGGAAACATCATCCACCTCGACACGTCTCCGGCCCGGGGGCTGGAGGGAGTCGTCTCGGTGGCGACCGCCGGGGACCTTCGAGGCAAGGTGGGCCCGATAACCCGCACCTTCTACAAGACGATCCCCGAGCACGTCGCCCGGGAAACCAATCTCGTGGTGCGGCCGTATCGCGCCCAGTTGCTGGCAGAGCAGAAGGTCTTCCGCGTCGGTGAACCGGTGGCGGTGGTCCTGGCGGAGAACCGTTACGTGGCCGAGGATGCGCTCGAGCTGATCGAGGTCGAGTACGAACCTCTCGAAGCGCTCACCGACCCTTTCACGGCGATGCGAGAGGACGCCCCACAGCTCCACCCGGACGTCCCCGGTAACATTCATTGTTCCTTCCACACCGGCGCCGGCGACATCGCCCGCGCGTTCGATGAAGCCGAGCACACCCTCTCGACGAGGATCACGGTCGGCCGCTCGATCGGCTCTCCGCTGGAGACAAGGGGTGTCGTGGCCGAGTTCGACCGGTCGACGAACCAGCTCGTGATCTGGGCGACCCAGCAGAAGCCCCACCTGCTCCGCAGCTACCTGTCCGAGATGCTCGGCATGCCGGAGGAGCACATCCGGGTGATCTCACCGGACATGGGCGGGAGCTTCGGAGGCGGCATCTACAACGAGGAGATCTTCATACCGTTCTTCGCCACTCAGACGGGGCGCCCGATCCGGTGGATCGAGGATCGTCGGGAGAACCTGGCGAACGCCCGGCATACCCGGGACCAGTATCACGATGTCGAGGTGGCATTCAACGGGGAAGGCAGGATCCGTGGTCTGAAAGATCGCTTCCTGGTCGACGCTGGTGCCTACAACCCGTTCGTGATCACGCTCTCGTACAACACCGCGGCCCACCTCCGTAACGAGTTCAAGATCGACAACTTCGACGTGGAGGGCATCTGCGTCCTCACCAACAAGCGCGACAACACCCCCGTCAGGGGGGCGGGCCGGACCTCGGCCACTTTCGTGATCGACCGCATCGTGGACATGGTCGCCGCATACGTGAAAGAGGATCCCGCCGACGTGCGGCGCAAGAATCTGATTCCAGGCGAGCTGATGCCCTACGACATGGGCATGCTGTACCGTGACGGCGGCCGGATCGTGTACGACTCGGGTGACTACCCAGCCCAGCTCGAGAAGGCTCTGGCCCTGGCTGGCTACGCCGGGTTCCGGGACCGCCAGGAACGCGCCAGGGCAGAAGGAAGGCTGATCGGCATCGGCATCTCGGCCCACGTCGAGGGATCCGGTTTCGGGCCCCACGAAGGGGCCACCGTCCGCATCGACCAGACCGGCCACGTCATAGTCCACTCGGGAAGCAACCCGCACGGTCAGAGTCATGAGACGGTCCTGGCCCAGGTGTGCGCGGACGCGCTGGGGGTCACGCCGGAGCAGGTAACGGTCAGAGCGGGCGACACCGGCTTGATCGCCCACGGGGGAGGCACATTCGCCAGCCGGTCGGCGGTCACGGCGGGATCAGCGGTCCACGGCGCCGCGACCAAGGTCAGGGGAAAGGTCCTGACGATCGCGTCCTGGCTCCTCGAGGTCAGCCGGGACGACCTGACGATAGAGGAGGGCCTTGTCGGGGTCAGAGGGGTTCCGGGTATCTCCTTGTCGTTCGGAGAGATCGCCGAAGCCGCGTCCCCGGGACCGGCCAATCGTCTGCCCTCGGGAATGGACCCCGGCCTCGAGGAGACCGACTACTACGTGCCTCCCACGGTGACCTACTCGTCCGGTACCCACATCGCGATCGTCGAGGTCGACCCCGAGACAGGCATGGTGTCGGTGCTCGAGTACTACGTAGTGGACGATTGCGGCCAGATCCTCAACCCGACCGTCGTGG
>DATHWB010000176.1:0-12337 GCA_035460965.1 Acidimicrobiia bacterium
CAACGACTTCCTTTTCGGCCTCTGCGAGGATGGCGGTCTTCTCCGGCGGGACCTTGATCTCGCTCGTAGACATCGTCACACCGGACTGGGTCGCGTAGCGGAAGCCGATGTTCTTGATCTTGTCTACTACCTGCGAGGTGCGGTCCATGCCCAGCACCTTGTAGCACTCCTGGACAACGACCTTGAGGGCTTTGCTGTCCAGGGTGTCGTTGACGAACGGGATCTCCTCCGGCAGCGTCTCGTTGAAGAGGATGCGGCCGACGGTGGTCTCGATGAGCTGATTGTTGGTGCGGCGGTCGCGCACCCGGATCAGCGCCTGCAGCTCCACGATGCCCAGGTTGTGCGCCAGGATCGCTTCCTGGAAGCTGCCGTAGGTGCCCTGGTTGGATACCTTCGGGTCGAACTGGCCCTTGGCGTTCTCTCGCAGCGATGTCATGTAGTAGCAGCCGAGGACGATGTCCAGGCGCGGCGCCACCATCGGCTCACCGGAAGAGGGGCTGAGCAGGTTCTTCGTGGCCAGCATGATCTGGCGCGCTTCGGCGACGGCCTCGCGGGACAGTGGCACGTGGACGGCCATCTGGTCGCCATCGAAGTCGGCGTTGAACGCCTCGCAGACCAACGGATGGATCTGGATGGCCTTGCCCTCCACCAGCACCGGCTCGAACGCCTGGATACCCAGACGGTGGAGCGTGGGAGCGCGGTTGAGGAGCACGGGGTGTTCCTGGATCACCTCGCCGAGCACGTCCCACACCTGGGGACGCTGACGCTCGACCATGCGCTTGGCGGACTTGATGTTCTGCGCCAGGTCGAGGTCGACCAGCCGCTTCATCACGAACGGCTTGAAGAGCTCCAGCGCCATGATCTTGGGAAGACCGCACTGGTGCAGCTTGAGCTGCGGACCAACGACGATGACGGATCGACCGGAGTAGTCGACGCGCTTTCCGAGCAGGTTCTGACGGAAGCGTCCCTGCTTGCCCTTGAGCATGTCGGACAGCGACTTCAGGGCACGGTTGCCCGGCCCGGTCACCGCACGACCGCGGCGGCCGTTGTCGAACAGGGCGTCCACCGCCTCCTGCAACATGCGCTTCTCGTTGTTGACGATGATCTCGGGTGCGCCGAGGTCCAGCAGTCGCTTGAGGCGGTTGTTGCGGTTGATGACCCGTCGATACAGGTCGTTCAGGTCGGAGGTGGCGAAGCGCCCACCGTCGAGCTGCACCATGGGACGGAGATCCGGCGGGATCACGGGGATCGTCTCCATGATGAGATCGGTCGGCAGGTTCTTGCCCTCGAAGAACGGCTTGACCACCTTCAGCCGCTGAGTGGCGCGCTGGCGCTTCTGGGCGGAATTGGCGTCGAGCTCCTCTTCCAGGCGGGCCATCTCGGCCTCGAGGTCGAGGTGGGAGAGCAACTCCCGTACCGCCTCGGCACCCATGCCGCCGGTGAAGTAGTCGTTGTACCGCTCGTAGATCTCACGCCACAGCTGCTCGGAGTCGACCAGCGTCTTCGGGGTGAACCCCCTGAACTGATCGAAGGCGTCCTGGATGAGTTCTTCCTCCCGGGCGCGGCGGTCGTCGCGATCCTTGATCTCGCGCTCGACCTCCTTGCGGCGGGCGTTGATCTCCTGGGACTTGGCGCCACCCTCTTCCATGCGGGCCAGTTCGTCCTCCAGCGCCTCGAGGCGGATCTCCTTCCACTCCTCGAAGTCCTCCCGCACGACCTGGAGTTCGGCTCGCATGGACTCCTCCAATTCGGGAAGGTCCTTGGTGCGCTTCTCCTCGTCGACCGAAGTGATGATGTACGCCGCGAAGTAGATGACCTTCTCGAGGTCCTTGGGCGACATGTCCAGCAGGTAGCCGAGGCGGCTCGGAACACCCTTGAAGAACCAGATGTGAGTAACCGGTGCGGCCAGCTCGATGTGACCCATCCGCTCACGGCGCACCTTGGAGCGCGTGACTTCGACGCCGCACCGTTCGCAGATGATCCCCTTGTAGCGGATCCGCTTGTACTTGCCGCAGTAGCACTCCCAGTCGCGCTGGGGACCGAAGATCCGTTCGTCGAACAGACCCTCCTTCTCCGGCTTGAGGGTGCGGTAGTTGATCGTCTCGGGCTTCTTGACCTCTCCGAAGCTCCATGCCCGGATCTGGTCAGACGATGCGAGACCGATCTTCAGTTCATCGAAGACCTGCTGTACCAATGTGGCTCCTCTTCTCTCTCAGTACCTCGAACTCGGCGTGTACCGAGAGGGCTCAGACCTCGGCTTCGGGACGTTCCGGACGGGACAGGTCGATGCCCAGGCTCTCGCCGGAGCGATACATGTCCTCCTCGAGGTCCCGAAGTTCGACTTCCTCACAGGCGGCGAGCATCTCCACGTTCAGGCAGAGGCTCTGCATCTCCTTGATCAACACCCGGAACGACTCCGGGATACCCGGCTCGGGGATGTTGTCTCCCTTGACGATCGCCTCGTAGACCTTCACCCGGCCCTGGACGTCGTCGGACTTGATCGTGAGTACTTCCTGCAGGGCGTAGGCGGCGCCGTACGCCTCCAGTGCCCACACCTCCATCTCACCGAACCGCTGCCCACCGAACTGGGCCTTCCCGCCCAATGGCTGCTGGGTGATCATCGAGTAGGGGCCGGTCGACCGGGCATGGATCTTGTCGTCCACGAGGTGGACCAGCTTCAGCATGTAGATGTAGCCCACGGTGACATCGGTGTCGAAGGGCTCACCGGTGCGTCCGTCGTACAGGGTCGCCTTGCCGTCGTCCCCGACCAGCTTGAGCCCGTCGCGATTCGGCATGGCGTTGGCGATCACCTTCATGATCTCGTCTTCGCGTGCCCCGTCGAACACGGGAGTGGCCACCTTCGTCCAAGGCTTGGCACCCTTGGCGGCAGGGCTGGTGTCGTCGTCGAACGGCTCCCAACCCTGGGCGGCCGCCCATCCGAGATGGGTTTCCAGCACCTGACCCAGGTTCATTCGAGACGGCACGCCGAGCGGCGACAGGATGATGTCCACCGGGGTCCCGTCCTCCATGAACGGCATGTCGGCCTCGGGCAGGATCTTGGCGACGATGCCCTTGTTGCCGTGACGTCCGGCGAGCTTGTCGCCCTCGGAGATCTTGCGCTGCTGGGCGACGTACACCCGCACCAGTTCGTTGACGCCGGGCGGGAGGTCGAATCCCTCGTCGCGCTTGAACACCTTGACGGCGATGACCTTGCCCTGCTCGCCATGGGGCACCTTGAGCGAGGTGTCCCGCACCTCACGAGCCTTCTCACCGAAGATGGCACGGAGCAGGCGCTCCTCCGGAGTCAGCTCGGTCTCACCCTTGGGCGTGACCTTGCCGACCAGGTAGTCGCCGGGACCGACCTCGGCTCCCACCCGGATGATCCCGTCCTCGTCGAGGTCGGCGAGGACCTCCTCGGCGACGTTCGGGATGTCACGGGTGATCTCCTCGGCCCCCAGCTTGGTGTCGCGGGCGTCGATCTCGTGCTCTTCGATGTGAATCGACGTGAGCAGGTCGTCCTTGACGAGCCGCTCCGACAGGATGATGGCGTCCTCGAAGTTGTGGCCGTTCCACGGCATGAACGCCACGATCAGGTTGCGGCCGAGCGCCAGCTCTCCCTGGTCGGTGGACGGCCCGTCGGCGAGGACGTCCCCGGCCTTGACGGTGTCGCCCTCGCGCACCAGCGGCTTCTGATTCATGCAGGTGCCCTGGTTGGAACGCTCGAACTTGTCGAGGGTGAAGGTGTGCTTCTTGTTGGTGCCCTTCTCCTTCACGACGATCTCGGTCCCGGTGACCTCGGTCACCTCGCCCTCGACGGGCGAGACCACCATGTCGCCGGAGTCCTGCGCCGTGCGCCGCTCCACTCCGGTCCCGACCAGCGGGGCGTCCGCCTTGATGAGGGGAACGGCCTGGCGCTGCATGTTCGAACCCATCAGCGCGCGGTTGGCATCGTCGTGCTCGAGGAAGGGGATCAACGCCGTCGAGACCGAGACGATCTGCTTGGGAGAGACGTCCATGTAGTCGACCTGCGAAGGAGCCACGGCCTCGACCTCGCCACCGGCCTTGCGGACCAGCACCCGATCGTTGCGGAACGTTCCGTCCTCGTTGAGAGGGGCGTTGGCCTGGGCGATGACGTACCGCTCCTCTTCGGTGGCGGTCAGGTACTCGATCTTCTTCGAGACCTTCCCGTCCTCCACCTTGCGATACGGAGTCTCGATGAACCCGAACCGGTTGACTCGGGCGTAGGTGGCGAGCGAGCCGATCAGGCCGATGTTGGGACCTTCCGGTGTCTCGATCGGACACATCCGCCCGTAGTGGCTCTGGTGGACGTCACGAACCTCGAAACCGGCGCGCTCCCGGCTCAGGCCGCCCGGCCCGAGGGCGGACAGACGCCGACGATGAGTGAGCCCGGCCAGCGGGTTGGGCTGGTCCATGAACTGGCTCAGCTGCGACGTGCCGAAGAACTCCTTGATGGACGCGGTGACCGGCCTGATGTTGATCAGCGACTGCGGGGTGATCGCCTCCGGATCCTGGGTGGTCATCCGCTCCTTCACGACCCGCTCGAGGCGCGACAGGCCGACCCGAATCTGATTCTGGATCAGCTCGCCGACCGTCCGGATCCGGCGGTTGCCGAAGTGATCGATGTCGTCGGTCAGGACCGGGATCTCCGTGCCCTTGTGGGTGGTCATCGTCTTCTGACCGGCATGCATCGCCACCAGGTACTTGATGGCGTCGACCATGTCCTCGTCCCGCAGCAGCTGCAGACCCTCGGCCCGATAGTCGTCGGGAGTGGCTTCCTGGAACTTCTGGCTCAGCTTGTATCGGCCGACCCGGGTGAGGTCGTAGCGCTTGGGGTTGCGGAACAGCGTCTGGATGAGCCCGCGGGCGGACTCCACGGTGGTCGGCTCGCCCGGCCGCAACTTGCGATAGAGATCGACGAGAGCCTCGTCCCGGTCCGCGGCAGGATCGCGCTCCAGGGTGTTCTTGATCGACTCGGCTCCGTCGAACAGATCCAGGATCTCCTCGTCGGTCTCGGCGATGCCGAGCGCCCGGAGGAAGGCCGACACGTACTGACGACGCTTGCGGTCGACCCGCACGCCGATGGTGTCGCGCTTGTCGGTGTCGAACTCGAGCCACGCCCCGCGGCCGGGGATGATCTTCCCGGCGTAGATGAAGCGATCCGAGGTCTTGTCCGGGGTGGCGTCGAAGTAGACACCGGGGGACCGGACCAGCTGGGACACGACGACGCGCTCGGTCCCGTTGACGATGAAGACACCGTTCTCGGTCATCATCGGGAAGTCGCCGAGGAAGACCTGCTGCTCCTTGATCTCACCGGTCTGCTTGTTCATGAAGCGGGCGGTGACGAAGAGCGGACGGGCGAAGTTGGTGTCTCGCTCCTTGCACTCCTCGAGGGTCATGATGGGATCGCCGAAGCGATGGTCGGTCAATTCGAGGGCGAGGGAGCCGGTGAAATCCTCGATGGGAGAGATTTCGTCGAAGATCTCCTTGAGTCCCTCGTCGAGGAACCATTGGAAGGATTCGTGCTGGACAGCGAGGAGATCGGGCAGGGGAAGGACTTCGGGGATCTTGCCGAAGGAGAAGCGCTCAGCGACGCGCGAGGACAAAATTGCCTCCTAGAACGAAATGTGGGGTCCGGACAACCAGAGAGAGGCACGTTAGCACAAGGTGCCAATGCATCTCAAAACGAATCTCGGTTGTCTCGCGCCCCGCACCCGGTGTCGAATCGGTGTCGACGGCCGGTGCTACACGGCGCCTCACGGCTTCACGCAGCATACGCCACCGGAACGAAAAGTGTCAACGAACGACCCCTCGCCACTCCCCTCCGCCGGGTGGTCCGATGGAATCCCCGCGCATCCACCCGACCCCCGGTCCTACCGGGACAGAAGTCCCCGCATCCAGTGATAGCTCGCCTTCGGCGTGCGAACGAGGGTTTCGAAGTCGACGTGGACCAGACCGAACCGCTCCGTGTAGCCCCACGCCCACTCGAAGTTGTCCATCAGCGACCACACGAAATAGCCACGCAGTGGGACACCGGCTTGCATCGCCGCCGACGCCGCGTCGAAGTGGCGCTGCAAGAACGAGATGCGGTCCTGGTCGTCCACCCCGCCGGGTCCGACCGTGTCCGGATACGCCGCCCCGTTCTCCGTCACGTAGATCTCCTCGTACCCGTAGTCCTCGGCCAGCCGCACCAGCTGGACGGTGAGGCCTTCGGGAGCGACCGGCCATCCCATCGACGTCACCTCGTCTGGATCGACACGGCGCATGTCCCGAGCCGAGTCGGGCGTGTCGGGATCCGCGACGACGGTCGACGTGTAGTAGTTGAGTCCCAGGAAGTCGATCGGTTCGGAGATCACCTCGAGATCGCCCGGCCACACGACCGCCAGATCCCACCCGTAGTCCCGGAGGGCGTCCTCGGGGTAGCCGCGGCCGGCGACCGGGTCCAGGAACCACCCGCTCATCTTCTGGTCTTCGAGTCGCGCGGCGCGGATGTCGGCAGGGTGATCGGATGCCGGAATCATCGTGTTCTGGTTGATCACGTAGCCCGCTCGCAAGCCTGCGGCGTGAAGATGCTGGGCCACCAGGCCATGGGCGAGGAGCAGATGGTGTCCGGCGGCCAACGCCGCCTCCTGGTCCTGCATCCCGGGAGCATGCTCGCCGGTCAGGTGTCCGAGGATCGCCGAACACCAGGGCTCGTTCAGCGTCGTGAACGATGACACCCGGTCCCCCAGGCGTTGGGTGACGGCGACGGCGTAGTCGAGGAACGCCTCGGCCGTCACCCCGCTCCTCCAGCAGCCCCGATCCTCGAGTATCTGCGGCAGGTCCCAGTGGTACAGGGTGGGGAACGGCTCGATCCCTGCGTCGAGCAGCTCGTCGACGAGATGGTCGTAGAAGTCGAGACCGCGATGGTTGACCTCGCCGATCCCGTCGGGAACGACCCGCGGCCAGGCGATGGAGAAGCGATACGCCGCCACGCCGAGACCGGCGACCAGTCGGACGTCGTCGGCCATGCGTCGGTAGTGGTCGCAGGCGACGTCGCCGGTGTGGCCGAACTTCACGCTCCCCGGGGTGTGTGCGAACCTGTCCCAGATGGACTCTCCCCGCCCGTCGACGTCGACGGCGCCTTCGATCTGATAGGCGGAGGTCGCCACCCCCCAGACGAAATCGGACGGGAAATCCATGCCTCGACGCTACCCCGCCGACAGCGACCGCAACCTCGTCAGCCGATCCGGAAGACGGCCTTTCCCATGACCCGTCGCTCGGTGAACATGGCGAACGCCGCTTCGTAGTCGTCGAGGTCGAACTCGGCGCTCACCCGGGGGCGGATCCGGCCGGCCTCGATCATCCCGGCCAGCTCGGCGAAGTTGCCACGGTGGAGTTCTGGCTCCTCCTCCATCGAACGACCCCAGAACACACCGACGATCGACATGCCCTTCAGCAGGGTCAGGTTGAGGGGTATCGCCGGGATGTCACCCGCCGCGAAGCCGACGACCAGCAGCCGCCCGTTCCAGGCCGTCGAGCGAACGGCCGTCTCCGTCAGGTTCCCGCCCACCGGGTCGTAGACGACGTCGACGCCGCGTGCGCCGGTGATCCGGCGCACACCGTCTCGCAGATCCTCGGAGGAGTAGTCGATCGCCTCGTCAGCTCCCAGATCCATCGCCCAGGCCAGCTTCTCGGCAGAGGACGCGGCGGCGATCACCGTCGCGCCCATCGCCTTGCCCAGTTCGACGGCGGCCGAGCCCACTCCGCCGGCCGCCCCGAGCACGAGCAACGTCTCCCCCGGCTGGAGGGCGGCGCGATCCTTCAGAGCGTGATACGAGGTTCCGTACGTGAGGCCGAAGGCCGCTGCCGCCACGGCGTCGAGGCCGACCGGGATGGGTATCACCTTCCTGGCGTCGACTGCCCAGCGCTGCGCGAACGCTCCGTGGGCGGACAGGGCGATGACCCGATCCCCTACGGCGACCGACGTCACGCCGTCGCCCACCGCGGAGACCGTGCCGGCGGCCTCGCCGCCCGGGGTGAAAGGCAGCTCCGGCTTGAACTGGTAGCGGCCTTCGATGATCAACGTGTCCGGGAAGTTCAGACCGGCAGCCTCGACGTCGACGACGACTTCCCCCGGACCGGGCTGCGGGTCGTCGACCTCGCCCACCGACAGCCCCGAGGCCGGACCGAGTCGGGTACAGAGCAGCGCACGCATCACGCCACTTCGAACAGGCCGGCGGCCCCCATGCCGCCACCGACGCACATCGTGACGACCACGTACCGGACCCCGCGTCGCTTGCCCTCCAGCAGGGCGTGACCCACCATGCGCGCCCCCGACATGCCGTACGGGTGACCGATCGAGATTGCGCCGCCGTTGACGTTGTAGATCTCGTTGTCGATGCCGAGCGTGTCCCGGCAGTAGACGGTCTGCACTGCGAAGGCCTCGTTGAGCTCCCACAGGCCGATGTCGTCGACGGTGAGTCCGGTTCGTTCCAGCAGCTTCGGCACCGCGAACACGGGTCCGATCCCCATCTCGTCGGGGTCGACGCCGGCGACGGCCATCCCCCGGTAGTAGCCGAGCGGGCTGAGGTCGCGGCGCTCCGCCTCTCCCGCTTCCATGAGAACCAGGGCCGCCGCCCCGTCGGACAACTGGCTGGCGTTGCCGGCGGTGACGTTCCTGCCGGGGCCGCGCACCGGGGGCAGCTGGGAAAGGCCCTCGAGGGTGGTGCCCGGGCGGTTGCCCTCGTCGAGGCGCATCGTCACCTCTTCCCTGCTGGTCTCGCCGGTCTCCTTGTTCACGACGGCCTTGGTGGCCGTGACCTCGATGATCTCGTCGTCGAAGAGCCCGTTCTCCTGTGCCGCCGCCACCCGCTGTTGCGACTGGAACGCGTACTCGTCACATGCCTCCCGCCCGATCCCGTACCGCTCGGCCACGACCTCGGCCGTGTCGATCATCGGCATGTACATGTGCGGTTGGCTCTCCAACACCGCCGGATCCGCCGCCCGGTACATGTTCATGTGCTCGTTCTGCACCAGGCTGATCGACTCCATCCCCCCTGCAACCACGATCGGGGCGCCGTCGAGCACGATCTGCTTGGCGGCGGTGGCGACCGCCATCAAACCCGAGGAGCACTGTCGGTCGAGGGTCATGCCCGGAACAGAGGTCGGAAGCCCGGCTGCGATCGCCGCCACCCGCGCCGTGTTGATGCCCTGGGTCCCCTGCTGCATGGCGCAGCCCATGATCAGGTCGTCGACCTCGTCGCCCTCCACACCGGCCCGCTCCACCGCGGCGGCGATCGCCTTGCCCGCCATCGTCGGGGCCTCGGTGTCGTTGAACAAGCCCCGATACGCCTTCCCGATTGGGGTACGGGCGGTCGAAACGATGACGGCTTCGCGCATGAGTTCTCCCGGTTCGGTCGGCTCTCACCGAATATAGGTCCCGGCCCGGCGACGGGCGCAGCGGGACGACGGCTCACACCGCCAGGCCTTCGACGAAGGTCGGATCGTCACCGGCACCGAGGAGGGTGAGCACGAGCCATCCGAGGAGCACGATCACGATGGCGATGCCCAGTCCGAGCAGCCACTCCGGCATCGGCTTGGGACGCGCATGCCGACCGGTCGGTACTTCCTCGTCAGACATCGGTCCAACCGTAACCGGCGAAGTGTCCCCGCCGGTGCGCGGTCACGGACCTGACGGTCGACCGACGATGGCGTCGTTGGCGAGGACGAACAGGTCCGGCGCCCCCGTACGGGCCACCACATGGGGGGCGGCGGCTCCAGGCTCCACCCAGTGCGCCCACACCCCGTCGTCGGTGCCGTACACGGTGAGACCGACCTCGCCGCCGGTGCCGCCGCGCAGTGCATGGCCCCCGCTCACCGACACCACGTGACTCGCCGCCCGCCGCAGCATCTCGGGACTGGGGTCCAGTTCGCCCGGACCCACCGCACGCCGGTGGTCACCGCTCTCGGCTCCCGCGGTGCGTCGCCGGTCGAAGATCGACGACAGGCCCGACGCCGCCGAGTCGAGCGACTGGAAGGCGAAGTCGTGGAATCCGTCGTGAGACACCTCCTCGGTGAGGACCAGCGTGTCGCTGATGCGGTGGTAGGCGAAGCGGATCGAGGGATCGTCGCCCACTTCCAGCAGGACCCTCGTCACCGACCGCGCCTGTCTGCGACAGTTGGACAACAACCCGTACACACCGAGGATCTCCACCGACTCGGGTTCGTCAGGATCCACATCGACCATCCCCTTGGCGATCAAGGCCCGCAGACCGGAGTCGAGCGCCACCGCTCGCGCCCGTTCGGACAGGCCCGAGAGGTACGGCTCGTCGTACACCGGGTCGGCGGCCTCCCCCACCCGCAGCCAGTACAACTCTTCGTCGATGAGGCAATCGACGAGGACGTCCTCGGTCTCGGCGGCCGCTTCCAGCCGCTCGAGCGGGATCGGCCCGGCTCCGGCCGGCATGAGAGTGAACAGCGATGCCACGGACGGGGCAGGCTACGGCGCCGAGCCGCTCACACCTGGGATTCCCCTCCGCCACCCTGCGTCCACAAGGTCCCGTCCGCGATCATGCGGGTCGTCGGGTAGGCGAATTCCACCGACGGTTCGGCGCGGACGGATTCGACCACGCTGCGCCACACCGCATCCGCCACCGAGCGACGGGTCCGCACCCCGACGAGGTAGCGCCCGGCGATCTCCACCCCGTACTCCATCACCCGTAGATACGTCGTCGGGGTGAGATGTCGATACCGGATCAGGTACTGGTGGCCCGCCTCCCGTATCGCATCGGTCACGGCCTCGTCCTCGGTGTCCGGAGCGTGGGCGGCCAGCGCATCACGGACGACCCGCTCCGCCGCCCTCCAGTCGGACTCGAAGGTCACGCGCAGGGTCACCTCGTCCCAGATGTACGGGAATCCCTCCGTGTAGTTGCTGAGTTGCTGGGTGAACACCTTGCCGTTGGGCACGTGGATGAGGCGACCCGTCGACTGGTCGGCGGCCACCCAGTTCCCGATCTCCAACATGGAGAAGCGGAACGCCCGGATGTCGACGACGTCGCCGGAACGCCCCTCGATCTCGATTCGGTCACCGACTCGGAACGGGCGGCGGGTCATGATGAAGACCCACCCCGCCAAGTTCTCGAGGACATTGGCGAGAGCGATGGCGATTCCCGCCGACAGGATTCCGAGATACGTCCCGACACCGCCGGTACCCCCGAACCAGATGCGGGTGAGGCCGAGGACGCCGACCACCGTGACGGTATAACCGATCCACTTCTTGGTCCGGAAGTACACGGCACCGGAGTCGACCCGGCCGTGGGCGGCTCGCAGGACCAGCCAGCGGACCACGACCAGGATGGCGACCAGCACCACCGTCAGCACGGCTCGACCGGTGACGGCCCCGTTGCTGAACCATTCGGCGATGGCGTCCATTCGAAGGGACGCTAGTGACTCCCACAGATGCTGCCGCCCGCCTCAGGCGGTTAGTTTGATCGACCGTGACGACACCACCCCGTGCCCGCCAGCTACCGGTCGAACGATCCCTGTTCGGCGAGACCATCGTCGATCCCTACGGCTGGCTCCGGAACCGGGAAGACCCCGAAACCATCGCCCACCTGGAAGCCGAGAACGCGTACGCCGAGTCGATCCTCGCCCCGCTGGCCGCGCTCCGCCAGCAGATCTTCGACGAGATCGTCGCCCGTACCCAGCAGACCGACACCTCCCCGCCCGCCCGCTGGGGGGACTGGTGGTACGCCACGCGCACGGAGGAGGGAAAGCAGTATCCGGTGTTCGTCCGCCGTCAGGGTGACCCGGAAGGACCGGAGCAGGTCCTGCTCGACGGCAATGCCTTGGCCGAGGGACACGACTACCTGGCGATCGGGCTGTTCAAGGTGTCTCCGGACCACGCCCGCCTGGCATTCTCGACGGACACCGACGGCAGTGAGTCGTTCCTGCTCCGGTTTCGCGACCTGACGACCGGAGCGGACCTGGCGGACGAGGTGCCCGGCACGTACTACTCGGGAGCGTGGAACGCCGACTCGAGCGGCTTCTTCTACACCACCATCGACGCCGCCCACCGCCCGGACAAGGTGTGGTTCCACCAACTCGGCACCCCACCCACCGACGACCTGCTGGTCTTCGAGGAGCCCGACGATCGGATGTTCTTGAGCATCAGCACGACGACCGATCGGCGATACGTCCTGGTGGCTGCAGGCAGCCAGGTGACCGCCGACGTCCACTACGCGGACGCGGCAGCCGCCATACCCGGGTTCCAGCCAGTCCTCCCCCGGGTCCAGGGAGTCCAATACACGGCCGATCACCGAGATGGGCGCTGGCTCGT
>DATHWB010000177.1:0-3633 GCA_035460965.1 Acidimicrobiia bacterium
CCTGTACCGCGAGATCTGGCAGGCCTTCGGGGTCTTGCCGGCAGTGAAGTCCGTGGGAGTCCAGGGCGACGGCCGCACCTATGCCTATCCGCTGGTCGTGCGCGCTGTGACCAGCGAGGACGCCATGACGGCCGACTGGGCGCGGCTGCCGTACGAGGTACTGGAAAGGATCTCCAGTCGGGTGATCAACGAGGTGGAGGGGATCAACCGGGTGGCATACGACATATCGTCGAAGCCGCCGGCCACCATCGAGTGGGAGTAGGCCTCCTCAAGTCACCCGCGGGCCGGCCGATACCTACGGAGACCCGAGGTATCCGGTGGACTGGGCCGAATCACAAGATCTCATCGACATCTTCCTCGCCGAGGTGGACGAGCGTGCTTCCCGGCTGATCGTCGGAGCCGCAGAGCTCCGCCACGGTGTGCCCTCGCCCGTCGCCGCCGAGGACCTCACCCGGGATGCCCACACCCTCAAAGGGTCCTCCAACATGCTCGGCAAGGTCGACCTGGGCTCGGCCGCCGCCGTCCTGGAGACGACCTGGCGCGCGATCGCAGACGGCAAGCTCTCTCCGTCCCCGGTGGCGATCGACGCGATGGAAAGCCTGTCCCGGCTGCTGATGGAGGCTGGCCGCGACGATGAGGCCAGGGCAGCGCTCGAAGGTGCCGCGGCCAGGCTCACGGCGGCGTTGGGACGTCCCACGGCGGCACCGGTCCCCGTCGCGCGGCAGGATGGGACCGTGGTCGAACCGCACCCGGATCCTTCCACCGACACACCGCCCGATCCGCCGCACGGCAACTCCAGCCTGGGCGGGCTGCTCGCCACCGTCCGTGACGAGTTGTCGAGCGCCGTCACACGGGTGGACACCGGCGATCTCTACCGCCTGATCAACCGGGCGGTCGACATCGGCCTCGACACCGAGGCCCTGGCGGACCTGACCCACGTGGCGTTCGAAGGAGCGGATCCCGTTCGCCTGCTCGCCGCCTGGCGCACGCAGCTCGAGCGCCTGTCCGCCGACGTGACCGAACTGCAGGAGTGGGCGGTGTCGCTGGCCAATGTTCCCTTGGCGGACGCCACCGAGTCGTATCCCCAGTTCGTCCGCTTCCTCGGACGGCGACTGGGCCGGGAGGTCCGGTTCGACATCCACGGCGGCGAACTCCTGATCGACAGGCAGATCGTCGACCTCATCCGAGAGCCGCTCCGGCATCTGATCGTCAACGCCGTCGACCACGGTATCGAACCGTCGCGGCGGCGGGTCGAGCTGGGGAAGTCGCCGACCGGAACCGTTCGGCTGGACGCCGCCGTCGTCGACGATCGGCTGGTCGTGTCGGTCTCGGACGACGGAGCCGGCATCGACTGGAACGCCGTTGCCGCATCCGCCGAGTCGCGCGGGTTGGGAATGACCCGCTCGGAACTGGAGGCGCATCTCTTCCGCCCCGGTTTCACGACCGTCACCGAACCCAGTGAGTTCTCTGGGTCCGGCGAAGGACTCTCCCTCGTGGCAGACGCCGCCGATCGCGTCGGCGGCACAGTCTCGGTGGAGAGCAGCCCGGGTGTGGGGAGCAGATTCACCATGGACCTCCCCGTTTCATTGGTCGTGCAGAACATCGTGATCATCGCCAGCGGCGACCAGTTCTTCGGGTTCGCCGAGCCCGCCGTGGCGGCCACGGCCGCGCTGGAGATGACGAACGTGCGGGACGGCGAGCGCGGTCGCGAGGTGGTCTTCCGGGGCGAGGCGGTCCCGGTCGAGTCCTTCAGCCGGGCGTTGAGCCTGCCCGAGTCCGACCGTGAGGCCGAAGTCCTCTTCCTGCGCACCCGATCCGGGTACGTGGCCGTGACCGTCGACGAGATCATCGACAGCCGGAAGGTGGCGGTCAAGAGCCTGGGACCGATCCTGGAGGACGCCGACCATCTGGTGGGTGCGGCGTTCCTGGGTGGTGGCGAAGTGCTGGTGATGGTCGATCACAACCACATCGGTGGGCAGGCCAGGCGTCCGGAAGCGCGGCACGGCACCCGTCCGAGGGTGCTGGTGGTCGACGACTCGGCCGGTGTTCGTCAGATCATCTCGGCCACGTTGCGCGGACGCGGATTCGACGTGACCGTGGCTCCCGGTGCCCGGGAAGCCGTCGAGGAGATGGGTAGGGCCCAGTACGACGCGCTGGTCGTCGACTATTCGATGCCTCGCTCCAACGGCGTCGAACTGGTTCGGGCCCTTCGCCACAACGGGGTCTCGCAGCCGATCATCATGGTTTCCGCCGTCGCCGAGGAGGAGGACAAGGCGGCCGCCTGGGAGGCGGGCGTCGACGCCTACCTCGACAAGTACGACATCCGCCAGGGCGCCCTGGTGGCGGCCCTCCGGCGGCTGCTCGAAGAGGGCAACGGCCGCGAATGACGTGGCGCGGGGGGTCCCGGGTCGGTCGCTACCCTCCGCATCGGTGCCCTGATGTTTGAACTTCTTCCCCTCATCGCCGGTGGCGTCCTCGCCGTCGGGGGCGCTGTCGCCCTCACCTTCGCCGTGCGCACGCGGGTGTCGTGGAAACGCCGTGTGCTCGAAGCCGAACGCGCCGCTCAGGAAGCCACCGCCATGAAGAACGACTTCGTGACGCTCGTCAGCCACGAGCTTCGGACTCCGCTGACGTCGATCGCCGGTTTCGCCGAGACCCTCGAGACGACCTGGCGCGACCTGGGTGAACCGGAGATCTCCGAGTTCCTGTCGATCATCTCCAACCAGGCCCACTATCTCGGTGAGCTGGTCGAGGACATCCTCGTGATCCCGCGACTGGACGCCGGCCGCCTCCGGCTCTACCCGGAACTGTTCGACCTGTCGGACCTCATCCACTCGGCGGGCGGCGCCCGGGACTCGAACGTGTCGGTCTCTCTCCCCGGGGGCCTCCGGGTGTGGGGGGATCCCAAGCGGGCACAGCAGGTGATCCGCAACCTCCTGGAGAACGCTGCCAAGTACGGAGGGGACCAGGTGCTGGTCGAGGGGTTCCCGTACGGCGATCACTTCATCGTCGTCGTCTCCGACAACGGCCCCGGGGTTCCGGACGAGCACGTCAACACGATCTTCGAGCACTTCGAACAGCTGTCCAAGGGAGATGGCCGCTCCTCCACCGGGCTCGGTCTCGGCCTTCCCATCGCTCGCAAGCTGGCTCGCGCGATGGGCGGCGACGTCTGGTACGAGCGCCGCTTCCCCACCGGTTCCCGCTTCTGCTTCTCAATCACCCAGACCGCCGAGGCACAGGAACGGATGCTCGCCGAACAGGACGCCGCCCGCCAAGCCCAACTGGAGCGCGCGCTCGCCGAGTGAGCCGCAGGGTTTCTCCGCCCAGGCTGGTCCACGAGTTCGCTCCGCTCACTGCCCCCCACAAGTGGAAGACCCCAGGGGTTTCTCCCCCCAGGAGCGAAGCGACATTGGGGGGAGCAGCCTCGCCGCCAGGCGAGGCAAGGGGGGCCGTCCGGGGAGTGATCCACGAGTTCGCTCCGCTCACTGCCCCCCTCGGCCCGGCTCCGCCGGGCCGGTCCCCCCAACCCGACGCCTGCGGCGTCGCGAGGGGGACAGACAAGTGGAAGACCCCAGGGTTTCTCCCCCCAGGAGCGAAGCGACATTGGGGGGAGCAGCCTCGCCGCCAGGCGAG
>DATHWB010000178.1:0-23677 GCA_035460965.1 Acidimicrobiia bacterium
GCAGCGCCGGCCTGAATGCCCATGACACTGATTGCGTGAGCGACGACATCGTGAAGCTCTCGGGCGATGCGGGTGCGTTCGGCAGCCACAGCACCGTCGGTCTCGAGTTGGTGGGTCCGTGCCAGCAGAACAGCGTGTTCCGCCGCCTCACGTGCCTGCTGCCTCTGACCGTGCACCTCCCTGCCGACGATCCAGGCTCCTGCCAGGAAAAGCATCGGCACCACGACGTCGACAAGCGTCTTGTCAACGAAGGTCAGCGACTCGTACACGACAGTCGCGACCACCAAGACCCCCGCACCGATGAGGGCATTACTCGAGGTGGCGTAGGCCGCCAACGAGTAGGTGGCAACGAGCAGTCCCAGGAGCACGACGAAGGTCGACTGGTCGGAGTCTCCCACGACCCCAACCGCAACCATGGCCAAAGAAGACACCGTCAGGGCGGCTAGCGGGAAGGCTTTTCGAGCCAGCAGCGACGTCAACGCCACCGCGGCCAACAACGTGAGGGGGACCTGCGGGCCTGGCATACCCGTTTGAAAGATCGGCTCGACCCAGATCTCGAACCAGGCGAGCAAAAGCAGAATCGTCACCAAGAGCCAGTCCGCGGGCCGGGTGGTGGCCAGGATGGCGCGCATGACTCTTGGGTCCACCCTGTGAGCGTAGGACGTCACCGCCGTTTGCGAATCGTCGAAAGGAGGGCGCTCTCCCCTCCATCTCAGGGATGAGTCGCGGTCGGCGTGTGCCTACCAAGGCGGAACAGGAAGATCGCCCCCATGCCGGACGACTACACCACCCCCCTTCCGTACGTTCGACACAAGAACGCTCGGAAAGGAGCAGCCGTGGATACCGAACGCCGCGCACTACCAGTGCTCGCCATGCTCACAGGACTGGCGTGGATGGGAGCGGTGCTCCTCGTCTCCGCCAACCCCAAGGACGTCAGTCTCGCCGGGGACTTGGCGTATGACCGTGCCAACCGGGTGCACACGCTGGCGCTGCTGTTCCTGCTGGCCACCGCGATTGTCATGCATCGCACCGTCCGCGCCTGGGGACTCTCGGGCCGTCGCTCCACCATGGTGTTGGTCGTCAGTGCGGGGCTCATGCTCATCGGCAATGTCGTTTCGTTCTGGGGCGCCCTGGTCGTTGGACAGCAGTCGGAACAGTTCTGGGGCGGATTGATCGGATGGCTCATCTTCCTGCCGGGGGAACTCGTGTTGTTGGGCGCGTTCGTCGGGCTTGCTCTGGCGGCACGCCACTGGCCAAACGTCGGCACAGCACAGCGCTGGTCGATAGGACTCGTTGGGCTCTTGCTCAGCATCACAACCGCGACCTGGGCGGTGTCACCGCTAGCGACCCTCGCCCCAGCGGTGCTTACAGCCTTCGCCCTGCTCACAACAGGGACGACGATTGCCCGCGCCGCCGCGGGCACCGACTCGCCGGAGAAGACCGCTGAAGCGCTCGCCACCTGAGTTCCGGTCCCGGCCACTCGTTCAAATGTCAGAGATCGATCATCGGCCCAACAGGGCCGATGCGAGGAAGAGGAGAAGGCGATGAGAAGGACAATGGTGCTGTTCTCGGTTGCAGCAATGGCCATGTCGATGAGCGTTGGAGTAGCGGCCGCCGCTCCGACACAAGCTCAGAACTACTGGGTCATAGACGCGTCCTGTGGCGAACTCGGGGACATCACGATCGAGGTGACCAACCTCGGCAACTGGGGCGCGGCGAAGATCCAAGGGACGCAACTCACTGGAATTCCGCGGTGGTTCACCTTCGACGTGAGCTACCAGGGCACAGTGGTGTTCTCCGAGCGCCACGAGAAGCGGCCCGCCGACGTCGACGACATCTGCGCGTACTCGTGGACCGAGGAGGTCCCGGAAGGAGACCCGTTCCTCGAGGCGGGTACCTATCTACTCGAAGGCAAAGTTGGGGTGAAGATCGTCGGACGCTGAGTCCGACAGTCCATGGGCCGAAAGAGGCGTTGCCGGCCCATGGAACAATCAAATCGGCAGTCGCCGGCGAACCGGGGAAGCTGGCGGAAAGCCGCCGAGACAGTGGAAGCCCTGGCCAGTATTGCGCTGGCCAGGGCTTCCGTTCGAGTAGGAACGGGGGGACGATTCGCACCTCTGACCTTCCGGTTGCGAGTTATGACTCGGAACCCGCGTGGCGGTTGTTCCCCCAAGACCCTGACATGCGGGTTCTCGGGCCCAGGCGATCCGACACCGTTCCCGTCGACTCACTGCCCCCCTGGGACTCGGCGCGGAAGACGCCTCTGGGTCACTCAGTCGCCCTACGGTCGAGCGGGTCGCCTAGGCGACGTCACCGTTATGACCCGCCCGCATCAAACGACTCCGACGAGACACCCGCCAGACCCGCTCATGTCGAGATTCGCCTTTGCGGGAGACGTCCCATATCCGCGCCTTCGACGTCGATGGCAACCAACACCTCGAGCCGCCCCACGACGCCACAGCCACCGCCGGCAGGACAGAAGCGACTAGGGCTATCGGGTGTTCCCGAGTACGACGCAATCATCGATCCAGCCACCGGCGAAACAGTCGGCTACATCCGCATCCGCCTCGACCAAACCACCCAAATCCAGCTCACCGGCTCCAACTGGCCCGAACACCTCCACACCATCGACGACCACCTCCCCCGCGAACGACTCCACCACTTCGGATTCGAAAAGAACCAACTCTCCATGCTCGCCTGGCAGACCTACCGCAACGCCCAAACCCAAGCCGTCTTCGCACCCAGCCACGCCGACCCGGCGCCACCGCTCGAACGCACCGGCTGAACCGCCGGCCCTCCCCACCGACCGACAAGCGACATACAGACGCGTCCAAACGAGGCCGGCCCGGCTCGCAGACCTCAAGAACCGACACAGGTCACCCCACGCGCCGCCCTCTAACCTGTCCCTGGAATCGCGACACCGAGTTTCCAACCGCGTTGTCAACCCATCCCGCCCACGCCCACGCCCACGCCCACGTAGCTCAGGGGATAGAGCAACCGCCTCCTAAGCGGTAGGTCACAGGTTCGAATCCTGTCGTGGGCACCCAGTTCATCGATCGGCCCTGATCCGGGGCTGAGTGGTCTCGAGTCGAATCAGCCCCGATCGATCATCTCGCCGGGGAGAGGCGGAGCGTGAACCGGATCACGGCGGGCATCGAGGATCTGCTCGAGGGAATAGCCCAGGCCGAGTAGCCGCGGCTCGGAGAACGCCGGACCAAGAAACGACAGTCCGATCGGCAACCCACCAGCGACCGACCCCACCGGCACCGTCAAGTCGGGGAAGCCGGTGAGGCTGGCGATGTCGGCGGGCTTGCCGGGTCCACTCGGCCCCTCGGCCTCCGCGGCGAGGCCCGGGCGCACCGGCAACGTCGGATAGACGATCGCATCCAGGCGGTTCTCGGCCATGAGACCGTCCACCAGGTGCCGAGCCATCGGCAGCCCATGATCCCGCACAGCCGTGTACCGGTGGTCCGTGAGCGAGCCCGCCGCCGCCTCCCGCTCGAACAACCGCCATCGAGCCGGGTTCGGAACGCCTCCTGTGGCGGTGGCCGATGTGATGAGCCGGGAACGAGCGATCAGATCGGCGATCGTTCGTGGGAACCCGTCGTCCAAGGTGGCGAGGTATGGCGCGATCTGGGCAGCGAATTCGGGGTGCCGAATCGCCGTGTACCAATGGCTCTTGATCTCGAGAAACCAGGGAGGGAACCGGACATCGACGACTGTCGCGCCCGCGGCACGCATCGCCGCCGCGGCGGCTTCGACGATCCAATCGACATCCGCGTCGAACCCCGTGAAGTCCCGGGCCAGTCCCAGCCGGGCGCCCTCCAGCGCACGGCGATCCAAGAAACGCGTGTAGTCGGAGTGGTACAGCCCGTCACTGGCAGCGGTTGCAGGGTCCGCTTCGTCGACCCCCGCCATCACACCCAGCATGGCGGCGACGTCGTGAACGCTTCGGGCCATCGGTCCCGCCGTGTCGAACGTGAGCGCCAGCGGCACGATCCCGTCCCGGCTCAGCAAACCGATCGTCGGCCGCAGGCCCACGATCCCATTGCACGTCGAAGGGGACCGCACCGAACTACCCGTGTCCGTGCCGAGGCCGATCTGGGCGTACCTGGCCGCGATCGCCACTCCCGTTCCCCCCGACGACCCCGCCGGGGATCGACCCAGGTCATGCGGATTGCGCATGGCGCCGGCGATCGAGCTCATGCGAGGTCCTGCCGCGAACTCGCTCATGTTGACCTTGCCGAGAATGAGCGCTCCCGCCTCTCGCAGTCTCCGCACGATGCAGGCGTCGTCAGGCGGAACCGAACCTTCGAGAAGTAGCGACCCTGCGGTCGTCGGCATGTCACCGGTGTCGATGTTGTCCTTGAGCACCACCGGAATCCCGTGCAGCGGAGATCGAGGACCCCGTTTCCTACGCTCCTCATCCAGCGAACGGGCCGCGGCGAGCACCGTCGCCGGGTCGACGTGGATCACTGCGTTCAGCTCCGGACCCTGGTGATCGAAGGCGGCGACCCGGGCCAGGGAGATCTCAGCCAGACCCTCGGCCGACAGGATCCCAGCGTCGAACGCCGCCTGGAGATCCGCGATGCTGGCGGATCGCAGATCTATCTGCCCCGGCGAGTCGACCACCGCGTGGGAACCTTCATCAGACATCGCAACTCCGATGCTCGTCGTGGGCTGTTCGCAACTGGTCCATCTCGGACAGGCGAGTCCCCCGTCCTCCGACGGCTGCCCACCACCGATACCAGACTGTGGCGGGAACTTACCGTGAGGACCCGGCACTCGAGGAAGCCTCCGAACCGGAACATCCCGCGGCCCCGACGGGTTGGTTGCTGCAGGCATGAAATTCGACCTTTCGCTGAGCCCGTTCGACACCTCCGTCGCCACGCTCGTGACCGCCGCCCGCCTCGCCGAGACCCAAGGGTTCGACGGTGTGTGGACCTATGACCACGTCTCGGGAATCGCCGGCGACGCCGACTCTGTGCACGACCCCTGGGTGGTGCTCTCGGCGATCGCCGCCGGCACCGAACGGATCGGTCTGGGGCCTCTGGTCCTCAACGCCACCTTCCGCCACCCGGCCCACATCGCCGTCGCTGCCGCCAGCCTCCAGGAGCTGTCCGGTGGGCGACTGACACTCGGGATGGGGGCGGGTGCCGGCGACGATCGGTTCGGTCGGGAACTGGCGATGGTCGGACTCCCGCTCAGGTCGGCAGCCGAGCGGAGAGCCAGGACCGAAGAAGCGATCAGGTTCGTTCGGGCCGCCTGGCGAGGACAGCAGCTCCTTCCGGGCCATCCCCTGACGGAGTCCCGAGGCTTCCTCCGACCCCGACCCGAACCGCGCATCATCGTCGGAGCCAACGGCCCGAAGATGGCGGCGCTGGCAGGTCGGGCGGCGGACGGCGTGAACTTCCACTGGTTCGAGGACGACCTCGAGAACCTGGCCGGCATCGCCCGCCGAGCTGCAGACGACGACCGGTTCGAGATCACCGTCGAAGCACCCCTCGTCCCGGAGTGGTTGACGGGGGTGGGTCGACGCCGAGTCGAGATGCTGGGCGCTTCCAGGATCATGTACCAGTGGAACCATCCGCTCGGGCTGGACGCCATCCGGGAAGCGGGCGACCGGCTCCGGCAAGCACCGGAGCTCTCTCCGGACCCAACGGCGAACGAGTGACCGCCTGGGACTCAGGTGTGCTGATGCGCCAGGCGTCGGCCCGCCACCGAGGTGCTGAGCGACCAGGCGTCGGCCGTACCGCGCACGGCCATCACGAAGGCGTCGCCGGGCACGCTGATCGCCGTGACCTCGGTGATGGTCGTGACCGTGGCCGTCCGCGGCACATCCTGCAGTGAGGCGATCTCCCCCACCACATCCCCCTCCTCGAGGTCGGCCAGATGCCGCCCTGCCTTCGTCACGCTCACCGTCCCCTCCACCAGCAGCAGCACGAACCGACTCGTCTCCCCCTCGGCGATGACCCGGGTACCGGGCTCCAACTGCAGGATCCGGCTACGTCGGGCGAGCATCTCCAGCGTCGGCGGCGCCAGCAGCCCGAACAGCCTCGTTCCCTGGAAGGCGTCGATCACACCACCCGGGACGTCCGCCGCACGGTCGGCGGCGACCAGCAGTCGGTGACCCAGGGCCACCGCCAACGGCACCAGGCCACCGAACACCATCAAGGCGACCTCGACCCCGAACGCGGCGATCAGGCCGGAAGCCAGTAGTGACCCACCCGCCAGACCGAGCAGGCCGACGCTCTCCAGCACGCCGAACGTCCGCGCCATCACGTCGGGCGGAACCAGACGCTGAAGCAGCGTCCGCACTCCGACATCCACCAGGCTGAACCCGGCACCGGACACGAGGAACAGCGCGATCCACGCAGGTTGCACCCCGAGCATCACCAGCGCCCCACCCCGCAACAGCGCACCCAGCACCAGGATGGGGCCGAGCCGGCGACCGACCATGGATGCGGCCAGCACGCCGCCCAGCAGGCCACCCAGCCCCAACAGCGAAACGGTGAAGCCCGCACCGCTCTCACCGAGGCCCAGCACCTCGATGGCGAGGACGATGGTCAACACGTCCAGAGCGCCCACCACGATCTGGGAAACCCCGCCGAGGACCACGACGAAACGCTGCGTGGGGATTCGCGCCAAGGTTCGGAATGCGGCCAGGATCCCGTCCTCGGATTCGCCGGTCAGCATCCCCGACCGGGCGACGTGCCCCATGCGGGACACGGAGAGCGCGGCGACCAGCATGCCGATTCCGAGCACCACGAAGACGGTGCCTGGGCCGCTCACCAGCAGCACCGCGCCGGCCAGAGCCGGACCGAGGAAGGTCCCGGCACCCTCGAGAGCCGACGACGCCACGTTCGCCGCCACCGCATCCGCCGGCTCAGAGGACAGGTCGGGGATGAGTGACGCATGGATCGGCCTCCCCACCCCGATCACCCCGGCGTCGATCGAGGCGAGGATCAGGACCACGACCACCGGTGCCGACACGATCAGCGCCAGGCCGGTGACCGCCGAAGTCACCGCCACCGCCGCGTAGACCACGAACAGGGCTTGCCCTCGTGGCAGGCGATCGCCGATCGTCGACAAGAGCGGGGCGGCCACCGCCGCGAACACCAGCTGGATGGCTGCGACCAGACCCACGAAACCGGGCCCGCCCGCCGAGTGCGCCCACACCAGGATCGCCACCCAGGTGCCCATCTCGACGAGCACGAAGACGAAGAAGGACCCGAGCAGCCGCCGCAGGCGACGGTTGCGGATCACGCGTCGGAAGGCGGCGATCGAGGAACCCAAGACGGCGGGATGATACCGACGGCACCCTGCCCCACCCCGGGCGGAGCCGGGACTTCACACCTAACCTCCGCGTCACCGATGCCCGACACCTTCTACGAGCCGCTGAGCTACCTCGATTCGTCGTTCCTGGCCCTCGAGACACGCACCACCCACATGCACGTGGCGGCGGTGGCGCTGTTCGAGGCCGGCCCGCTCCAGCGTGAGAACGGCGGCATCGACATCGCCCGCATCCGCCAACACATCGGATCCAAGCTGCAGTACATCCCCCGCTACCGCCAGCGACTGGGCTACGTGCCCTACAACCGCTCCCCGGTGTGGATCGACGACGACACCTTCAACTTCGACTACCACGTCCGCCACACCAGCCTGCCCCGGCCGGGGACCGACCAGCAGCTGCGCAACCTGGCGGGGCGGATCGTGTCCCAACAGCTGGACCGATCCAAGCCGTTGTGGGAACTGTGGGTGGTGGAGGGGGTGGAGGACGACCGGTTCGCCATCATCGCCAAGATCCACCACTGCATGATCGACGGGATCGCCGGGGTCGACCTCACCACCATTCTGCTGAACGTCCTTCCGACTTCCGAGATCGAGGACACCCCTGAGTGGCACCCGCGGCCGGCCCCCAACGGGACCCAACTGGCCGTCGCCGAGATCGCCCGCACCGCTCGCCGCACGATCGACCATCTCGGGTCGGTGGGGGAAGTGGTGAGAGAGGGACGCCAACTCCTGGAATCCGCCTCCCGCCGGATCTCGGCGGTGCGGAACTCCCTCGAGTCCGGGTGGCTGACACCGACCGGCCGCACCCCCCTCAACCCCGACATCGGCCCCAACCGGCGGTTCGATTCGACCGAGATCCCGCTGGACGAGGTGAAGGCGGTCAAGAACGCACTCGGCGGATCCCTCAACGACGTGATCCTCGCCACGGTCGCCGGCGCCATCCGCCACTTCCTGGAGGTGGAACGCAACTTCTCGACGGCGGGGATCGAGTTCCGGGTGATGGCTCCGGTCTCGGTGCGGAAGAGCGACCATCGGGGCCAGCTCGGCAATCAGGTGGCCATGTGGCTCGTCACCCTCCCCGTCGACGAGCCTGATCCGGTCGAGCGGCTGCGCAAGATCGCGGCGGAGACATTGCATCTCAAGCGGTCCGACCAAGCGTTGGGGGCGGCGACCCTCGTCGACCTCTCCCGCGGCACCCCGCTCCCTCTCTTGAGCTTGGCCAATCGGCTCGTCGGCAGCGCCGTCCGCCCGTTCAACATGACGGTGACCAACATCCCAGGCCCCCAGTTCCCGATGTATCTGCTGGAGGCCAAGATGCTGGCCAACTACCCGATCGTTCCGCTGTGGCAGCAGCACGGCGTCGGGATCGCGCTGTTCTCCTACGACGGGCGCCTGCTGTGGGGTATCCACGCCGACTACGACACGCTGCCCGACTCGGCCGACTTCGTCTCTTCCATCCACCACAGCTTCGAGCTGCTCCGAACGGCCGCCGCCGCCACCGCCTGAAAAACGGCGGCTGTCGAGGGCCTGGTCGGTACCGTGCCCGGCCATGGACCCCTCACCGCAGCCACGCCCCCTGCTGGCGGCACTCGCCGGTGCGGTGATCATCTCGTTCTCGGCGATCGTCTTCCAGCTGTCAGGCGTGAGCGCCTCGACCGGGACGTTCTTCCGGGTGTTCTACGCGCTGATTGCCCTGCAGGTCATGTCCCGACTGTCGAAGCAGCCGAAGGTCCGCACCCGCAGGGAGCAAAACATGGCCTACGCCGCCGGACTGTTCCTCGCTGCCGACGTGTGGCTGTGGCAGACCGCGATCGGACACATCGGGACCGGGCTGGCCACGCTGATCGCCAACAGCCAGGTCGTCATCGTGCCGCTGGTCACGTGGGCGTTGCTGGCGGAGCGGCCGTCGAACCGGGCGTTCGCCACGATGCCGGTGGTGATGGGTGGGCTGGTCCTGATCACCGGGCTGGGCGGGGAGGATGCCTTCGGCTCCAATCCGGTGCTCGGCGTCGTGCTGGCAGTCGGCGCCGCCGTCTTCTACTCCGGATTCCTGATGCTCTACCGCCGCTCCAACACCAGTCTGGGACCGGTGACCCGGGTTCTGCGGGACGTGGTCCTGGGCGCGAGCGCCGGTGCGCTGCTGGCCGGACTGATCAGCGGGGACTTGGACCTGGTGCCGTCCTGGCCGAGCCACGGGTGGCTGCTGGCACTGGCGCTCGGCGCCCAGGTGTGGGGATGGATCCTCATCGGCTACGCCCTCCCCCGGCTGCCGGCAGCCCACACGTCGTTCGCCATCCTGTTGCAGCCGTCCCTCACCCTGGTGTGGGGCGCGATCATCTTCACCGAGCGTCCCTCACTCGTGCAGTGGACGGGGGTGGCGATCGTCCTGGCCGGCATCGCGGCGGTGACGGTGACGAGGCCCCGGAGGACCTCAGCGCTGTTGTAGGGCGGCCGCCTTGGCCGCTCCCCACGCCAGGTGGGCACGCCACACGTCCTCCCCCAGATCCCGGGACGAGGCGGGCGCCAGGTCGTAGACGTCACCGGGAAGGGCGTTGGCGGTGACCTGGTCCCGCGAAACCGGCACGGCGCCGTGAGCGGCGAGCGCCTCGGTGGGGAACCGCATCGCCTCCTGGAACACCTCCAGTGGGCCGCGGATCTGGCGTTCGAAGGGCTTGGCCAGCTGCTCGCCGAGCTCGTTCCGCAGCCACGTCTCACCTCGGCCGATCGCCTCGTCGAGACCGGGGGTCGAGTCGAGGCCTCGGTCAGCCAGCAAGCCCGTCAGGTACGGGCGATAGGCATCGCCCAAGGCGCTAACCAGCTCGGACTCAGCCACCGAACACCTGCACCACCATCAGCCCGAGCGGCCCGTCGATCGCCGCCACCCCCACCCTGTTGAAGTTGGTGCGGAGGATGTTGGCCCTGTGCCCGTCGGACTCCATGAACCCGGCGTGGACCGCCCGCGGGGTGGCGGCCAGCGCCAGGTTCTCCCCCACCGCCGCCAGCGGCACCCGCGCCTCCCTCACCCGATCGGCCACCGAACCCGTGGTGGGCGAGACGTGGGACACGTAGCCGTTGGTGTACATGTCGAAGGCGTGGCCCATGGCCACCTCGGCCAACGCATCCGACCAGGCGAGCGGGGCGACGCCGGCTTCGGCGCGGGCGTCGTTCAGCAGCCGGAACACCTCGTCGGCCCCGGCCGGATCCCGTGTGAGCTGGTCCTCGGAGGCCGGTGTGATCTCCACCCGCTCGTCGCCCTCGAGCACCACGTTGCGATCCCCGATCAGCGGGCCGAGCGCCAGCAGTGTGTCCAGCACCTCGTCACCCACCACCGCCTGGAATGCCTGTTGGGTGGGTGAATCCGGAGAGCTGAGCACGCTCACCACGGTCGAACCGTCCAGGGTGTCGTCGACCGACGCCGGCATGGGCAGTGCCCGCAGCACCGACGTGATCACCAGGACCAGGGCGATACCCCAGGCGAGGGCGAATCCGGATCCGGCGAGCCGGTTCGCCAGATTGAGTCCGGGCAGTCGCATCACCTTCGCCAGGTAGTGAGCGGCGGTGGCCAGACCCGTCCCGACGATGAGGAAGAGGGCGATACCCGCTCCGATCCTGGCCCACTCGGGGGTCACGTCGAAGCGATCCGACAGGAAGTCGCCGAGCGGGGCGCTCAGGCGGAACGCCACCAGCAGGCCGATCACCAGGCCGAGAAGATCGAGCAGTTCCTTGACGAAGCCGCGCAGCCACCCGCGCACCGCCAGTCCGGCCAGGTACAGGCCGAGGAGGAAGTCGATCACGGGTGGTCGGGCATCGGGAGCACGCCGACATCGTACGGGCGGGTTGTCGGCAATTCGCGAACCGCGCCGGGCGCCGCTGGACCCCGAGGTCAGGCCAGTTCGATGCGCATGCGCTTGTTGGCCTTGCCCTTCGACTCGGTCTTCACCACCCGAACCTCGCCCACCTCGAGGGTGGAGCGGACGTGAGTACCCCCGTCCGCCTGGCGGTCGAGTCCGACGATGTCCACCACCCGGATCTCCTCGACGTACTCCGGAATCAGGTTGACCTTGGTTCGGATCAGGTCCGGGTCCTGCAGCGCGATCTCCCGTGCCAGATACACGATCTCGGTGGGGTATCCCTTCACCAGTTCGGCCTTGAGTCGCTCCTCGACCTGACGTCCGAACTCCTGGGAGATGCCGTCGAGTTCGAAGTCCATCCGGGCGACGCCCGGCTCCATGTTCCCGCCGGTGACCTTCGCCCCGAAGTCCCGGAACACGACTCCGGACAGTGCGTGCAGTGCGGTGTGGGTGCGCATGGTCCGATACCGGCGCCCCCAATCGATCACCCCTTGCACAGCCGTCCCCGGGTCCGGGAGCGGCTCGCCTTCGACCGGTATGTGCGTCACGACCCCCTGCACCCGGACGGTGTCGGCGATGCGTGTCTCGCCCCCGTCCCACACCAGCACCCCGGTGTCGCCCGGTTGTCCTCCGCCGCGGGCGTAGAAGACGGTGCGGGACAACACGATGCCGCTGTCCGTGACCTCGGTCACGTCTCCCTCGGCATTCGTCAGATAGCTGTCCAGTCCGGCCAGTTCCTCGATCTCCACAACGACCCTCCTCAGCGCTCGGTGGTGACCGGCTCCTCGACCTCGACCGCCGGCAGGTCCGCCGGTGGCAACTCGGCCGTGTCGAAGAGACGTTCCTCCTGCAGGCGGCGTGACCGGGAGCGCAGCCGCTCCGGACGTTCCGTCACCTCGATCGCCGCGTCGATGGCCTCTTCCCAGGTCTCACCCAGCACCCGCGTCCGCCACAGGTGCCCGGCCACGATCCGGATGACCGCGACCATCGGGACGGCCACGAGGACGCCCAGTAGCCCGGCGACCGAGCCGCCGACGATGAGGGCCAGCACGATGACGAGGGGCGAGAGCAGCACGCGAGTGCGCTGGACCATGGGGGTGATGATGTGATTGTCCACCTGTTGGATCGCCGTGAACAGCACCACGGCGAGCAGCGCTTTGGAGGGTTCCCCCTCGACCAACGCCACCACCACCGCCAGTGCCCCACCGACGAACGGACCGACGAACGGCACCAGATTGAGGAGGCCCGCCGCCATGCCGATGATCAGCCAGAACGGAAGGTCCAGCAGCAGCAGGGCAGCCGACGACAGCACCCCGACGAACAACGCCACGAGCAGCTGACCGCGTACGAAGGCCGCCACGGCGGTGGCCACCCGGGTGGACACGTGCTGGAACTCGTTGCGGACCGAAGCCGGGACCAGTTCGACGGCCAGACGCTTGGTGCGAGGAAGGTCGAGCAGGATGTAGAAGGCGAGCACCGGCGCCAGCGCCACCACGGCCACGGTCTCGGCCACCCCGCGGATCAGGCGCCCGGCGCCCGATCCGAACCCCCCGACCAGGTTCTGCAGGGTCTCCTGGTTCGACGGATCGGCGATCCACGACGAGATCGTCTCGGAAGTCCACACCGGTCCCAGGTCGACACCGAGGTCGTCGCCGGCATCCTGCAGGAACTCGATCGTCTCGTCATACAGCACCGGTAGTCGTTTACCGAAGTCGGCAGCCTGCTCCTGGACCGTGGGGACCGCCAGGAAACCGATCGCCACCAGGAAACCCGTGAACACGACGAAGGCGAACACGGTGCCGACGAGTCGGGGGATCCCCGCCCGCTGCAGAGAGCTGGCGATCGGATCCAGGATGATGACCAGTCCGACGGCGAACACCAGCGGTAGCCAGATGATGCGCACCTGGTTCGCCATCCACGCCACCAGGCCGAACAGAACCAGCGACCCGATCACCGTCCACACGATCAGGGCACTTCGCCGGAGATGCTCGGTGGGACGGCGTTCGGTCACGTTCTGAGAGTACTCAGCGGCCCAACGAGAGTAGGAGAGGTCCGAATCGCGTACCCAGGGTTAGAAAGTACGCCGGCGTACTTTCTAACCCTGGGTACGGGAACCACCCCACCAGTTTCTGGAAGGTGGTTGGTCAGCGGTCCACGATTCGAACTGACCCCGCCACCGCCCGGATCGTCCAGCCTTCGCCTCCGACGGGCGCGGTGGCGCCCGATTCGGAGACCGTCCAGCCGTCAGGAACGCGTGTAGTGCCGACCGCGACCACCGGGACGTCCCGCGGCACCGACACCTCGACGTCCCCGGCCACCTCCACCGTGACTGCCCCGCCCGGAGGCCCGAGCAGCAGCCGGCCGCTCGACGCCTGGAACCTGCCTCCGGACAGCGTCACGTCACTCAGGTCGATGTCGAACCCGGCGACCGTCACCCGCACGTCCCACACCACGTCCTGGGGCAGTGTCAGCCGGTACTCCCCGAACCGGAACCAGGGCGAGCGGGCGGGATCGTCGGTGACGGTGAGGGAGATCGCCGTGCTGCCCGCCACCTGTTCGACCAGTGGCGGACCGGCGGCTCCGCCCACCGGGGCCGGGACGACCGAGAACGGCCCCTGGCCCATCGACAACGTGAGTGAGGGCACGGAGATCGCCACCCGTCCGGACTCGAACCCGGAGAGATCGGCCCGGATCGCGGACGCCGAGGACGGCATCCCGGCCACCCCGCTCAAGTGGATGCCCACGGTCACCAGCAGCCAGCTGAGAATCATCAACGGGAGCAGAGCAGCCCGCTTGCCTCCCTTGAGCGCCACCAGCGCCGCAGGGACGGCCAGTGCCGCCAGTGGCCACAGGGCGATGGCATCGAGCACCACTGCCCGGGACAGCACGTTCCCGACCACGGCGACGATCAGAGCCAGCACCGTCAGAACGGTCATCGCCCAGGCCGCAACCGGCCACGGACTACGGCCCGGGACCGGGCCGGGAGTGGTCACCCTTCGTAGCCGGCCCCGAGAACGATGACGATGTCGGCACCGATGTCAGGGCCCTCATAGGCCTCCACGAGTGCGTCAGGGACGAACTCCGCCTGGACGTCGACGGCCTCGGGGGCGAAGTCGCCCAGGTACCACACCCGGGACTGGTCGAGCTGTGGCGCGTAGTTGTCCGCCGGCAGCGTCTGGAACCCGGCTTCTCCCAGGCGAGTCGCCAGCGCCCCGGCGATCCCCGACCGGCCGGTCGAATTCAGCACCAGCACCGTCACCTCGGCGGGCGGGCGAGCGAGCGGCAGGGTGGTCGTGGTGGTCGTGGGTTCGGTCGTCGTCGTGGTGGGGGCGGTGGTGGTAGTCGTCTGCGTTCCCGACTGCCCGGTGGTGGTGACCTCGGTGGTCGTGGTGGTGTCGGCCGCCTCCGGGTCGTCGTCACCGCCGAGTCCGGCGATCAGCGACAGCCCCCCGTACAGCAACACACCGACGATCACGATCCCCACCGCCATGACCACCAGATCCCGCACGAAGGCTGACGATCCGGAGGCGACGTGCCGGCCCCGGCCGTCCATCACGGCCTCCCGATCAACGCTCGAAGTCGCCTGACGGTGAGCGGGTCGTACCGGTCCGCCTCCGGCAACTCGAGCAGTTCACGCAGGCGCGCGTAGTACCCGTCCGGGTCGAAGCCCAGCACGTCGGCGATGGTGCATTCCTTGGGGGAGGGATACAGCCACCAGCCCCGCTCGAAATCGAGGATGCGGCGATCGGCGAGAGTCAGCATCGTGATGGGCGAAAGGGTATCGACGGGTATCCATTACCTCGGGATTTCGCGCCCCGGACATCGGGCCTCCCGTACACTCGCCGCAGGCGTCCTGCCACGCCCGACCTTCGCACCGGCTCCGCGCGGCCGGCCACGGAAGGCAGAGGGGACCTCGAGTGCTCGGCACGGGTCGGACCGACTGGTGTCAGATCCGACGGGGTGGAGGCGCGGGCTCCCCGCGTCGGGTCGCGGACACGAGAGGCAGTTGCGACATGACCCGACAAGAGTCCTTCAAGCGCCGCATCCGGGCGCGCATGGAAAAGACCGGCGAGAAGTACGGGGCGGCCCGGCGTTCATTGGTCGAACAGGCCACCCGCGGCGGACGCATCTGGATCGCCGAGCCCGAACTCGACGACGAGGCGGTACGCACCGCCACCGGCCGGGACTGGAACGAGTGGTGCGACCTGATCGACGCGTGGCCGGGCCACCGCGGCAGCCATGCCGACGTGGCCGCATGGCTGCAGTCCGAGCACGATGTCGAAGGCTGGTGGTCGCAGACGGTCACGGTGGGCTGGGAGCGCATCACCGGGCGCCGGCTTCGCCACCAGCGCAGCGATGGCACTTTCACCGTGAGCAAGTCCCGCACGATGAGGGTGGACGTCGAGGAGCTTCGGGCGATGATCATCGGTGATCGGGACGACCTCTTCCCCGGGATGACCACGGAGCTGCGGTCGAAGCCGACCTCGAAGAGCCTCCTCGTCGGGATGGATTCCGGTGCCGCCCTGTTCGCGTTCGACCCGCTGGAGGACGGCCGTGTGCGAGTGACCGTGAGCCACGAGCGACTCCCCTCCCCCGCCGAGGTCGAACAATGGCGGGAGTACTGGGACGCGTGGCTGAACGCGATCGACCAGGGCTGAGTCGCTGTTCGGGAAGGGTTGTGGCCGCCCTTCCCGAACAGCCCGTCAGGCTGCGGTCTTGCGACCCGCCATCGAGCCGTACAGCACCACCGCGACGGCGGCCACGCCGACCTGGATGGCGAGCTTGATCCAGTCGATACCCGATGTGTCGCCCACCCCGGCCGCATCGGCGATGAAGCCTCCGACGATGGCACCGACCGCACCGATCAGGATCGTCATGCCGATCGACAGGTTCTGCTTGCCCGGCAGCACCAAACGAGCCAACGGCCCGATGATGATGCCCGCGATCAAGCCGCCGATGATGGTTCCCAGAACATCCACAGTGTCCTCCTCAGGGTGGTGTGCTCGATGCTACGACTCCGGGTGCCCGGCATGCGGTCGCCAGGCGCGTCGTCACGTAGGGTGATCGGATGCGCCTGCTGGTCTTGGGAGGGTCGGGATTCGTCGGAGGAGCGGTGGTCGAGGCGGCCGCCGACCGCGGATGGTCGGTGACGACCTTCAACCGCGGCCGAGGAAACCGGCACCATCCGGATTCGCACCGGATCACCGGTGACCGCACCTCAGTCGACGATCTCTCTCGACTCGACGGGCGGTGGGACGCGGTGGTCGACACGTGGGCGGGGGCACCGTCGGTGGTCAGGGACAGCGCCGAGTTCCTCGCCGATCGCGCCGATCGGTACCTGCTCATCTCGAGCCGGGCCGTGTACGCCACTCCCACGCCGAGGGACATGAACGAGTCGGCGGACACCGTGCCGGCTTCGCCTGACGACCCGGCGATCGCCTACGGACGCGACAAGCGAGGTGCGGAGATGGCCGTGGAAGCGGCCTTCGGCGATCGGGGCGTGCTCGCCAGGGCCGGGTTGATCCTCGGACCGGGCGAGGATCTGGGGCGACTCCCGTTCTGGCTACTCCGTGTGGCTCGCGGCGGACGCGTCGCTGCACCCGGACCACCCGACCTGCCATGGCGGTTCATCGACGTCCGCGACCTGGCGGGATGGCTCCTTCACGCCGCCCGCGAGGGGCTGTCCGGTCCGTTCAACCTGGTCGCTCCCGACGGACATGCCACGACCGGGTCGGTCTTGCAGGCGGCACTCGAGGTCACGGGGGCGGACACCGAACTGGTGTGGGCCGATCCAGCGGACATCGAGGCCGCGGGGATCAACAGGTTCGACGCGTTCCCCGGATGGGTCCCACCGGACGCCGAACTGGCCGGGCTGATCTGGACCGACGTGTCGCGGGCGGTCGGCGCCGGACTGGCCTGCCGGCCCGCCCGGGAGACGGTGACCGACACCTGGAACTGGGTGCTCGAGCGCGGAGGAACCGCCCCCCGACATCCGGATCATCCGCACGACTTCCCTCCCGATGAAGAGCGGCGCCTGATCGCGAGAGCCCGCCAATGAGGGCCAGGGAGCCGGATGGGCTCGGCGTGGCCGGACTGCCCGCTCCCCGGTCGCCGAACGGCAAGGAAGTTCTCGTCCCGCCGAGCCGGGATGCCTGGCGGTCGTGGCTGGCGGCGGCCGACCGACAGGAAGGACTGTGGGTCGTGTATCGCAAGAAGCGGAGTGCGCTCGTCGGACCGGTCTACGACGACCTGGTCGAAGAGGCACTCTGTTTCGGGTGGATCGACAGCCAGGTGCGGCGGGTCGACGGCGACAGGGTGATGCAGTGGTTCTCACCTCGACGGCCAGGGGGAATCTGGTCGGCAGTGAACAAGGAGCGGATCGCCCGACTGGAAGACGCCGGGCTGATGGCCCCGCCAGGGCGGGCAGCCATCGAGAAGGCACAAGCTGACGGTTCCTGGTCGCAGACCGACGAGGTGGACGCCATGATCGTGCCGCCCGACCTCGCCGAGGCACTGGCGGCGGCACCCACGGCCAATGCGAGGTACCTGGCGCTTCCAGACTCGACGAAGCGCCAACATCTGTGGTGGATCCACTCGGCGAAACGCCCTTCGACCCGCCAGCAGCGCATCGCCACGCTGATCGGACTGCTCGCCGAGCACGGCTCGGACTGACGCGCCCGGTCGCGCGTATGGACCTTGGTCCCTATCCGATCGTCGACCTGGGACGGACACTGGCCGCATGGCACGCCGGACGCCAGGACTCGTCCGACTCATCCTGTCGGTGCTGGTCGCGCTCGTCCTCGTAGCGTGCTCTGAGCCGACACTGCTCGGAGCGGTACGCTCCCCGCCTCTCCAGGTGGCGGCGGTCACGATTCCTGACGGCACCGACACGCCGGTCCCGATGCGGGCAGCCGACGGCGAACTCCTCCTCGTCTACTTCGGATACGTCAGCTGTCCCGACATCTGCCCCACCACGATGGCCGACATCCGGCTCGCTCTCGAAGGCCTGCCTCGTGACCTGGCGGAGCGGGTATCGGTAGCGATGGTGACGGTCGACCCGGAGCGCGACACCATCGATGTCCTCACCGGCTACCTCGGACACTTCTTCGATCGCGGCCTGGCACTACGCATCGAAGACACGGAGGAACTCCGCCGGGCCACCCAGGCATTCGGCGCCCAGTTCGAGATCGCCGAGCACGAGCCGGGCGAGTCCTACGACGTCGCTCACACCGCCATCACCTACGTCATCGACGACACCGGAACCGTCGTCGTCGAATGGCCGTTCGGGTTCCACCACGACGCCATGACTTCGGATCTGAAGACCATCTTGGAAAGGAAGAAGACATGAAGCGGAATCTCCTCGCTCTCGTCGCGGTGGTGCTGCTGCTGCCGGCCTGCTCGGACGGAGCTGGCGATGCCATCGAGATCAGCGATGCCTGGGCGAGGACATCAGCGGCGATGACGAGTGCAGGCGCCGTGTACATGCAGATTCACAACCCGGCCGCCACCGACGACGTGCTTCTCCGCGCGACGGCCGATGCTTCTGTGGCGTCGACGGTCGAGATCCACGAGACGGCTCCGATGGAGACCACCAGCACCATGGGCGGGGAAACCGGATCCACGATGGGGTCCGGCGAGATGATGACGATGCGGCCCGTCGACCGCATCGTGATCCCGGCGGGAGGGACGATGGCGCTGGAGCCGGGCGGGTATCACGTGATGCTGATCGGCCTCGTGCAACCGCTCGAGACAGGGAGCGCCATCACGATCACCCTCGTGTTCGAGCAGGCGGGCGAGATCGAGGTCGAGGCGGATGTCCGCGACGCGGCTCCGTGACCTGCGTTCCCTCGCCGTGGGGGTCGCCATCTTGCTGACGATCGCCTCCTGCTCCGCGCCCGAGGCGAGGGTGGTGGAGCTCGTGGTGCCCGCCGGGACGAACGCCAGACTCGTCGCGGGTGACACGGTCGACATACTCCCTCGGGAGCTGACGTTCCGGGTCGGTGACACACTGCGCATCCGCAACGACGACAGCGTGGCCCAGGAGGTTGGCCCGTACTTCGTGGCGGCCGGTGTCGAGTTCGAGGTGACCTACGGGATGCCGGGACGCTTCGAAGGCGTGTGCCCGCTATCCGGGGGGGAACCGTACGTGATCGTGATCACGGACTGAGGGCGGCGGATCGGGCCTACCGGCGGGTAGTGCTCGCCGACCCTCTCCGCTGGGCCGAGCCGGATCGGCGATCGAGGCCTGCTTCCGCCGGGAACGTCAGCACGAACGCCCAGCGTCCGTCGTCGCGTTCAAATCGGAGGTGGCCTCCGGCGGCCTCAGCAAGGGCGTACGCGAACGTGATTCCCAGACGATCGCCCATGTTCTCCGGCATGACCTCCGGATTCTCCAGCAGGTCCCAAGTGTGATCGAGCGACCTGTCGGGTTCGATCGCCGGTCCGATCCCCCGATCAGAGACGCGAATCATCACTTCCCGCTCGGAATGGCAGACGTCGACGGTCACCGGGGGAACTCCGTGCCGCCGGGAGTTGTCGATCAGTTCGCTGAGGGCCGCCGACAACGGAGCCGGGTCGCAACGGACGACGGCATCCGGATCGCCGTCGAACATCACGTGGATCTGCACCCGGCTGCCCTTCTGCCGGGGAAACATCTGCAGGAGTTCGCCGACCGTGACGGCTGCCGAGGTCGGATTGCCCGCCCGCACGCGGAGCATCGCTCCGATTCGGTCCAGCAAACGCTCGATGGAGCGTGCACCGTCGACGATCGCCTCGCCGGCATCGACCATCTCCTCTCCTGTCAGCTCGCCGGAGCGGATCATCTCGCCATACCCGACGATCGGTGAGAGCGGGGTCCGGAACTGATGGTTGGCCGACTGCAGGAACTTGCGTTGCAGTTCTCCGGCGGTGGCATGGGCGGTGACGTCCTCGGCGTAGACCAGGAGGAGCGGACGATCGTCACCGAAAGCCTTGGCTCCGATTCGCAGAGACATGGTCGGACCGGGCCCGGTGGTCGTGTAGATGGATGGGCCTTGTCGCAGCCCGCTCGCCGACACGGCCTGGAGATGCCGAAGGAACTGGCTGTCGCCCGAGCCTCCCTGCCTGGCCAGCGTCACCCGTGACGGGGACTCGAGCCGGAACCGGCGTGCCATCCGGTTGGCGAAGAGACACCGGAGCGAGTCCGGCTCGTACACGGCGAAACCGATCGGAGCATCCTCGGCGAAACCGGCGACCAGCTGGCGAGTCCGGTCCAGCTCCTCCTCCCAGCGAGCCGACTGCACCCGAGCCCACGAGAGGATGCCGACGAACATCACGAAGACGACCATGCGTGCGACGCTCGTGGCCGTGAGATCCTGAGCGACGAGGACCGTTCCGACATAGACCATGATCGACGTGAGAGCCAGCCACCACAAGCGCCCGAGCGAACTCATCACCGCTTCCCACACGACCACGATCAGCATCGAGAAGAACAGCGGACTCTCGGTCCCCCCGTCCACGACGACGATGGCGCCGACGATGACGAGGGACACGAGGGCACGGGCGAAGAACAGCCTCCCCCGCCGGTCGTGACGAGCCTGCTCCGCCACCGTCTGCATTCCGAGTCGCCATGCGAGCAGCACTCCCGCACCCACGAGCGCCGGGACAGGGCTGTCCACGACACCGACGAGCGTCAGGACGAGGACGTGGAGAGCGACGACCGGCCCGACGAGATCGAGTCGCGGGAAGCATCGCTCGATCCACGCCGAGGCCTTCGAAACGAGAATTGTGATCTGAGACATATCGCCTTCGCCGAGGAAGCCACCGTCCGGTGACCGAGACGCACCGCAGTCGTCCACGACAGGCATCGGAATCATGAGCGCTGCACTCAAGGTGTTTCGCGCTTCGGCGGCGGGCCATGAGGCCCGTTAGACCTCCGGGGGCCGGGGAGGCTCGGTCTCGAGATCGGGCTCGGCACCGAGTCGGCGGGCGAGGTCATCGGTGAGCAGTCGGTGTCTCACCAGGAATGCGGACTCGTCGAGCCGTCTCCGCCGCAGCCAGGAAGTGACCTCGTGGTTGCTCTTGCTGGCGTTGCACGAACCGCAGGCGGGAACGACGTTGCCCAAGGTGTATCGACCCCCGCGGGACAGTGCGAGGATGCAGTCGCGCTGCATGGCTCCGTTCGCTCCGCAGTAGGCACACCCGCCCCACGACGCCTGCAGCGCCTCCCACTGCGCTTCGGTCAGGTCGTGTTCGACCCGAGCCATGCGACGCCGGCGCCTCCGTGCACTGCGCGCCCTGCGACTCCGACTGACAGCCATCGGCGCAGCGTAGGTGCGGCAACCCCTGACTCCGAGAACCCGCTCGGAGGCCCGGAGGCGAAGGCTGAATGCAGCCGTGACCGCTCCGGAGCTCACGAAGCCGACCCGTACGGCAGGTTCGTGGTACTCATCAAGAAGGCGATGGAGGTCGTTCCGCATTCGTCGAGCAGAGGCTCCCGTCGCCAGGCCCCGTAAACCGACATCGGGTTCCGAGGAGTAACCGCCCATCGTCGACCCCGGACGCACTCCGGTGGATCGAGCGGCGCTACCCCCGAACCCACGGCCCGCTGGACCGATCAGCTGATCCCCCTGGCCGCCCAGGCTCGCGCGGTGATGGTGACCGAGCCGGCGGGCAGCATGGCGCGGCACTGCTCGCGTAACTCGACTTGCCCGTCCGCTTCGAGGCTGGCGAGGTAGGAACCGGCTGGGCCGACTCCCTGCATGAAGCCTTTCCACCACTCGTCGAAGCCCGCGAAGGTCTGCGTGACTGACAAGCTCGTGTCCTCGATGTTGCGGAGTCCTGACTCCCGGAAGAGGTCCGTCAGATGGCCCTGGCGGGCGCCGGCAAGGTGAGACTCGTCCTCCACGCCCGGACTGAGCGCTCGTGCCGCGAGCCAGAACGGTCCTAGCGGGCCATGACCCCCGGCAAAGTCCCAGACGCAGGCTGCGATGACTCCACCCGACCGGGTGACCCGGGCCATCTCCGCGAGGCCGGCAACCGGGTCTGCCATGAAGTGCACGACGAGTTGCGCCAGCGCGACGTCGAACGTCCCATCTCGGAACGGCAAGCCCTCGGCCCCCGCCAGTCGGACTTCGACACCCGGGTTGCGCTCTTGCGCCGCCTTGACGAACGACGCGGAGGGATCGACCGCTGCGACAGCGGAGGCCCCCACCCGAGCCACGAGCTCGCTTGTGAGCGCACCAGGGCCGCAGCCAACATCGAGCACCCGGTGCCCGGCCTCCACCCCGGCGAACTCCACCAACTGAGGCGCCAAGGGCCGCGACCAGCGACCCATGAACTGGTCGTACGCGTCAGCGGCCACATCGAAGCCCACTGGCGGAATCTACCCTCGCAGGGACACCGCCGCTCGATGCCCGAACACCCGTCCACTACCGAAGCTACCGCCGGTAGTGGCGAGATGCTCTCCCGCCCTTACGCGCCATCGGCGTCAGGGATGGCGTGGAAACTCTTCGCCCCCGCCGAGCTCAGGGTTGGCGGCAGGGCGGCCGCCCTCGTCTGTCGGTCCCGGTCGTGGCTCCGCGGGTGGTTCGATGCGGGACACCTCGCTCTCGACCCTGCTGAGCCACCGCTCCACGCGGCTGCGCATCGGTACGATCCCCCCTCCTCCGATGGCAACGATGGCCGACCCGGCCACGACGGCCAGCAGGGCATAGAACAGTCCCGTGGTGATGGTGGGGGCGATCCGTAGCTGGTCGAGGGCGGCGAAGACGCCGATCACCAACACCGCGGCGAAGGCGCCGCTGGCAAGCACCCGCCCGTACTGGGTGCCACCGATGGCGCCTCGCACGATCTCACGGAGCGCGGTGGCCAGGTATGCCGCCACCACCATGATCAAGATCGCAACGAAGATGTTCGGCAGATAGGCGATGATCCCTTCGATCAGGTCCGACACGGCGTTGTCCCCGAAGACACCGAAGGCCAACTGCAGGACGATCAGGAAGAGGGCGTAGAACACGACCTTGGACAACAGGTCGCTGGCGTCGTAGGAGGTGTGGCCCATGGCCCGCCTCACCCCGCCCCGTTCCACCCATCGATCGAATCCGACCTTCTCGAGGACGGTGTCGACCAGCTTGGCGATCAGCTTGGCAACGAACCAGCCCACGATGAGGATGACCAGGAAGAGGACGATCTGAGGGGTGAGCTCGACCACCCTCGTCCACGCGTTTCGGAACGTGTCGCCGATATCGACCTGCGCGAGAGTGAACAGCAAGGCAACTCCTTAGTGGACCGTGGTACCTGCTACCCAATGGGCGTGCGGCTCAAACCCGAAACTGGTGGACACGCGCCGGCGGGATCGGTCGTCCCCCAACGTCCCGGCCCCGGGGTGGTGTGGAAAGCCCGCAACCACCGCCCCCCGTTCTGTGGGCTGAAAGGTACGCCGGCGTACTTCTGTACCCAGGGTTCCTGGGTACGCCGGCGTACCCAGGAACCCTGGGTACAGAAGGGGAGGGTCACGTCTGGAGCTGGCGGTGGGACTCGAACCCACGACCTGC
>DATHWB010000179.1:0-39566 GCA_035460965.1 Acidimicrobiia bacterium
GTAGCCGGGAGGGGGGCGCGGCCGGGTCTTGTCCCCAACTGGGGACAAGACTGGGGTTAATTACACCAGTGTGATCCTCAGAGGAACTCGGCCAGTTCGGCCATGATCTGGTGCTTCGGACGGGCGCCGACGATGCGCTTCTTCTCGACACCGTCCTTGAACAGGATCATGGTCGGGATGCTCATGACGTCGAATGAGGCGGGCGCCTGGGGGTGCTCGTCGATGTTGAGCTTCCCGATGGTGACCTTGTCGCCGTGGTCACCGGCGATCTCTTCGAGCACGGGGGCAACCATGCGACACGGTCCGCACCACTCCGCCCAGAAGTCGACGAGGACGGGCTGATCGCCATTGATGGCGTCCTGGAAGGTGGCGTCGGTGAGCGTGATCATGTTGTCTGCCATTTCGTCTCCTGTACGGCAACGTCGCTGCGGGCGATCTATTCCGGGTCGGTCATCAATCCAATGCCGCCAGGGCGTGCTCGGCGTCGATGGCCGCCTGACAGCCGGTCCCGGCCGCCGTGATGGCCTGACGGTACACCGAGTCGGCGACGTCTCCCGCCGCGAAGACGCCGGGCACCGATGTCCGGGTACCAGGTCCGGCGAGGGAGATGTAGCCCTTGTCGTCGAGGTCGAGTTGGCCCTCGAAGATGGACGTGGTGGGGGTGTGCCCGATAGCGATGAAGACGCCGTCGGTGGGAAGGTGCGTGACCGTTCCATCGGTGGTGTCGCGCAGGGTCACACCGGTGACCTCGTCCTCGCCGTGGATCTCGGTCACGACGGCGTTCCAGACGACCTCGATCTTCGGGTGGTCGAGCGCCCGCTGGGCCATGATGGCCGACGCCCTGAATTCGTCGCGGCGATGGACGATCGTCACCTTCGACGCGAACTTGGTGAGGAAAGTGGCCTCCTCCATTGCGGAGTCTCCGCCACCGACGACCACGAGTTCCTTGTCCCGGAAGAAGAAGCCGTCGCAGGTCGCGCAGGCGCTCACTCCGCGACCGGTGAGGCGCTGTTCGCCGGGAACCTCCAGCCACTTGGCTGTGGCGCCCGTTGCGATGATCACGGTGTGGGCACGGTGTTCGTCAGCCCCGACCTTGATCAGGAAGGGCCGCTGGGAGAAGTCGACCTCCGTGACGTCGGTCGTCACGAGGCGCGCCCCGAACCTCTCGGCTTGTTTGCGGAACCGGTCCATCAGTTCCGGGCCGAGAATCCCGTCAGGGAAGCCGGGGTAGTTCTCCACGTCGGTGGTGATCATGAGTTGGCCGCCGCTGATCGCCCCTTCGAACACCAGCGGGTCGAGGTCGGCGCGGGCGGCGTACAGGGCGGCGGTGTATCCAGCCGGCCCGCTGCCGATGATGATGACGTTCTCGACGTCGGCCATGTGTTCAGTCCTCGGAATCGTCGGTGCGCTTCCGCCAGGCAAACGCACCTCCGAGCGCGAATAGTCCCGTCAGAACCCCGAAGGCGCCTGCGTCGCTGAGAGGGATGGCGAGGGCACCATGGATGGTCATGAAGAGAAAGACCACTGTGAGGAGGGCCAATACCAGCAGCGGTATGCCGAGCGAGGCCACCGTGACGCCCTTCGCAACCCGGTCGACCGTCATGGCCCTGACGCGACTTGCGACGGTCTCGAGGAGTTCGGCGAGCCTGCGCGGGAGATCTTCCATCCGACGGGATGCTAGTGGCGCGTCGCCGGCCTGACTCAGGGTGCGTATGGAGCGCAGGTTCCGGACTGGAGGATGGTGACCACCGGCTCGTCGGGAACCCCCGTGAGGAACACGTCGACCTTGGTGCCGTCGATCACGGCGAGTACCACGGCGAGAAGGGGCTCGTCGACGGAGGTGGCGCACCCGGCTCCGAAGAGCACGGCGTCTTCCACCGACAACGGGTCGGGAGGCAAGGACGCCGTCAGCTCTCCCAGGTAGATGTCCAACTCGGCCGTGTCGGTGAGATGCTGGTCGGTGAGGTCGAGCATCGGGGCGGTCGGGGCGGACTCGAAGATGGCGGCACCGTCGTCGGCGTGACGGTCGGCCGCTTGGTCTTCGACCGCCAAAGCGCCCATCGGCTGATCGCCGGTGTCGTCGGTGGCCACCTCGGCAGCGATCTCGTCGGGGGGTGCGGACGAGTCCTCGCCCCCCAACTGTCCGATCACGCCGACCCCCACGACCGCGACCGCGACGGCGGCTACGGCGCCGACTGCACCGAGGAAGCGGCGCTGCCACGGCGAAATCGGCGATCGGGACGGGGCGACCTCGTCGAGTACCGAACGTCGGAGCCTGGTTCGCTCGAACTCCGACATGGTCGGCGCTGGGGCGTCGCCGAGCATCCGGCGAATCGCCTCCTGGTCGGCGAACTCGGAGGCGCAGGTGGCGCAGTTGGCGACGAGTTCGACCGCCCGCGCCCGAGCCTCTCCGGCGAGGAGGCCGGAGGCGTGTTCGGCAATCAGGTCGAGGTCGTGGTCATGCATCGTCGGTCCTTGGACGTCCGGGGTACTCCGTCAGGTTCCCGAGTTTCTCCGCCAGGAGCCTTCTCCCTCGGAAGACGCGGGACTTCACGGTGCCCGGCGGCACCTCGAGAATGTCCCCGATCTCGGCGATGGACAGACCGTGGATGTCGGACAGGACCACGGCCGCTCGGAAGTCCGTCGGAATCGAGGCCAAGGCAGCCTCGATGTCTGGCCGCACTTCGACCGCGTCGAAGGGCTCCGCCGCCCGGTGGTCGGGCTCGTCGTGGTGCTCGGGGAGTGCCTCGGCCCGGCGTCGCTTCTGTTTTCGCAGGAGGTCGAGGCACGTGTTGGTGGCCACGCGGTACAGCCAGGTGGACACGGACGACTCGCCGGAGTATCGATCAGCTTTGCGAAACAAAGTGAGAAAGGTCTCCTGAGTGGCGTCGAAGGCCGCCTCACGGTCTCGCATCATCCGCATCGCCACCGCGAACACCATGTCCTCGTGGCGGTCCATGAGCTCGGTGAAGGCGCCCCGGTCGCCAACGGCCGCCCGGGCCATCAGGTCCCGGTCGCGGTCCGGTCCGTTCATCGGCGGAAGCGTACTTCCGCCACTTCGGTGGAATGATCGTCCACGTCCACGAACGGCAGATCCGTGAACCAGAGGACCCAGCTCCCCCCGGTCCTTGCCGGGAGTTGGTGACGGGGAGTGACGGTGCCGACGACAGCCCGGGCGACCACCTCCCATTCGTCCGGGGCGGGGATCCCCGCCGTCCACGCCAACTCGTAGGCGGTTCCGGGGTACAGACCGGTGATCACCACCTCGACGGGATCGTCGGTGAGCGTGAACACCACGCCGACCCCCGGCTTGAGCAGAGGGAGAGGGTCGCGGTAGCGCTCGGTGCGCCACACCGTGGTCTGATCTCCGTCGACCATGTTCCCCAGTCGATCGTCGTTCTCGTCGCCCCCGCCATACGGATCGACGCTGGCGACCGATGCGACCTCGATGTCCGCCAACACCGGTGTGAAGGCAGACAGAACGGGAGGCTCCTCGATCCCCGGCTGGGTGGTGGTGGACGGGACCGCCACCGTTCCGGTGACCGCGGTCGTCGATGGGAACAGGGGAGTGCGGTCGTCGTCCGCCACGAGCATCCGGCCGAGCACGATCAGCACCATTCCGGTGACGGTCAGGGCCGCCACCAACCAGAGGAAACGCCGGGACCCCGCCTCATCTCTCGTCGGAGGAGGGAGCGGCGACGGCGCGGCCCGCAGGAGATCGGCGAACTGCCGGGCGGTGAGGCTGCCCGCCTGGGCGCTGCGGAGGGCGTGGTCGACTGCGCGGTCGAGTCCATCGACGATCTCGGACGGGGGAGGCCCTCCCGGAGTCGCGCCAGTGAGGGCGGTCTCGAGGACCGCCGCCAGAGAGCGGACTTCGTCCGACGGGGTGTGATCGAGAGGTACCCGCCCGAACGATGCCAACTGGGCCGGATGCGCCACCGTGTGGAACACGGCGTACGGGTCGATCGCCCCGTGCAGGTTGCCCTCGGCGTGGAGGGTGGCCAGGGCGTCGGCGAGGCCGGCGGCGTTCGGGAGGAACTCCTCGACATCCATCGTCTCGCCGGCCTCGAGCCGATCGCCCAGAGTGACCCCCCCGGGCCACTCGCTCACTGCGAACGCCCCGTCGGGGAGCTCCTCGGCGTCGAAGACCGAAGCCATGTGGGCGTGGTTGACCAGCGCCGCCGACCGGACGGACTCGAGGAACTGCGCGCGCCGGGTTCCGCTCGCCTCCGGTCCGAGGATGCGGATCAGCACCGGCCTGCTGAGGGACTCGTCGGTGGCGAGCCACTGCTCGATGTCGTCGTCGCGACCGAGCCGGACCTCGAGTCGGTAGCGGGAGGGGAGGGGGGGTGGCATCAGGAGGAGGGAGGCGCGGTGCCGGCGGTGCGGGTGGCGGCGTTCACGCCTGGTGACGATGGATCACGAGGCGGGAGGGGAGGGCGACGAAGGATTCGGACCGGTACATCTGGGTCGCTCGCTCGTTGTCGATCTGCGTGTTCAGCATCATGGTACGGGCACCCCGCGAGCGAGCCCACGCCATCGCAGCCTGCACGAGGGCCCGCCCGTATCCCTGGCCCTGGTGAGACGGGTCCACCGCGATTCTCTGCAGGTAGCCGATCTCGTGTGACACCCCGGCGATCACGAAGCCGGCACCGCTCCCGTGGAAGAGCATGACCGAGTGGGGCGTGGCGTCGAGGGCGTCCGCCAATCCGAGACGGCCGACCCGCCAGTCGCCGTCGAAGGCGGCATCGTCGATCCGGGCGGCGGCGATGCGGTCGCCCTCGGTGGCGTCCCTGACGTCAGCCGGTGTCGGCAGGCGATCGCGGAGGTCGCGTTCGAAGAGGAGCAGTTCGGCGTAGGGGGAGAACCCCGCCTGCTGGAAGACGCGGGCGGAACCATGCATCAGTGGGGGTGAGTCCACGGTCGCGGCCCCGTGATCCGCCAGCCAGGTCGTGCACCTGCGGACGAAATCGGATGAGCTTCGTTCGAGCCGGAGCACGGCATCGAGGGTGTGGTCGTGGCGGGGGCGTGCGACGCCCTTCCACCATCCGGCCCGGAGGGTGACGAGACCGGGCCACTCGCCCCGGGTCGAGACCTGACCCTCCCCATTCATCCCTGGTACGCCATCGGTGGCAAAGTAGCGGCGTGGAGATCCTGTATGTCACGCACCCGTCGTTCGTCGCACACGACACGGGTTCGTGGCACCCGGAACGGCCGGCGAGGCTGGCGGCGACCGAGCGCGGGGTCTGGTCGGCGGGTCTGGGGGTGCGCCGGGTGGAGGCCGAGCTGGTGGACCGCGACCTGCTCTCGCACGTTCACACCGATGCCTATGTCGCGGCTCTCGAGCGGTTCTGCGCTGCCGGCGGCGGCCCACTCGATGCCGACACCGTGGCCGTCGAAGCCTCGTGGGAGGCGGCGTTGCGCGCAGCAGGTGCGGGGCCGCAGTCGGTGCGTCTCCTGGTCGACGCGGTCGACACCACCGCGTTCCTGGCGGTGCGCCCCCCGGGTCATCACGCCCTGGCGGCCCAGGCGATGGGATTCTGTCTGTTCAACAACGCCGTCGTCACCGCCGCCGCGCTCAAAGCCGACGGGTACCGCGTGGCGATCGTCGACTGGGACGTCCACCACGGCAACGGGACTCAGGCGATGACCTGGAACGATCCCGACGTGCTCTACATCTCCACCCACCAGTACCCGTTCTATCCGATGACCGGGTCGGCAGACGAGCGCGGCGGACGCGATGCCCCCGGCACGGTCATAAACGTTCCGCTGCCGGCGGGTTCGGCCGGCGACGTGTACCGCGAGATCTTCGGGCGGATCGTCGTGCCCGCTCTGCACGAATTCCGACCGGACTGGATCCTGGTCTCAGCCGGATACGACGCCCACGCCAGCGATCCCCTCGCCGATCTCGCGTTGGAGTCAGGCGACTACGGGATGATGGCTGCGGCGCTGGCCGGTGTGCTGCCGCCGCATCGAATCGTCACGTTCCTCGAGGGCGGTTACCACCTGGCGGCTCTCACGGCGGCCGTCGGTCAGACCCTGCGGGGATACGCCGGACGTCCCGAGGCCGACGGGGCGCACCGCGTCTCTCCGCCCGAGGCATTCGCCGTGGTCGACCGGGTCGAGCGTTCCCTCCGCTGACTCGAAAGCGGGTCAAGGCACCCCGACGGTCCGCCGATAGTCACACGAGAACGACCCGTCTGCGGGAGGCCTTCCCCATGTCACTTTCATTCGACGAACTGTTGCGCCGAGCGGTGGAGTCACGGGCATCCGATGTCCACCTCAAGGTCGGGTCGCCGCCGGTGGTTCGCATCGACGGCGAGTTGCTCAGACTCGCCGACCTCCCGTCGTTGCGACCCGACGACGTCGAGACCTTCGCCCGGGAGATCTTCACGGTGAAGGCGGCGGAAGTCTTCGATGCCACGGGCGAGGCCGACTTCGCCTACGGCCGGCCCGACCTCGGGCGGTTCCGGGTCGGGGCGTTTCGCCAGCGCGGGTCGGTCAGCCTGGTGCTGCGTCGAGTCGTTCCGGGTGTGCCGACGATCGACCAGCTCGGGTTGCCTCCGGTGGTCCGGAAGCTGGCGACCGAGACGCGCGGCCTGATCCTCGCGACCGGCCCGGCCGGCTCGGGGAGAACCACGACACTGGCCGCCATCGTCGAACACATCAATCAGACCCAGCCCGTCTCGATCATCACCGCGGAGGATCCCATCGAGGTGCTCTTCCCGGACAAGATGGCCGTGGTGGCTCAGCGCGAGGTCGGCGTCGACACCCCCGACCTGGCCTCGGCGGTGCGCAAGGCGATGCGTCAGGACGCCGATGTGATCCTGATCTCGGAGATCAACGATCCCGAGACGGCGGTGGCGGCACTCGCCGCCGCCGAGACAGGGCATCTGGTGCTCAGCTCCATGCACACGAAGGATCCCCTCGACACGATCGACCGCCTGGTTGAGTTCTTCCCCGACAAGCGTCACCCGACGGTTCGGCGGCAACTGGCGGGATTGTTGCGCGGGGTGATCTCTCAGCGGCTGCTGGACACGGCCGACGGGACGGGCCGCATACTCGCCACCGAGATCCTCACCGGGCACGGGCGCGTGATCGAGCTCATCGCCGAAGGCGCCGACCGGGCGCGGTTCGTCGAGGCGGTGAAGGAGAGCGAGTTCTTCGGGATGCAGACGTTCGATCAGGCACTGCTGCAGCTCGTGACGCAGCGGCGGGTGGCCCTGGCGGCGGCACTTCCGTACGTGCGCAACACCCACGAGTTTCGTGCCAAGGCGCTGGAGGCCGGCGTCGAGGTGTGACCCCGGTGGGCCGTTAGCCTGAGCCGGGCATGATCCCCGAACGGCTCCGTTGGTTGGTCGCGGACGGGTCTCCCGCCATGGAGCTGGCCGAACGCTTCCGTTCGGCCGGCCACGACCTCTACCTGGTGGGCGGCTCGGTACGCGACGCCCTTCTCGACCGCACCGTCGAGGACCTCGACTTCACGACCGACGCCCGGCCGGAGGCGATCCGCGAGGTGGTGGCTCCGTGGGCCGACGCCGTGTACGGCGTGGGCGAGGCGTACGGAACGATCGCCGCCAGGGCAGGGGACTGGACGGTGGAGATCACCACCTATCGGTCGGAGGTGTATCGCCACGAGTCGCGCAAGCCCGAGGTGACCTACTCGGATCGGATCGAGGACGATCTCGTGCGGCGGGACTTCACGATCAATGCCTTGGCGATCGCGCTGCCGGACACCGAGACCGTGGACCCGTGCGGCGGCCTGGCGGACCTGGCCTCCGGCGTGTTGCGGACGCCGGGGGCACCGGAGGACTCCTTCTCGGACGATCCCCTGCGGATGCTGCGACTCTTCCGCTTTCAGGCCACCCTCGGCTTCACCCCGGACGACGATGCCCTCCGGGCGGTACACGAGATGGGCGACCGGCTGCAGATCGTGTCGGCCGAGCGGATCAGGGACGAGTTCTCGAAGCTGATCACCGCTCCCGACCCCGGTCCTGCCCTGACGGCCCTGGTGGCATCCGGTCTGGCCGATCACTTCATGCCTGAACTGTCCCGATTGGCCATGGAACAGGACCCCGTGCATCGTCACAAGGACGTCCTCGCCCACACGATCGCCGTCACCCAGAAGGCATCGCCCCGTCTCAGGCTCAGGCTGGCCGCACTCCTCCACGACATCGGCAAGCCGGACACGAGGGAGTTCGGCGACGACGGCGTCACCTTCCATCACCACGAGGTGGTGGGGGCGCGGATGGCGCGAGACCGGTTACGGGCACTGCGCTATCCCAACGACATCGTCTCCGGTGTCCGTCAGCTCGTGTTCCTTCACCTGCGTCCCCACACCCTCAAGATGGGATGGACCGACTCGGCGGTTCGGCGGTACGTCCGCGATGCCGGAGAACTCCTCGAAGACCTCAACGAGCTCGTCCGGTGCGACGTGACCACCGGCAACGCCCGCCGTGCCGAGGCCATCCAGCGAAGTATCGACGAGCTCGAGGAGCGCATCGTGGAGTTGCGGGAGCGGGAGGCGATCGAGGCGCTCCGGGCTCCCATCAACGGCAACGACGTGATCTCCTACCTGGGGATCCGTCCCGGGCCGGTGGTCGGCGAGGTCATGGACATGCTGCTGGAGCGCCGGATCGAGGACGGTGAGTACTCCCTGCGTGACGCCTACGACATGGTGCGGGAGTGGGCGATCGATCGCGGTCTCCCGGATCCGGGGCATCCGCCCGCCGCCGAGGAGGAATGAAGCGGACCGCCGTCCTCGTCGTCCTCCTGGTGGGTTGCACGACCGGGGTGGTACCGCCGGACGTCGCCCCACCGGCCACGACGGCTCGTGTCACCACTACGACGACTGCGCCGGTCGGAGTGGATGCGGCCGCCGGTCTGGGGGATCGTCTGTTCCCGGATCTCGGGAACGCCGGATATGACGTCATCTCCTACGACATCGACATGACCCTCGATGGGGGGCTGACGGCGGTGGATGCCACGACGACCGTGGTGGCCGAGGCGACGGTGCCCCTCCGGTCCTTCGCCCTCGATTTCGTCGGTCACAGGGTCGCTCGTGTGGCGGTCGACGAGGAGGCTGCCGGGTTCCATCGCGACGGACGGGAGTTGCGGATCAACCCGCGGACGGTGATCGCTGCCGGGGAGCGTTTCGTGGTGGTGGTCGACTACGACGGACGGTTGGAACCGGTCGACATGCCCGGCTTCCCGTTTCCCACCGGCTGGCAGCGTGGCGCGGACGGGTCACGCTTCCTGCTGTCGCAGCCAGACGGCGCCTCCGGCGTCTTCCCCTCCAACGACCATCCGCGTGACCGGGCGGACGTGCGGCTCACGGTGCGGGTGCCCGCTCCCCACGTCGTCGTTTCGGGCGGCACGCTGTCCGGTCCGGTCACGCAGGACGGTCTCGATGTCTACACCGCCGAGATCCCGGGCGTCGCTCCCTACCTGATCCCGCTGGTTATCGGGGACTTCTCGGCGGTCACGACCGACGACGGGGTGGTGACCTGGTTGGCGGGGGGCGGGGACCTTCCACCGGGCTTCGAACGACAGGGAGAGATCCTGGCGGTGCTGGTCGAGGACCTGGGGCCCTACCCGTTCGGCTCCATCGGGGCGGTGATCGTGGACTCCGGCCTCGGGGCGGCACTCGAGACCCAGACCCTTCCCACGTACACCACGCGCAGCGCGGCGTGGGCCGAGCCGGTGATCGCCCACGAGTTGGCCCACCAGTGGTTCGGGAACGACATCACCCTCGGACAGTGGGGGGATCTGTGGCTGAACGAGGGGTTCGCCACGTTCATGACCTGGCGCTGGATGGAACGCGATCGAGGCCGGGAGACCTATGTGGCCGAGACGCGACGGGCATGGGAGGCGCTGGCTGCGGTTGCCCACCCGGCGCCTGCCGACCCGCCCGTCCACGACCTCTTCAACCTCTCGGTCTACCAGCGCGCCGGTCTGGGGATCGTCGCCCTCCGCGAGTTCGTGGGCGACGAGGAGTTCTTCCCGTTCCTGCGGGCGTACGTGACGGCCTTCGCGGGAGAGTCGGTGACCACGGACACCTTCCTGACTTTCGTTCTCCTGGTACTCGGACCGGACGCCGAACGGCTGATGGTGGAGTGGGTGCGTCACGAGGGCTTGCCGGAGTTCCCGGTCGGGGACTGACGGACGGACGGATTGATCATACGCATATGCGTATATAGTGACGGCAGGCGACACGGTGGAGGCAGAGCTTGACGATGCGAACGGTGGCGGTGCTCGGCGCCTCTGGATATGCCGGCGGTGAGCTGGTCCGGATGCTGGACGAGCATCCGTCGATGGAACTCGTCCACCTGGGGGCTCACAGTCGGGTGGGCGAGCCCCTGTCGTCGGTGCATCCGCAGCTGCGGTCCGGCGATCGGGTGCTCGGCAGCAACGATCCCGACGATCTCCCATCCGAGGTCGATCTGGTGTTCCTGGCTCTTCCACACGGCGCATCGTGGGAGATCGGCGAGATCCTGACCGGACGCGGGCTGGCGGTCGTCGACCTGGGAAGTGACTATCGGCTCGACACCGACGAGCGATACCGGGCCGCATACGGCGAGCCGCATCCGTTGCCGCACCGGCTGGGGGAGTGGCGCTACGGACTTCCGGAGCTGTTCGACCTCTCGGGAGCCGATCGGGTGGCGTCACCCGGCTGTTATCCCACCGCCGTGCTGCTCGCCATCGTCCCGCTCATCCGTGCCGGTCTGATCGACTCGAGCGCCGCCATCGTCGCCGACTGCCTCAGTGGCGTGTCGGGAGCGGGGCGCAGCCTGAAGGAGAACCTGCTGTTCGGGGCGGTGGCCGAGGGTGTCCAGGCGTACTCCGTGACCCGCCACCGACACCGCCCCGAGATCGAGATGGCGATCACCGCCGCCACCGGCGTCGACGCCACCGTCGTGTTCACGCCGCACCTGGTGCCCATGCAGCGCGGAGAACTGGCGACGGTGACCGCTCCCCTGGCGACGGACGCCACCGATGCCTCCGCCCGTCGGACCCTGGCAGAGGCGTACGCCGGGCGGCCGTTCGTGTCGGTCGTCGATGTCCCGCCTCAGACTCGATGGGCGGTGTCGTCCAATCGGGCGATCGTGTCTGCATTCGTCGACCACCATGCCGGTGTGGTCATCGCTCAGGCCGCCATCGACAACCTGGTCAAGGGAGCGGCCGGCCAGGCCATCCAGGCGGCCAACGTGATGTCCGGTCTCCCCGAGGAGACGGGGCTGCCACTCGCCGGGTGGATGCCATGAGCGTCGTGGCAGCCGGCGGTTTCCGGGCGTCCGGTCTCGCCGCCGGAATCAAGGCGACGGGCGTGGCGGACATGGCGCTGATCGCCGCAGAAGGACCCGTGGCTGCCGCCGGTGTGTTCACGACGTCTCGCACGGCCGCCCCCCCGGTCCAGGTTTCCCGCCGCCACCTGGCCGATGGCACCGCCCGGGCCATCGTCGTGAACTCCGGAGCGGCCAATGCCGGGACAGGGTCCGGTGGTCTGGCCGACGCCCTCACGATGGCGGAGGAGACCGCCAGAGCGCTCGGGTGTGAGCCAACGGACGTCCTCGTGTGCTCCACCGGGCCGATCGGCGGACGGCTTCCGATGGATCGCATCGTCGCCGGGATCCCGCGGTTGGTAACCGACCTGGGCACGAGTGCCGCCAACGCCACCGCGGCGGCGAGCGGGATCCTCACCACCGACTCGGTGACCAAGTCGACCGCCGTCGAGGGTGACGGGTGGACGGTGGGCGGGATCGCCAAGGGCGCAGGGATGGTGCGACCCGACATGGCGACCATGCTGGCGTTTCTCACCACCGACGCGGTGGTCTCGTCGAGCGTCCTCGACGACGTGCTGCGTCCTGCGGTGGATGCGACCTTCAACGCTCTCAACATCGACGGGTGCCAGTCCACCAACGACACGGTCTTCCTGCTGGCGTCCGGTGCGTCCGGTGTGGAGGTCGGTCCGCTCGAGTTGGCCGCCGCAGTCGAGTCCGTGTGTCGCACCCTCGCCAGGCAGATGGCGGAGGACGCCGAAGGGGCGTCGAAGGTGGTGACGATCGAGGTGTCCGGCGCCACGGACGATCGCGCCGCCCGGAACCTGGGGAGGGCCATCGCCGACTCGGCACTGGTGCGGGCGTCGTTCTACGGGGCCGACCCCAACTGGGGGCGGGTGGTGGCCGCGCTGGGGGTGGCAGGAGAGGAGATCGAGGTCGATCGAGTCGCCATCGCCTACGAGGGGACTGCGGTGTGCGCCGGCGGCATCCTGACGCCGTTCGACGAGGGAGAGCTCTCGGCGCTCCTCACGGGAGATTTCAGTCTCGAGGTGTGTGTCGGCTCGGGCCCCGGACGGGCCAGCGTGCTGACCACCGACCTCACCCCCGACTACGTCGTCTTCAACGGGGAGCGCTCATGACCACCGGACACGGTGCCCCCGACCCCGCCAAGGCACGCATCGCCAACTCGATGGGCAAGGCGTCGATCCTCATGGAGGCGCTGCCCTACATCCAGCGGTTCCGCGGCCAGGTGGTCGTGATCAAGTACGGCGGCTCGACGATGGAGGATCCCGCCCTCCAGCAGAGCTTCGCCGGCGACATCACCCTCCTGCACACCGTCGGGATCCTCCCGGTCGTCGTCCACGGAGGTGGCCCCCAGATCTCGGAGGCCATGAGCACCGCCGGCATCGAACCCATCTGGGTCGACGGGCTGAGAGTGACCGACGCCGCCACGATGAAAGTCGTCCAGCGGGTGTTGATCGGCGAGGTGAACGCCGACATCGTGCGGATGCTCGGCGCCCACGGGGCGGAGGCGATCGGGGTGAGCGGCATCGACGCCTCGCTCTTCACCGCCACGCCGAAGGACGACCGACTGGGCTACGTCGGCGAGATCACCGGTGTCAACACCGGTCTGATCCATCGCCTGCTGGCCGAGGGCCTCGTACCGGTGGTGGCTCCGGTGGCGCTCGGTCCCGAAGGAGATGTCTACAACGTGAACGCCGACACCGCCGCAGGGGCGCTGGCGGCCGCGCTCGGGGCGCGCAAGCTGGTCTACCTGACCGACGTCGAGGGCGTGTTGCGAGATGCAGGTGACGACGGATCGCTCATCCAGCGGATGGACCTCTCCGCCCTCCGGGCCCTGTTGCCTTCACTGGGTGGCGGGATGTTGCCGAAGCTGTCCTCGGCCGCCGCCGCCCTCGAGGCGGGTGTCGTGCGGGCCCACGTCCTCGACGGACGAGTGCAGCACGTGTTGTTGCTCGAGATGTTCACACGGGAAGGGGTCGGGACGATGATCACCCAGGACGGAGACGACCGGCCATGACGGATCTAATGCAGGACATCCTCGCTCGCGAGTCTGCCGCCGTGATGCAGACCTACACCCGCACACCTGTCGTGTTCGTGCAGGGCTCAGGCTCGTGGCTCACGGACGCGACCGGCAAGACCTATCTCGACTTCCTGACCGGACTGGCCGTGGTGTCCGTGGGCCACGCCAACCCGCGGGTGGCCTCGGCGGTGGCCAGGCAGATGACCTCCCTCGTGCATGTTTCCAACCTGTACGTCACCGAGCCGATGGTCGAGCTGGCGGAACGCCTCGACGACCTCTCGGGACTCGACCGCGTGTTCTTCTCCAACTGCGGTGCGACGGCCAACGAGGCTGCGATCAAACTCGCTCGCCGTTGGGGACAGACCACCAAGGGTCCGGAGTGCTACGAGATCGTGTCACTCCTCGACTCCTTCCACGGTCGCTCCCTGGCCACGCTCGCCGCCACCGGACAGCCGGCCAAGCAGGCGGCCTTCGATCCGCTACCGATCGGGTTCCACCAGGTACCGCCGATGGAGATCGACAAACTGGCGGACGCCGTCTCCGCCACCACAGCCGCCGTGATGGTCGAGACCACCCAGGGTGAAGGTGGCGTGGTGCCGATGACGGCGGAGTACCTGCAGGCTGTGCGTGCTCTCTGCGACGAGCGTGAGATTCTCCTGATCGTCGACGACGTCCAGGCGGGCATCGGGCGCACCGGGACGTGGTTCTCCTGGCAGCAGCTCGGCTTCTCACCGGACATCGCAACCACCGCCAAGGCCCTGGCGAACGGGCTACCGATCGGGGCCTGCATGGCGACCGAGTCCGTGGCCGGGGCATTTCGCCCCGGGGACCACGCCACCACCTTCGGGGGCGGTCCTGTGGTGTGTGCGGCCGCACTGGCGGTGCTCGACGAGATCGACGACCGCGATCTCCTCACCAATACGCGCGAGCGGAGCGACCAGTTGGTTCGTGGACTGGAAGCGGTCGACGGGGTGGCCTCCGTGCGGGGACGTGGTCTGCTGCTGGCTGCGCTCCTCGAGGAGCCGAACGCCGGCGAGGTGGCTGCCAAGGCACTGGCGTCCGGCCTGATCGTCAACGCGGTCCGACCCGACGCCGTGAGATTCGCCCCGCCGCTGAGCGTCACCGGCGACGAGGTGGAGGAGGGTCTCGCCCGATTCGGGGCGGCCATGGGATGATCGACGGGCTGGCCATGCGGGCATCCGTCCGGGTGCTGCAGGAAGGATCGGGCAGCCCGAACGTGAGGTCGACGGTGACGCTCGTTCGCGACGCAGCCCACGTGATCGTCATCGATCCCGGCATGGCTCCGTCCCAGGCGGCGATTCTCGCTCCGCTGGAGCGGGAGGGGTTGGCCACAGCGGACGTGACCGATGTCGTCATCAGCCACCATCACCCCGACCACACCGTCAACGTGGGGTTGTTCGGCGAGGCGCGGGTCCACGATCACTGGGCCATCTATCACCACGACTCGTGGACCTCCCGTCCTGCCGAGGGGTTTCTGGTGTCGCCGTCGGTGATGTTGTGGGAGACGCCGGGACACACCGCCCAGGACATCACGACCTTGGTGGGAACTTCCGATGGCGTGGTGGCGGCGACCCACCTGTGGTGGCGTGCCACCGGTCCCTCCGACGACCCGTTCGCCACGGACCCGGCCTCACTCCACTCTGGGCGGGGGCGGGTGCTCGCCGTCGCGGCGCTCGTCATCCCGGGCCACGGTCCCCCGTTCGCACCGGACGGCGACACCCCGCGTTGACGATCGCGGATAGATTGACCTCCGATGAGGATCCGACGGCTCCCCGGCTACGCCGCCTGTGACGGCGAGGACTGCGAAGCGACGCCCGCTGCGTCGATCGTCGTCCAAACCGGAGCCTTTCCATGTCCTCACGTCATGCCCGTCCTCTGATACTCGCCGCCGCCTGCTGGGGTCTCGGCACGGTCGCCAGCAAGCACGCCCTGGCTGTCGTTCCACCGAGGGTCCTGCTCGTCTCCCAACTCACGGCGAGTGTGCTGTTTCTCGCCGTCGTGGCCATCCGTTTCGACCGCGGCCCGCGTCCGCCGATTCGGGCGATGCTGCTCGGCGTCCTGAACCCCGGCCTCGCCTATCTGCTCGGCCTTGCCGGGCTCGCCTGGATCACCGCCGGACTGTCGTCGATGCTCTGGGCTCTCGAACCCGTGATGGTCTTCGCGGTGGCATGGCTGATCCTGGGTCGGCGCTACCCGTCTCGCCTCGTGTCGCTGGGGGCGGTCGCAGTGCTCGGGGCGATCGCCGCCGGCGCCGGGGAGGCGACCGGCGGAGCTCTGCTCGGGGTGTCCCTCACGATGGCGGCCGTCCTGTGCTGTGCGGTCTACACCGTGGTGGCTGCAGAGTGGTCCGGTTCCGCTGCCTCGCTCCGCGTCGTCCTGTCCCAGCAGGCGGTGGCCCTGTGCTTCGCGTTCGGGGTGCTCGGCGCAACCGGGCCGGTCGACGTGACGGGTGTCGATGTCGGCGGGTGGGCGAGTGCCCTCGGATCCGGGATCCTGTACTACGGGTTGGCGTTCTGGGCATTCCTGACGGGCCTGCGACGCACGACCGCCGGTGTCGCCGCACTCTTCCTCAGTCTGGTTCCCGTCTTCGGGGTGGGGGGCGCCTGGCTGGTGCTGGCGGAGCGACCGACACCCGTGCAGCTCGCCGGAGGTCTGGTGGTCGTCGTGGCGGTGGCCGGATCGGTGCGGTGGAGCGACGGTCAGTTCGAGCCGGTGGGAGGGGGAGCCACCACCTCGACCTGACCTGCCCGCCGGCCGTCCATCGTCAGCACCCGGAGGGTCCAACCCCGATGCTCGATCAGGTCTCCTCGGTGAGGGAGCCGTCCCAACGTCTCGCTGATCGCACCGGAGACCGTCTCGGTCTCCCCTTCGGGAAGCTCGAGGCCGGTGAGTCGTTGCAGTTCGTCGCGGCGCATGCTCCCGGTCACGACCCACGCCCCTCCCCGGTCCCTGGGCTCCCACTCGGTCGGGTCGAACTCGTCGGCGATCTCGCCCACCAGCTCTTCCAGGATGTCCTCGAGGGTGAGAACCCCTGCCGTTCCGCCGTACTCGTCGATCACGAGAGCCAGGTGCGATCGCTCGGATCGCATGTCGTTGAGGAGTTGGTCGAGGTCGCGGGACTCGGGCACGACCGGCATCGGGCGCCTGAGATCGCGAGCGGTCTTGCCATCCAGTTCTCGTTCGTCTGCGATCAGCAGATCCTTGACGTGGACGACCCCGATGATGTGATCGAGGTCGGCCTGCCGCACGGGGAGCCGGGAATGGCCCGATTCCGCCGCCAGCGTCAGGATCTCCTCGACGGTGGCGTGCTCGTCGACGGTGACCAGATCGATCCGCGGGGTCATCGCCGACTCGGCGTCGATGTCGCCGAGGGCGAGCACCGCCGACAGCACCCGAACCTGTGCGGGAGCGATCAGGCCGGTACGAAGCGACTCGCGCAACGCCATTCGGAGCTCGTCGGGGGTGTGTACCAAACCGATCTCCTCCACCGGCTCGATCCCGGTCAGCCGCACCAGGGCGTTGGCAGCGCCGTTGAGTAGCACGATCAGCGGCCGGAACAGCTTGACGTACCAGCCGAACAGGAGGGACACGCGGCTGGCGAGGCGCTCGGCGTCGGCCAGCGCCAGGTTCTTCGGGACCATCTCGCCGACGACCATGTGGAGGAACACCACCAGGCTGAGGGCCACCACGAACGACAGGACACTGGCCGTGACTGCCGGAAGCCCCAAGGGCTCCATCCAGAGGAGGAAGACCGACGCCAGCGCCGGCTCCGCCACCGCTCCGAGCCCCAGCGAGCACATGGTGATGCCGAGTTGAGCGCCAGAAAACGTGATCGACAGTTCCCGGAGAGCCTTCAGGGCGCGGACGGCACCGGCGTCACCCTGCTCGGCTCGGGCCTCCACCTGCGCCCGGTTGGCTGCCAGCAGCGCGATCTCGGCAGCCACGAAGAAGCCGTTCGTGATGAGCAGCGCCAGACCGATGAGGAGTGCGGTCGGATCGAGTCCTGGCGAGATCGAGGTGATGTCGGCGGCGAGGGTGACGGTCACGTCGGTTCACCGTTCCCTGACGGCGGGTCGATCCGTTCCGCCGACACCGACACGACGCGCAGGCCGTCGACGTCGATGGCGCTCAGACGCCACCCGGCGGTCTCGACCGAGTCTCCTTCGACGGGGATTCGTTCGAGCATCGAGATCAGGAAGCCGGCGATCGTCTCGTAATCGCCGTCGGGAAGATCGCACCCCAGCGCGTTCTCCGCCTCATCGAGGCGGACACTCCCGTCGATCGTGAACCCGCCACCGGTGGTCGGTCGGATCGGTGAGGTCGTGGCATCGAACTCGTCCTCGATCTCCCCCACCAACTCCTCGACGACGTCTTCCAGGGTGACGATCCCCGCAACGCCGCCGTACTCGTCGGCGACCACCGCGAAGGTGCGTCGGGCTTGCCGCATCTTGGCCAGCAGCGGACGAAGCCGGTCCGTGTCGGGAACGATCAGCGCCGGTGTGGCGATCTGGGAGAGCACGGTGGTGTCCCGCTCGTTGGCCGGGACCACCAGCAGGTCCTTGATGTGCACGGTCCCGAGGATGTCGTCGTCGGTGTCGCCCACCACCGGGAAGCGGGAGTGACCGGTGTCCCGGGCGACCGAGCGCATGACGTCGACCGGTTCGTCTCCGTCGAGGAAGGTGACTCGGGTGCGAGGAACCATCACCTCGTGGACGCGCCGCTCGCCGAGCTCGACCGCCCGGGTGAGCAGTTCGCCCTGGTCCCGAGACAACTGGCCTTCCTCCTGGGAGGCCACCACGATCCGCGCCAGTTCCTCTGGGGAGTACCCGCCGTGACGTTCCTCCGCCACATCGACACGGAAGACCCGCCGGGTCACCCACCCGGCCGTCCCGTCGAACAGCCGGATGATCGGCCCGAGGCCGACCCCGAACCAGTGGATCGGGTACGCGACCATGAGCGACATGCGCACGGGTATCGCCAGTGCGAGGTTCTTGGGGGCGAGCTCGCCGAACAGCATCTGGACGACCGTCGAGATCAGGAAGGCGAAGGTGAGGGAGAGCGGTGCAGCTGCTTCGTCGGGGAGACCGAACAGGCCGAGGATCGGTCGCACCACGCCGTCCCCGACCGCCGACTCGGCGAGGAAGCCGACAACCAGGCTGGTGGCGGTGATACCGAACTGGGCGCCGGACAACATGAACGACGCCCGGTCGAGTTCCCGTAGTGCGACGGCCGCCCGCCGGCTCCCTTCGGCCGCCAGCGCCTCGAGGCTGCCGCGCCGGACGGCGATGAGGGCGAACTCGGCGGCAACGAACAGTCCGTTGGCTGCGATGAGCGCGGCCACGAGGGCGAGCGCCCAATACGGGTTCAGCGGTGCCTCGACATCGATCGGCCCGCAGCATATCGGTCAGCCGACGGGACCCGTCATGTCGATGGGCTCTTCCGGACTCGCAATGACGATGGCTCGTCCTCCGGACTCGCAATCACGTTGGCTCGTCCTCCGGACTCGCAATAGATATGCGCATATGCGTATTGTGTATCGTATGTCGACCACGGCGGCGCGGAGGCGCGTCATCCGCAACCTCATCCTGGACCAGGCCGTCACGAGCCAAGCCGAACTCGTGGACCTCCTGGAGGCCAGGGGGATGTCGGTGACCCAGGCCACGGTGTCCCGCGATCTGGCGGTGATCGGTGCCAGCAAGGCGCACGACGACCGCTATCGGATCGGCGACCGGGGGAACCCGGATGAGGCCGTGGCCTACCTGGGTCGGACCATCGACGAGTTCGTCGAGTCGATCCAGCACAGCGGGAACATCGTCGTCCTGAAGACCCCGCCGGGCGCGGCGATGGTCGTGGCTTCCGCCGTCGACGGAGCATCCCTCCCCGAGGTACTCGGATCGGTCGGGGGCGACGACACCATCATCGTCATCACCGCCACCCCGGACGGTGGTCCGGGGCTGGCGGCCAAACTGGAACAGATCGGAGCGCGAGCATGAAAGTGGTCCTCGCCTACTCGGGCGGACTGGATACGTCGGTGATCCTGACCTGGCTGAAAGAGGAGTACGGCGCCGACGTCGTCGCCTACACCGCCGACGTCGGTCAGGGCGCCGAGGTAGCCGAAGCCAAGGACAAGGCGATCGCAACCGGGGCGATCGAAGCGGTGGTCGAGGATCTCACCGAAGAGTTCGTACGGGACGCCGTGTTCCCCGCCATCCGGGCGAACGCCACCTACGAGAGCTACTACCTGATGGGCACCTCCCTCGCCCGTCCGATCATCACCCGCGGGATGATGCGGACCGCCGCCCGGGTGGGGGCGGACGCCATCGCTCACGGCGCCACGGGCAAGGGCAACGATCAGGTGCGCTTCGAGCTCGCCGCCTATGCCATCGACCCAGACATCAAGGTGATCGCCCCATGGCGGGAGTGGAAACTTCGGGGCCGGGCCGACTGCGTGGCCTATGCGGAGGCCCGCGGGATCCCGGTTCCCGTCACCCCGGAGAAGCCCTACTCGATGGATGCCAACCTCATGCACGTCTCCTACGAGGGGGGATTGCTGGAAGACCCGTGGGAGCCACCCCCGGCCGGGATGTTCCGCATGACCGTCGATCCCGAGAACGCCCCCGACGAGCCGCAGTGGGTGACGGTGACCTTCGAGCGGGGCACCCCCGTCGCCATCGACGGGGAAGAGCTGGCTCCAGTCGAGCTTCTGACGCGCGCCAACACGATCGCCGGCTCCCATGGAGTGGGCCGGGTCGACATCGTCGAGAATCGTTTCGTCGGGATGAAGAGCCGTGGCGTGTACGAGACGCCCGGTGCCACCCTCCTGCATCACGCCCATCGGGCGGTCGAGTCCATCACCCTCGACCGCGAGGTCGCGCACCTCCGTGACGAGTTGGTTCCGCGCTACGCCGAGATGGTCTACAACGGCTTCTGGTTCGCGCCGGAGCGCGAGGCCCTCCAGGCGTTCATGGACGACATCCAGAAGCGCGTCAACGGCGAGGCCCGGCTCAAGCTCTACAAGGGGAGCTGCGTCATCGAGGGTCGACGCTCGGCCAAGCATGCGCTGTACGACCGGGCGACGGTCACCTTCGAGGAGGACGACGTCTACGACCAGGCCGACGCCGAGGGATTCATCCGACTCAACGCGTTGCGCCTGCGGCGGCTGGCGGAGTCCCGGCTGGGAGAAGGTGAGTGACGCTCTGGGGTGGCAGGTTCGATGCCGATCCCGACCGCATCCTGTGGGACTACACGGTCACGCCCGAGGATCGGAGGCTGCTGGTCGACGACGTGACGGGGTCGCTGGCGCACGTGGGGATGTTGGGCGACGTGGGGTTGGTCTCCCTGGACGAGGCGAGGACCATGGCCGAAGGCCTCGGTGTGATCCTCGAGGAGGCCACGGCAGGGACCTTCGAATTCCTCGACACGGACGAGGACGTGCACTCTGCGGTCGAACGACGGCTGATCGAACTGGTGGGTGAGCCGGGGAGGAAGCTGCACACCGGGCGATCCAGGAACGACCAGGTCGCCCTCGACGTCAGGCTGTACCTACGACGGGCGGCGACCGACCGGGCCGACCAACTCACCGCCTACATCCAGACCCTGGTGGCGATCGCGGCGACCCACGCCGAGACCGTGGTTCCGGCGTACACCCACCTGCAACAGGCGCAGGCCGTTCCCCTCGGTCACCACCTGCTGGCGTACGCATGGATGGGGCTGCGCGATCGGTCTCGTCTGGAGGATCTGGGGCGGCGGCTCGACGTGTCTCCGTTGGGGGCGGGTGCGGCGGGTGGCTCCAGCCTTCCGATCGAGCCAGGCAACACTGCCAGGGCATTGGGGTTCGGGGTCGTCTTCGCAAACTCGATCGACGCGGTCGGTTCGCGCGACCTGGTGGCCGAATACGTGTGGTGTGCGGCCCAGGCGATGGTCCACCTGTCACGGCTCTCCGAGGAACTGATCCTGTGGGCGACCACCGAGTTCGGCTGGGTCGCCTTCGGCGATGCATTCACCACGGGGAGTTCCGCGCTCCCTCAGAAGAAGAACCCGGACATCGCCGAACTGGCCCGCGGCCGGTCGGCAGGTGCCATCGGCGCCCTCACCGCCATCCTCACCCTTCAGAAGGGCCTCCCGCTGGCGTACAACCGCGACCTGCAGGAAGACAAGACCCACCTGTTCACGGCGGACGACATCCTCGCCGGGACCCTCACTGCGCTGACCGGGATGCTCGGATCCGCCCGATTCGATCCCCCGCCCCCCTCCGCCTGGGTGACGGCGCTCGATCTCGCAGAAGCGATGGTGGAGCGGGGAGTTCCGTTCCGGGAGGCCCACCATGCGGTGGGCAGGCTGGTTTCGGCCCTCGTGGCCGGCGGCAGAGGACTCGAGACCGCGACCTCCGAGGACCTGGCGGCGGCTGACGACCGGTTCGTGGACTCGGACCTCGAACGAGTCGATCCCCGCAGGTCGGTGGAACGCCGGGTTTCGCAGGGTGGCGGCTCGGTGGCCTCAGTCCACCGCCAGATCGAAGCGCTGCGCCGCCTGCTGTGAATCGGTCTCAGATCAAGAACAGCACGACCGGGTAACACGCCAGCAGGACCGCACCCTGCCATCGGTCGAGCCGGTTGCCGATGATCGCCAGGATCCCGGCGAGCACTGCGATGGCGAGCATCGCCACCATGCTCGGGTTGAAGTCGGCGGTGAACGTGCCGTTGCCGATGATCCCGGCGACCGCCCCGACGCCAAGTGCATTGAACAGGTTCGACCCGAGCACGTTGCCGAGGACCAGGTCGTTCTCGTTCCTCCGGGCGGCGGCCAGTGCCGTCGCCAGTTCCGGGAGGGAGGTGCCGACGGCCACCAGCGTGAGCCCGATCAGGGCTTCGGACACTCCCAGCCCGAGCGCCACCTCCTCGGCGCCTCTGACCAGGAGTTGGGCGCCGAGCAGGGTGACGGCCAGCGAACCCGTTCCGAAGAGGATCTCCTTCCGGGGGTCGATGTCGGCCCTGTCGCCGATCTCGTCCAGGTCGATCGCCGCCCCTTCGCGCCGTGACCAGATCACCAACATGCCGAGCGCCACGAGCAGCCCGACTCCGAGGATGATCCCCTCGGATCGGGAGAGCCCCCCATCCCAGGCGAAGAAGGTGAGCAGCATCATGCCGACCAGCATCAGGCCGCCCTCACGCATGAGGATCTTCCCCTGACCGACGATCGGGCTGAGCACGACGCTGAGGCCGAGCACCAGTGCCACGTTGGCGACGTTCGACCCGACGATGTTCCCCAGGGCCAGATCCAGCCCGTCGGGCTCTGCGGCGGCCAGTCCCGAAACGAGCATCTCCGGGAGTGACGTCCCCAAGCCCACCACCACCGCTCCGATCAGGATCGGTGAGAGTCCCCAGAGCCGGGAGAGGCGAGCGGCCGCCAGGACCAACCGGTCGGCGGCGAAGGTGAGGAGCACCAGACCGGCGAGGACCTGGAGCACGGCGGTGAGGGAGAGATCCACGGCGCCATACCGTAGACGCTGCCTGGTCGGTCATCGCCCGAGCGGCGTTACCGTCGACGGAATGAGCGACAAGCGTTTCGTCGAGGTCCTGGGCGCCCGCATGGCGTATGTCGAGGCCGGAGAAGGGAGACCGATCGTGTTGCTGCACGGCAACCCGACTTCGTCGTATCTGTGGCGGTCCGTGATCCCGGAACTCGAGGATCTCGGGCGCTGCATCGCTCCCGATCTGATCGGCATGGGGGATTCGGAGAAGGTGGGGGGTCGGTACCGGTTCGTGGATCACCGTCGCCACCTCGACGCCTTCCTGGCGGCTGTCGGAGCGGATCGGGACGTGACGCTCGTCGTGCACGACTGGGGCGGGGGACTGGGCTTCGACTGGGCGAATCGTCACCGGGAGGCTGTGCGGGCACTGGCGTACATGGAGACGATCGTGATGCCGGTGGAGTGGTCGGACTGGCCGGACGCCGCCCGGGGGATCTTCCAGGCGATGCGGAGCGACGCGGGCGAGTCCATCGTTCTGGACAAGAACGTGTTCGTCGAGCGAATCCTGCCCGCCTCCGTCCTGCACCCGCTGTCCGAGGAGGCGATGGACGAGTACCGCCGCCCGTTCCTCGAGAGTGGCGAGGGACGCCGGCCCACGCTGACCTGGCCCCGGGAGATCCCGATCGACGGCGAGCCTGCCGATGTCCACGAGCTCGTGGCCGACTACGCGGCCTGGCTGGCCCAGTCCGAGGTTCCCAAGCTGTTCGTGGACGCCGAGCCCGGATCGATACTCACCGGTCGGCCGCGCGAGTTCTGTCTCGGCTGGCCCAACCAGCGGCGAGTCGTCGTGCCGGGTTCCCACTTCGTGCAGGAGGACTCCGGGCCGGAGATCGGCAGAGCCGTCGCCGACTTCCTACGGGACATCGACTGACGTGATCCTCGTCGTGATCCCGGCCCTGTTGGTTGCCGCCGCCTCGGTCGCCGGGCACGCCGGCGCCTGGTGGTGGATGCTCGACCTGTTCTCGAACTTCCGCCCGCAGTACGCGGTGGCGGGGGTGCTACTCGGCCTGGGACTCTTCGTCGGGCGGTGGAGGAAGACTGGCGGCGCCGTCCTGACGATCGGACTGGTCGACGCCGCCCTCGTCGGGATGCTGTGGCTGGCGCCGTCCGCGACCCCGGCGCCGACGGGCGAGGAGATCACGGTGATGTCCTTCAACGTGTGGGCGAGCAACGAGTCGATGGACGCAGTGTTCGACTACGTCCGCCGGGTCGGTCCCGACGTCGTCTTCCTCCACGAGACCACCTACCTGTGGGAGGAGGCTGCCATGGCCGCCGACCTCGGATACGAGGTGCACACCGCCGGTCAGCGGGGTCTGATCTTCTCGACCTTGGTGCTCGCCCCGGAGGGTGCCGCCGTCGAGTCGTACGGTTTCGCCACCGCCGAGCCCAGGGCGATCGAGGTGGTACTCGACGACGCAGATCGGACGACTCGGATCCTCGGATTGCATCCCATCTCACCGATCACGTCGGAGCGGGCGGCGCTGCGCAACGCCCAGATGCGATGGGCGGTGGAGTGGGTCCGGGCCGCCGACGGACCGGTGATCGTGACGGGTGACCTGAACACGACCCAGTTCTCCCATGCGTGGCGCACCCTGGTGCGGGAGACCGGTCTGCTGGATTCCACCCGCGGGTTCGGCCTGCAGCCGTCGTTCCCGATGAACGGCAACCCGCTGGTCCGGGTGCAGATCGACCATCTCCTGCACAGCGACCACTTCGTCACGCTCGACCGCACCCTCGGACCCCGGCTCGGCTCCGATCACGCCCCCCTCATCGTTCGGCTGGCACCGGCCGGCTGATGTGTCACACTCTCGCCGAGAATGGAAGGATCCATGTCAGACCGCTTCGCAGACCATCGCTCCGCCCTCGCCACCGTCATAGGCGACGGTGGCATGGCGATCGTCCCGGCCGCGGCCGAGGCGATTCGCAATGACGACGTCACGCACCCTTTCCGCCAGGACTCGAATTTCCACTACCTGACCGGGTTCCACGAACCGGATGCCGTCTGCGTGCTGGTCCCGGGGCACCCGGAGGGGGACTTCCATCTCTTCGTTCGTCCACGCGATCGGGAGATGGAGATCTGGACCGGTTACCGGGTGGGCACGGACGGAGCTCGCGACCGTTTTCGGGCAGACGCCGCACACGAGCTGTCTGAGTTCGAGACCCTGCTGCCGAGGCTCATGCAGGGCCGGGACACGCTCTTCTACTCGTTGGGCAACAAATCACACGACGACGCCATCGGACGTCTGCTCGACACCGCCAGGTCGCACCGCGAACGGTTCGGGATCGCCGTTCCACTCGCCATCCACGACCTGGGTTCCGTGCTGGCCGATCTGCGGCTCCGGAAGTCGGCGTCGGAGATCGAGAGCCTGCGGGCGGCCTGTTCCCTTTCGGCCGAGGGACACCGCGAGGCCATGCGGTTCGCCCGTCCCGAGATGTACGAGTACCAGGTGCAGGCGGCCATGGAGTACGTCTGGCGAGAGGCCGGCTCGCCGCGGAACGGGTATCCCTCGATCGTCGCGTCGGGACCGAATGCCATCGTGCTCCACTACGTCGAGAACGACCGACAGATCGAGGACGGCGACCTCGTGCTGATCGACGCCGCCGCCGAGGTCGACATGTACAGCTCCGACATCACCCGCACCTTCCCTGCGTCAGGCACCTTCACCGCCCCGCAGCGGGCGGTGTACGAGGTGGTGTTGGCCGCCGAGAGGGCGGGCATCCGCGCCGCCCGACCGGGGGCGACGCTGCGCGACGTTCACGATGCCTCGACGGCGGTGCTGGCCGAGGGCCTGGTCGATCTCGGCCTCGTCCCCGGGTCGTCCGCCGACGTACTGGAGATGCATCTCTACCGCCAGTTCTTCATGCACGGGACCAGCCACTGGCTCGGCCTCGACGTCCACGATGCCGGGTCGTATCGGGTGGCGCGCTCTCACCGCCGCCTGGAGGAGGGGATGGCGTTCACGGTGGAGCCCGGCCTCTACATCGCCCCCGACCGTCCTGAGGTCGAGTTCACGATGCTCGCCCACGACCTCGATGCCTGGACCGAACGCCGCATCCTGCAGGGAACGGCCGCCGCCCGGGAGGCGGAGGAAGCCGAACGCGAGGGCGCAGACAAGATCACCCACCGGATCCCCGACGAACTGCTCGGAATCGGCGTCCGCATCGAGGACGACGTGGTGATCACGTCGGACGGACACGAGAACCTGACCTCGGCGGTCCCCACCGACGTCGACCGCATCGAAGCCCTGTGCGCCGAGGACTCCTGGCTCCACCGAGCCTGAGATCCCCGTACCCAGGGTTGCTGGGTACGCATGCGTACCCAACAGCCCACAGAACGGCGGACCAGAAGAGCCCCGGGGGAGGAAGACCCGGGGCTCTCGTGTGAACCCCGCGGCCGGGGATCGGTCGTGGACGCTACGGCACGGGTTCGACCGCAGGGTGGCCGTGACGTGAACTCCGGGAGAGGATCAGGAGACCGATTCCCACCAGCGCGGCGCCTGCGATGGAAGTGAGCCCCAGCGGCTCGCGCAGTACTGCGGTGGCCAGCAGCAGGGCGACGATCGGCTCCGCCAGCACCAGCGTGGCCACGGTCGTGACCGGGGTGATCGCCAGTCCTCGCCCGTAGAGCACGTAGGCGGCGGTCGTCGCCGCGAGTCCCAGCCACAGCGCGGAGAGGTAGCCGGGGGGCGACCCGAGCCAGCCGAGGTCGACCATCGCGAGCAGAGGCGAGACGAGAACCGCACCGCCCCCGAACACCACCGCCATGGCAGCCACCGGGTTCGAGGCGCTCACCACTCGATCCGAACCCACCGAGAAGAATGCGTACGAGGCGCCGGCCGCCAGGGCGAGCACCACGCCGACGGGGTCCGGGCGGCCACCCAGGTCGGCGATGAGGACGAGGCCGACGAGTGCGAGTCCGGTGGCCGCGTACCAAGCTCTGACCGGCCGCTCACCGGTGAGGAGGCGGGCCACCACCCCCGTGAAGATCGGAGCGGAGCCGATCGTCAGGAGCGTGCCGACACCCACACCGGCCAGACGCACGCCACCGAAGAAGGTCACCTGGTAGCCGGCCACGCCGATCATTCCGAGTGCGAGCCAGCCCCACCCGACCGAGAATGCGGGTCTCAGCCCACCTCGAACGGACGCCACCACCACCAGCCCGGCCGCTCCGACCAGCAACCGCACCGCCCCCACGGCGAGCGGATCGGCGTCCGCCGGGCCGAGCGCCTGGGCGGTGCCGGTGGTCCCGAAGAGGACCGCGGCGAGAAGGACGAGACGGGCGCCTGGCGACATCGGCCGGCACGGTAGAGATCAGGCGGCGGCCGGGATGACGTATTGCAGGATTGCGGCGAAGTTCACGGCACTGGCGGCCACGACGAGCACGTGGAACAGCTCATGGTGCGAGAAGACCCGGGGGAACAGGCGCGGGCGACCGGTCAGCATGAAGACCATCCCCACGGTGTAGAGGGCGCCCGCTATCCCGAGCAGCACGATCACGTTGCCTCCCACCCGGTCGGCGATCCGGAACATCGGGATGACGGCCGCCCATCCCATCATCGACTGGATCGTCACCGACGGTCCGAGCCGGATCTCCTTCTCGACGAACTTGAGCGCGATACCGACTGCCGCCGCCATCCACACCGCAGTGAGGCTGGCCGTTCTCCAGGCGGCATCGAGGGCCACCACGGCGATGGGGGTGTAGGTCCCCGCCACCACGAGAAAGATCGCCGAGTGGTCCAGTCGTCGCATCCTTCGCTTCCATCGATCGCTCCACGGAACCGAGTGGTAGAGGCACGAGATCGTGAACATCGCCACCAGGCTGCCCGCGTACACCGACAGGGCCACGGTGAGCGAGACACCGCCCGGGTCGATCACGAGCAGCACCACCAGTCCCACGACCGCGGCGAGTGCCGCCGCACCGTTGAGGAATCCGCGCACAGGGTGTCGCATGCGCCCCAGCGTCGCCATCGCGGTCTCGGTGACTCGGTCGACCGCTGCTTCTGCGCGTTCTCTCATCGCGCTCCCTCACTCGCCAGGACCGGGACAAGCGCCGTCCCGTCGGTAGTGTGAGCGGGATGGCGCGCCGAGTACCGAGACCGTCGGCACTGCTCTACAAGCTGTATGAGGATCGTCTGCTTGCGAGCCTCGATCGAACGCGCTTTCCACAGCATGTGGCCGTCATTCTGGACGGTCACCGCCGGTATGCGAGGTCGGAGGGGATGGCGAGCTACACCGACAGCTATCGGGCGGGCATGCGGCGCTTCGAGGATTTCTGTGACTGGAGTGCCGAACTCGGGATAGAGGCGATCACCGGGTGGCTGCTCTCGAGGGAGAATCTCGACCGCCCCGCCGAGGAACTCGACCCCTACTTCGAGGTTCTCGTCGAGTTGTTCGAGCGGCTGCCGGCGCGATGCGCCGACTCGGACATGGCGATCCGATTCATCGGCAGTCTCGATCTCCTTCCCGACGAAGTCGTGGAGGCGGCGAAGCGAGCCGAGCAGGCGCGTCCCGACGGATCGCGCTGGTTGACGATCGCCCTCGGCTACGGCGGCCGTCAGGAGATCGTCGACGCCGCCCGCGACCTGGTCTCCTCGCTGGTGGCGGACGGGACGCCACCGGAGGATCTCCCCGACCTCATCACCGCGGAGTCACTGGCCCGCAAGATGTACTCCGCCCATCTCCCGGATCCGGATCTGGTGATCCGTACCTCCGGCGAGTCGCGTCTCTCCGGGTTCCTCCTGTGGCAGTCCGCATACTCCGAGTTCGTCTTCGTCGACGTCTTCTGGCCCGCCTTTCGGCGTGTCGACTACCTCCGCGCCCTCCGCAACTTCACCCTCCGCGAGCGCCGCTTCGGCAAGTAGAGGGACCCTGCCCCCTTCGTGCGGTCCACTGCGTGTCCCGGCCACTTCCCCCGGGCGGCGGGCTGTGCCCGCTCGGGGGAAGGAACATCCGGGGCCCTTCGCTGAGGGGGGCTACCGGGTGATCTGGTCGGGGGTGAGGTGGGCCACGTCGCCGAAGGCGTGGAGGCCGAAGGCGTGGGCGGTGGACACGCGGGTGGTGCGGACCACGGCCACCGCGGTGTGGGCGGAGTCGAACCGGGACCACTCCCAGGGTGTCGGCTCCGCACCGAGCAGGTGCCCGATGGACACGGCGTTGGTGCCGCCGTGGGCCACCCACAGGACGCGCTTGGCGGAAGTCTGCTCCCACAGGTGAGGGTCGTAGTCGGCCACCCTCGCCAGTCCGTGTTCGGCCAGGGTGCGCTGCAGCCCACCGACCACCCGGCGGTGGAAGTCGAGGACGGACTCGCCTCCCGGCAGTCCCCGCCACAGGTTTCGACGGGGCGAGAGATTGTGCTCCCGGAACAGCTCGTAGAACGACTCGGCAGGGAGGCCGTGCCAGTCCTCCGGGTTACGGATCTCCTCGAGCCAGTCGACCACCTGGGCCTCCTTTCGGAGTGCCCGCTCGATCGGTTCGACGGTCTGGCGGGCCCGGGTCAATGGCGATACCCACAGCTCGTCGATGTCCCCCCAGTCACGCCGGGCGAGGGCCTCGGCCTGGGCGTGGCCGATGTCCGTGAGTTCGGGGTTGTTGTCGACTCGGTTGCCGGGCGTCCACGCCGGCTCGCCGTGCCGCACCAGAATGATCTCCATCGAAGGCGATACGGTAGATGGGGAACCGGTGGCCACGGAGTTGTCACCACCGACTCGAGGAGTGTCCCAATGAGAAAACGCATCGGACTCGTCGCGCTCGCGATGGTCGCCGCCGCATGCAACGGCGATGGTTCCGAGACGACCACACCCACCGCCCCGACCACGACCGCCACGACGGCGGTCACGACCACCACCGACGCGACCACCACGACGACCACTCCTCCGCCCTTCACCGACACGGTGGTCGTGTATGTGCTCGACCCGTCCGGCAGCAACGGCTTCCGCCAGGGCCCGTTCCTGTATCCGATCTCCGTGACCGCGGTCGGCGGCACCGATCTGATCGAAGCGTCGCTCGAGACCCTCTTGGAAATCACGGGGTTCGACACGGCCATCCCGGTCGGGACCACGATCGACGACCTGGCTGTCGACGGTTCCACCGCCCTCGTCGATCTCTCCGCGGAGTTCGCCGGCGGCGGAGGCAGCGCCTCGGTGGTCGGAAGACTGGCGCAACTGACGTTCACCCTGACCCGTATCGACGGGATCGACGAGGTGCTTCTCGTGGAGGACGGCGACCCCGTGCAGGTCTTCTCCTCCGAGGGGCTGGTGCTCGATGGGCCGATGGTTCGGGAGGACTTCGAAGACCAGGTGCCCGGGATCCTCGTCGACTTTCCTGCCGCCGGGGAGACGGTGTCCGAGACGTTCGACGTCTCCGGACTGGCTGCGGCATTCGAGGGTGTGTTTCAGCTGGAGATCCTGCAAGGGAACTCTGTGGTCTTCGCCCCCGACTTCGTGAGCACCGGGCAGGGAATGGGGTTCGGGACCTTCGAGTTGAACGCCGCAACCGGCGTGTCTCCCGGCACCTCGCTCACGATCCGGGTGTGGGAGAACAGCGCCCAGGACGGATCCGTCATCTCGGAACGATTCGTCCCAGTGACGGTCGGGAGCTGATCGAGGCGAGCGTCGGAGTCCTCGGTATCGTCTGGGCGGATGTCACGTCACCCAGACGCTCGTCGGCTCCTGATCGCCCATCTGAGAGAGCACGCCGTCCGTACGGATGGGCCGTTTCGGCTGCGTTCTGGTGCCATGAGCGATTGGTACATCGACGCTCGTCAGACGACGTTCGACGGTGCGGGCGCCGCGGCCGTGGGTGATTGCGTGCTCGAGGCGTTGGACCCGGGCGTGACCGCCGTGGGCGGGATGACGATGGGCGCCGACCCCATTTCCGTCGCCACCGCCGTGCGCGGTGCGGCTGCCGGCCGCGCGTTGCGGGCCTTCTCGATCCGCAAGGAGACGAAGGATCACGGGACGGGAGGAAGGCTGGTCGGGCCGGTGGGTCCCGGTGACGTGGTCGCGATCGTCGACGACACGGTCACCACGGGAGGAGCCCTGGTCGAGGCGATCGAGGTCGCCACCGGCGCCGGGTTGATGGTCGCGCAGGTGCTGGCGATCGTGGATCGATCCGGCGGGTTGGTCGACGAGCGCGTGACGGCGGCGGGTCATCGGTTCGAGGCCCTGGTCACCGTCGCCGAACTCGGAGTATCGGAGTGAGGGAGGTGGTCGTTCGCCGGTCGGCCCTGCGGATGTGGGTCGTGGCCCTGGTGGGGGTACCGCTGGTGGTGATCGGGACCGACGTGCTGACTCGTCGGCGGCTGACCAACGCGCTGCGGGACATGCTGTTCCGACCCGAGGACACCCAGATCTTCGAGCCGCGTGACGTGATCTGGGCGTGGGCGATGCTGGTCGTGGGGGTGCTGTTGGTGGGTCTCGGGCTGAAGGAGCTCATGTTTCCCACCACTGTCGTCGCGGCGGACGGAGACGGGATGCGCCTCAAGCTGTCGGGTCCGCTCCGGCCGGTGACCGTGGTTCCGTGGTCGGCCGTCGAGGACATCGGCTCCGGATCGGTGGCCGACGAGGGCGACCGGTTGCCGGTGCTGTGGGTACGGCTGTTCGATCCCGACTCGATACCGATGGACCCCTGGGGAGCCCGATGGATCGACGACCGCACCGTCGCCATCCTCGCCTCCGACTGGGATCGATCGGCCGTGCGGGTGGCCCGGGAGCTCACGCAGGCGGCACTGGCTGCGACCCCGCCTCCCTCCGACGCGGACCTGGGCACGATCCCGCGTTCGGCGGAGGAGGACCCGGTGTGATCCTCGGGGCGCACGTCCCGGCGACCAATCCTCTCGACGAGGCCCTCGCGCGCGGCGCCGAGGTCGTCCAGCTGTTCCTGTCCAATCCGCAGTCGTGGAAGCCGCCACTCCCCAGGGAGGACGAAGCCGCGCTGCGTGCCGCCTCGATCCCCGTCTATGTGCACGCTCCCTACCTGATCAACCCGGTGGCCGAGAACACGCGGGTGCGGATCCCGAGTCGGCGCATCCTGCAGGAAACGTGTGATGCGGCATCCGCCATCGGTGCAGCCGGAGTCGTCGTGCACGGGGGGCACGTGTCCGGAGAGGAGGGAGGGATGCGCGAGGCCTTTCCCCGATGGAGGAAGGCTCTCGAGCAGCTCGACACCGACGTGCCGGTCCTCATCGAGAACACGGCCGGCGGCGACAACGCGGTCGTGAGGAGGCTCGAGACGACTCGGCTGCTGTGGGACGAGATCGGCGATCTGTCGCCCGGCTACGTCCTCGACACCTGTCATGCATGGGCCGGTGGAGAGCCGCTGGACGAACTCGTGGAACGTACCGAGGCGGTGGTCGGTCGGGTCGACCTGGTTCATCTCAACGACTCCCGGGACCCGTTCGACTCCCGCCGGGACCGTCACGCCAACCTGGGATCGGGGGAGATCCCGGCGGAGCGGTTGATGGAGATCGTGGCCGCAGCGTCCGCCCCTGTGATCATCGAGACTCCCGGTGGAGCCGACGACCATCGCGCCGACCTGGCGTGGGTGCGATCGGGGGTGAAGTGACGCGGCGGCGGGTCGGTCGCTGGGGGGCGGTCTTGGCCGTCGCCGTACTGGTGTCCTCGTGCGGCCTGAACAGCCGGGGGCCGTGGGTGGACGCATCCGGGCGCCAGATGCAGGGCAACGAGGTCATCGAGTACGACGGGTTCGCGGCCTGCGATCAGGAGCGGGTGGTCTTCCTCTTCTTCTTCGGCGACACCTACGCCAAGGACGATCAGAACCGGTTGGGACCACTCGTGTCCGAACTCGACGGATCCCCGCTCACGTTCGAGGTCACGGGCCTCCTCCCCGAGTCCGCCTGGGCGACGGGGATCACGCACGCCGGACGGGAGATCTTCGTCGCAGACGACCGGGCCGACTACCTCTACATCCGGTTGCCGAGCGGCCAGGTGGAACGCTGGCCCCGCGCCGAGGTGTCCTGCATCCAGCAGTAGAGGGGCGGCGGGACGCCATCTTCGCGGTCCTACAGTCCCGTCCCGAGCGACCCAGGAGTCCGGAACGATGTCGGGTACCTACGCGGGATCCCACCAGCAGTACGACGTGGTCATCCAGCGCAACGTGATGGTCCCCATGCGGGACGGCGTGCGACTGGCCACCGACCTGTACCTGCCCGCCATCGACGGAGAGATCGCCCCAGGGGAGTTCCCGGTGATCCTCGAACGGACCCCTTACGACAAGGCGGATCCGTCGCGGGGCGTGAGTGGCAACTACTTCGCCCGCCGCGGCTACGTGTGCGCCCATCAGGACGTGCGGGGCAGGTTCGCCAGCGAGGGTGACTGGTATCCGTTCGCGGGCGAGGCTCCTGACGGCTACGACACGGTCGAGTGGTTGGGAGTGCAGCCGTGGTCCGACGGGCAGGTCGGGACGATGGGAGGGTCGTATTCAGGAAGCGATCAGTCGGCGCTCGCCACCCTCGATCCGCCCCACCTGCGAACGATGATCGTGGCGGTAGGGGCGTCCAACTACTTCCACTCCTCGATGCGGCAGAACGGGGCGCTCGAGCAGCGCTTCATGATCTACGCCATGCGGATGGCCGCCACCTCGAAGGAGGCGATCGCGGATCCGCGGATGGGGGCGGTGCTGCGCAAATGTTACGAAGAGGTGGGGGAGTGGATGACTCGGGCTCCCCTGAAGCCGGGGACGTCTCCGTTGCGCATGCTCCCCACCTACGAGCAGTGGGTGGTGGACATCTTCACTCACGGCGAGTACGACGAGTACTGGCAGCAACGGGGTTACGCGATCTCCCAGTACTACGAGGAGCACGCCGACGTGCCCACCCTGTACCTCGGAGGCTGGTACGACTCGTACGCCCGCGCCACCTGTGAGAACTTCATGGAGTTGAGCCGCCGCAAGAAGTCACGCCAGGTCCTGCTGATGGGCCCTTGGATCCACGGTGGATGGGGGATGAGCAACGCCGGCGATCTCGACTTCGGCGCGCACTCGCTCCTCAACTACAACGACATGCGTCTGGCGTGGTTCGACCACTTCATGAAGGGCATGCAGACCGAGGTGGCCGGATGGTCCCCGGTGAAGCTGTTCGTCATGGGCAGTGGTCATCCCGAACCGGCAGCGCAGGATCGGCGCAACTACAACCGTCTCATCGACGTGGGAGGGAAGTGGCGCGACGAGTCCGATTTCCCGCTCCCCGGCACTCGCTTCACCGCCTACTACATCCACGGCGACGGGCTGCTCACGGTGGATGAACCGGAGGGGGAGAGTCCGCCCAGCAGGTACACGTTCGACCCCCGTGACCCGGTCCCCACGATCGGTGGCGGCATTTCCGCCGCCGCTCCGGTGATGGAACCGGGCGGGTTCGATCAGAGGGGAGGTCCCGGTGTGTGGCGCTCCCAGGACTCGCTCCCGCTCAACGCCAGAGCAGACGTGCTCACCTTCCAGACCCCACCCCTGGTCGAGGACGTGGAGGTGACCGGCCCCATCTCCGTGACGTTGTATGCCTCGTCGTCTGCGGTCGACACCGACTTCACCGCCAAGCTGGTCGACGTCTATCCACCCACGGGTGACGACCCGGATGGGCTGGCCATCAACGTGTCCGACTCCATCATCCGCGCCCGGTACCGGAACGGTTGGACCACGCCCGAACCGATGAAGCCCGACGAGATCTACGAATTGCGGTTCGAGTTGTTCCCGACCGCCAACCTGTTTCGAGCCGGCCATCGGATCCGCCTCGACATCAGCAGCAGCAACTTCCCCCGATTCGACGTCAACCCGAACACTGGTGGACCGCTCGGGGTGGAACGAAGATTCGAGCTCGCCCACCAGGCGATCCATCACGATGCCCGGCATCCGTCACACGTCGTGCTGCCGATCGTGGGTCAGTAGCCGCCGCTCTTGCGGTGGTCCCAGGAGATGATCCGATCGGGGACCACCGTCACCACCGTGTTCTTGTCCCGGAACCGGCCGAACATGGAGTCGACCGCTTCCGGCGTGGTGTCCGGCTCGTCCTTGCGCAGCACCGCCAGGTAGGTGGCCATGACCCGCGCGGGGTCGGCGTCGAGTTCGGCGGTGCCTTGGATCATCACCCCGCGCAACTCCCCGTAGGTGTCGCCGGCTTCCACGAGCACGGTGATTCGAGGATCGCGTCGAAGGTTGACGATGCGTTGGCTCTTCGTGAACGAGCGGAACGTGACCAGACCTTCGATCACCGCGTACCAGAGGGTGGTGAGGTGGGGATAGCCGTCACGGCCGTTGGTGGCGACCTGCAGGTCGCGGGCCGACGACAGCAGTGCGTCGATCTCGGCACCGGTCATCGAGATGTCCCTGCGCGGCATGTCCGCTCCTCCGGTCGCGAGGCCACAATGAAAGCGTGCGTCGCCTCCTCCCCGTGTCTCTGCTCGTTGCGGCATGCTCGACTTCCGTGTCGGCGCCCTCCACCGCCACGATCGTCACGACGACCACGCTCGAAGTGTCGACCGCCCGCTGGGGCGATCTCCGGCCCGACACGGCCGTCGAGGTCGTCGAACTCGACGGTCGGACCCTCACGGTGGCGGTTGCGGCCACGCCCGAGGATCGGAGACAGGGCCTGCGCGGCGTCACCGACCTGGGGGAGTTGGACGGGATGCTGTTCCGATGGGACACCGATGTCGTCACGAGCGCCTTCACGATGTCCGGGACGTCGATTCCGCTGGACATCGCCTTCTTCGCCGCCGACGGATCGTTCGTCGACGGATTCCGGATGGACCCGTGTGATGCCGACCCGTGTCCGACGTATGCGGCGCGTGCCCCGTACGCCCACGCCCTCGAATCGCCTGCCTCCAGCCTCCCGCCGCCGGGGCGGGACTCGATCCTCGTCGTCGGTCCCTGACCCGGCTTGGCCCCGACTGGCGCAGGCGGATACACTCGACACATCCCGCGGGCATCGTCCGATGTCCGCCACCCACCTGCTCCGTGCGGACTCGGTTCCGGCACGGGGCCTTCCGCTCCGGCGGATGTCCAGAGGAGGCACAACCAGATGCGCAACTACGAGCTGATGACCATTCATCGGCCCGAGCTGGGCGAGGACGAGATCCGCTCCAAAGTCACGGAGCTGGAGACCTTCCTCGGAGCCCACGGGGCCACGGTCACATCCACCGATCTGTGGGGCAAGCGACGCTTCGCCTACGAGATCGACCACATCAACGAGGGGTACTACTCCGTCGTGACCTTCGACGCCGACACCGAACTGGTGTCGGACCTCGACAGGGTGCTGTCGCTGGCAGACGACGTGGTCCGTCACAAGATCGTCCGTCCGGGAGCCTGACCCGATTCCGTCGTACCCGCACCGCATGGTGTGAGTGCGGCCGAGAAAGGAGCACCATGTCCGGCAACACCGTCACCCTCATCGGGAATCTCGTCGAGGACCCCGAACTGCGCTTCACCCCTTCCGGGGTCCCTATGGCGCGGATCCGTCTCGCCGTCAACCGTCGCTGGCGCGACAACAGCGGCGAGTGGCAGGAGGACACCTCGTTCTTCGGCGGCACCGTCTGGCGCGAGCAGGCCGAGTCGGCCGCAGAGAGCCTCGAGAAGGGCAGCCGCGTCATCGTCGTCGGCCGTCTCGAGCAGCGTTCGTGGGAAACCCCCGAAGGCGACAAGCGTTCGGTCGTCGAAGTGGCCATCGACGAGATCGGCCCCAGCCTGCGTTGGGCGACGGCCACCGTCACCAAGACCGCCCGCAGCGGCGGCGGAGACTTCCAACGCAGTTCCAACTCACCCCCTCCCGGTCCGGTCGCCCGTGACGACTACGGACCCGACGAGGCCCCGTTCTAGGAGACATCCCCATGGCTCGATCAAAACAACAGAATCAGAGGAACACCCGTAGTCGCAGACGTCAGGACGCGCCCGGGCGCAGGGTCAAGAAGAAGGTCTGCTACTTCTGCACGGAGAGGGTCGAGTACATCGACTACAAGGATGTCGCCACCCTCCGGCGCTACATGAGCGACCGCGCCAAGATCCGTTCCCGGCGTGTCAGCGGCAACTGCCCCCGGCACCAGCGCGAAGTGGCGGTCGCCATCAAGAACGCCCGGGAAGTCGCCCTCCTCCCGTATCTGGCACAGCGATGAAGCTCATCCTGCTCTCCGAAGTCACCGATCTCGGCAAGAAGGGCGACCTGGTCGACGTGTCTGACGGGTACGCCCGCAACTATCTGCTTCCCAAGCGGAAGGCGATGAAGGCGACCGAGGGTGCGCTGCAGCACGCCGAGACCCTGCGCGCCGTCCGCGAAGAGGCGGACCGGGCCGCCAAGGACGAAGCCACGAGGATCGCGAGTCAGCTGGCCGGGATCAGGGTCGTCCTCGCCGCCCAGGCGGGGGACGAAGGCAAGTTGTACGGGTCGGTGGGCACGGCCGACGTGGTGGCGGGCATCACCAAGTTCACCGGCGTGACCCTCGACCGCCAGCACATCGAGCTCCGTTCGCCCATCAAGGCGATCGGCCTGCACGAGGTGTGGGTGAAACTCCACCCCGAGGTCGAGTTCCCCGTCACCCTCGACGTCATCCCCGCCTGACGCGGGCGCGTACCCAGGGTTCCTGGGTACGCCGACGTACCAATCAGCCCACAGAACGCGACGACGGCACCGGACCCAGGTGCCGTTTTCGCGTTCCGGTCGCTGCGCGAAAAGCCCCTTGGTGACGAGTTTTCGCGCTGGCGGCAGACTCGGTAGCTTCCGTTTTCCGTCACACCCACCCGGTAACAGTGTGGGGTGACGCCCCGCCACATGAGGACTCCATGACCACCGTTTCCGAACGTCGCAGCGACCAGTTCACGTCGGGCCGGGTCCCGCCCCACTCGGTCGAGTCGGAGGAGTCGGTGCTCGGGTCGATCCTCCTCTCGTCGGAGTCGGCCAACGAGGTGATGGACAAGCTCGACGCCGACGACTTCTACCTCCCGGCGCATCAGGCCATCTTCCGGGCGATCACCACGCTCTACAACGGCAACCAACCGATCGACGCCATCACCGTCACCGAGGAGCTGCGACGGGGGAACGAGCTCGACCGCGTCGGGGGCGTCGCCTACGTCACCCGGTTGCTCGACATCGTGCCGAGCGCGGCGAACATCGAGTACTACGCCGGCATCGTCGAGGAGCACTCCCAGCGACGCCACCTGCTTCGCGCCGGATCGGTGATCCACGATCTGTCGTTCAAGTTGGAAGACGAGATCTCACAGGTGCTCGATCGGGCGGAGCAGACGGTCCTCGCCGTGGCCGGCCGCAAGGTCGGCGACGGCATGTCCCAGCTTGGCGGGCTGTTCAACCCGATCCTCGAAGAACTGGAGATGCTCGAATCGGCGGGCAGCGAGGTGACCGGACTGTCGACCGGCTTCCGGGACCTTGACCGAAAGCTGACCGGCCTCCACCCGGCGAACCTTCTGATCGTTGCCGCCCGACCCGGCATGGGGAAGAGTTCTCTCACGTCCAACATCGCAATGAAGGTCGCGTTGAATGGACACTCCGTCGCGATCTTCTCGCTCGAGATGGCCAAGGAGGAGGTGGCTCAACGAATGCTCTGCTCCCTCGCCAGGATCGATTCGATGAAGCTTCGGACCGGGAAGATCGGTGATGCCGCATGGCCGCGGCTCACCGATGCGGCTGGCAAGTTGTACGACGCCCCGCTCTTCGTCGACGATTCGCCGATGGTCACGGTGACGGACATCCGAGCGAAATGCCGGCGTCTGAAGCGACTGCAAGGTCTGTCACTCGTCATCGTCGACTACATGCAACTCATGCACGGTTCGTCGCGCGAGAACCGACAGCAGGAGATTGCCGAGATCTCGAGGTCCCTCAAGAACCTCGCCCGCGAACTCGAGGTGCCGATAATCGCTCTGAGTCAGTTGAACCGGAATCTGGAATCGCGCGAGGACAAGCGACCACGCTTGGGCGATCTGCGCGAGTCGGGATCCTTGGAGCAGGACGCCGACGTCGTCATGTTCATCTATCGCGACGAGTACTACAACGAGCAGTCGGACAAGCGCGGCATCGCCGAGGTGGCGATCGCCAAACATCGCGCTGGCTCGACGGGCACCATCGAGATGACGTTCATGCCCGAGTTCACCCTCTTCTCCGACCTCGGACGGGACTGACCGTCAGAACGACTGGCGTGGGACGGAGGACCCACTGCTTCCGCGCAGGAAGTCGAGGTCTGCACCTGTGTTTGCCTGGTCGACGTGGTCGATGTACAGCCGCAGATATCCGCGTTCATGCCGCGGTAGAGAGGAAACCCAGCGCCCTCGCCTTTCGCCGAGCTCTTGTTCCCCTACTTCGATCGTCAGGCTTCTCGCCGGAACGTCGAGAGTGATCCAGTCCCCGTCTTCGACGAGGGCCAACGGTCCCCCCACTGCTGCCTCCGGTGCTATGTGCAGAACAACCGTCCCGTAGGCGGTTCCGCTCATGCGGGCGTCTGAGATTCGCACCATGTCCTGGACGCCGCGTGCGAGGAGCCTCCGAGGAAGCGGCAACCCTCCGATCTCAGGCATTCCCGGATAGCCCTTCGGGCCTGAGTTGCGCAGCACGAGGACGGTCGTGTCGTCCACGTCGAGGTCATCGATCCGAGCGTTCAAGTCTTCGATCGAATCGAACACCACGGCGCGTCCGCGGTGAGTGGTGAGCCCCGCCGACGCAGCCGACACCTTGATCACTGCACCGTCCGGG
>DATHWB010000180.1:0-3595 GCA_035460965.1 Acidimicrobiia bacterium
CGCCAGCATTCGCCTCGACCAGATCGGCCAGTCCCTGACCTTCGCCGATGCCGAGGCGGTCGCTGCCGAGCAGACGCTCCACGACCACACCGTGACCGCATACATGGAGGCGGTCACCAGCACGGCCAGCATCGTGCTGGACACCGGAACGGTCGAGGATGCACTGTTCGTGGGCCAGGTCGTCCGCGAATCCCAGACCAGCGCCCTCTCCACCCTCAGTGATCTGCTCGCCCAGCGAAACGAACTGGAACGCTTGCGCGCCGACCACGCCATCGAACTCGTCCAGGTCGAGACGCTCCAGCAGTCGCTGGCGGCACGAACCAGCGAGTTGCAGGAACTGTTCCTCGCCGCCAACGCCGAGGTGGCGGCGGCCTTCACGGTCGCCTCCGCGGCGGATGCCGCCCACCGGGCTGCCCTCGACGACGTCGACCGCGCCCTCGCCGAAGAAGAGGCCGCCCGCCGTGCCGCGACCACGACCACCCGGCCCACCACGACCACCGCCCCGCCCCCGGAGTCGACCACGACCACCAGCACGTCATCCGCCACCGCGACCACCGGCACCACGACCACGACTACCACGCCTCCCGGGTCCTGGCCGCCCATCTCGATCAGCGACCGTGTCATGGCCTGGAGGCCCGTCTTGGAGCAGTACTTCGCCTCGGACCTCGTGCTGGACGCCCTGGTCATCATGCAATGCGAGAGCCGCGGCGACCCGGACGCCCTGAACCCGTACTCCGGTGCCTCCGGACTGTTCCAGTTCATGCCTGGCACCTGGGCCGTGGCCAGCGTCAGAGCGGGCGTGGGAGATCGCTCGGTCTTCGACGGAGAGGCGAACATCATCGCCGCCTCGTGGCTCGCCGAGTACTACCGATCCAACTCGGGTGATCCGTGGCGGCCGTGGTTCTGCCGCAGACATCTCTGAGACGGCCGAGTCCCCCTCCGTCCACGCCGCTGCGCGTCGTGGCCACCCCGGCGTCGGGCTCCGCCCGACTGGGGGAGGACACCGTGTGAGCGACCGAGCAGACCGCGGGGAGAGCGACCCGAGGAAACATCGTTACTCCCCCCAGCTCGGCGGGAGCCGAGCGGTCGGGGGAAGGCGGCCGGACACGCAGTGGACGGCCGGAAGGGGGCATGAGGGGTGCCAACATGATCGCCGTGGAGGTCACCGTCGGTCACGAGACATTGGGGGCCACTCCCGACGAGACGGGGGTCAACTTCGCCGTGCGCAGCGCGGTGGCGAGCCGGATCGAACTCTGCCTGTTCCTCGCCGACGGGGAGCATCGCATCGAACTGCCCGGCCGCACCGACGACGTCCACCACGCACACGTGAGCGGAGTGGGGCCCGGCCTCCGCTACGGATTCCGGGTACACGGGCCGTGGGACCCGGAATCGGGTGATCGCTGCAACCCGGCGAAGCTGCTGGTCGACCCGTACGCCCGCGCCATCGACCCTCCCGCCGGATCACCCGACCTCCTGGTCGGTCACGACCCCGAAGACCCCACGCGGCCCGACCCTCGCGACTCGGCTCCGGTCGCCCCGCGCGGAGTGGTCGTCGGCGGGGGCTTCGACTGGCAGGGGACCGCTCCACTTCGCAGGCCCACCGCGGACTCCGTCATCTACGAGACACACGTGCGCGGGCTCACGAGACGTCATCCGGAGGTCCCCGAGAATCTGCGTGGGACCTACGCCGGTCTGGCCCACCCGGCGGTGGTGGGCCACCTCGCCTCACTCGGCGTGACGGCGGTCGAACTGCTCCCGGTGCACCACTTCATCCACGATGCGTTCCTGCTCGACCGGGGATTGCACAACTACTGGGGCTACAACACGCTCGGGTTCTTCGCACCTCACGCCGTCTACGCGGCCGGGACCGACCCGGTCACCGAGTTCAAGGAGATGGTTCGAGCACTGCATCGAGCCGGCATCGAGGTGATCCTCGACGTCGTCTACAACCACACCGCCGAGGGGAACCACCTCGGTCCCACGCTCTCGTTGCGCGGCCTGGACAACCGGGCCTACTACCGACTGGATTCCCGCCGGCCCTCCCACTACCTGAACTGGACCGGCACCGGGAACACCGTGCACCTCGGGTCGCCTGCGGCGTTGCAGCTCGTCGCGGACAGCCTGCGGTACTGGGTGGAGGAAATGCACGTCGACGGCTTCCGATTCGATCTCGCGACCACGCTGGGACGGACGCACCACGACTTCGACCCACTCGGAGGCTTCTTCGGGGTCGTGGCACAGGACCCGGTGCTGCGGCACACGAAGTTCATCGCGGAGCCGTGGGATGTCGGACCCGCCGGCTACCGGGTCGGGAGGTTTCCCCCACGGTGGTCGGAGTGGAACGACACGTTCCGCGACGCCGTGCGCGACTTCTGGCGGCTGGCAGACGGGTCACTCGGTCCATTCGGCGACGCCATCACAGGGTCGTCGCGGCTCTATGAGGCGAGCGGTCGCAAGCCCTGGGCATCGGTCAACTTCGTGACGTCACACGACGGATTCACCCTGCGTGACCTCGTCTCGTACGAACAGCGCCGCAATCACGAGAACGGGGAGGACAACGGCGACGGCCACGACGACAACCGCGCCTGGAATTCCGGGGTGGAGGGACCGACCGACGACGAGGGAGTACTCGAGCTGCGTCGTCGGCGCACCCGGTCGATGCTGTTGACCCTCCTGCTCTCCCAGGGAGTCCCGATGCTCCTGGGTGGGGACGAACTGGGCAGGACCCAGCACGGCAACAACAACGCCTACAACCAGGACAACGAGATCTCGTGGTACGACTGGGACGGCGCCGACGCCGACCTGACGGATTTCGTGCGACGGCTCGTGACGCTCCGGTTGGAACACCCGACGTTTCGTCGCACCGCCTGGCTCCACGAGCATGCTGCCCCCTCCCACGACTTGGTCGCCTGGCTTCGAAGCGACGGCACCGACATGACCCCGGGACTCTGGGACGAGCCGACCGAGCCGGCGGTCGCCCTCCACCTGGCCGGAGAGGTGGTCCACTCGACGGCCGGCGTGGTGACCGACGACGACGTGCTGATGCTGTTCAACGGTTCCGCCGACGAGCTGCGCTTCCGGCTGCCGCGTCGGCTGGCAACCCGACCGTGGCGGGTGGCGATCGACTCCACCGATCCAGGACGTTCCGGCGAGGTGGGGGAGGAAGTGGGCGTTGGCGGGTTCGGTGCCACCGTGCTCGTCCGCAACACGCGTTGAGAGCCCCCGGAAAATCGGAAGCGCCCGCGCTTCCGTTTATTAGCGAACCGGCGCGTCACGAGTGACGCGCCTCGACGGGCAAGACGGGACGGCGGTGGCCGATCTCGTTCTGTACCTCTAAACGCGTCGGTCTTGACGCGGTCGCTCGCTAAAAAACGTCAGACGGGTTCGGTGATCTCGGCGTTCTTGGCGACGGCCACCACCCCGCCGTCGGAGACCTCGAATCCGCGTGCCAGGTCGCGCTCGACGTCGAATCCGATTCGCGCCCCCGGCGGGATGTGCACGTTCTTGTCGACGATGACGTTGCTGAGTTGGGCGCCCTCGCCCACCACGACACCGTCCAGGAGCACGGTCCCCTCCAGTACGGCTCCGGGATCCA
>DATHWB010000181.1:0-2639 GCA_035460965.1 Acidimicrobiia bacterium
GAGATTCTTCGTCAGCTGCTGGGTGATGGTCGATCCCCCGCGGGTGTCGTCGTAGAGGATGTTGTCGATGGCGGCCGAGGCGATCGCACGGAAGTCGATCCCCTCGTGCTCGTAGAAGTCCCCGTCCTCGGCGGCCAGCACCGCGTAGATGACGACTTCCGGGATGTCCTCGATCCGGGTCGGTTCGGTGATGCGTCCGTCATGGAGCTCTGCGAGTTGCACCCCGTCCGCCGAGTACACCCGCGAAACCCGCGAGAAGTCGGGGAAGCCCAGCTCCATCCCTTCGGTGTCGGGTATGTACTCCTCCCTCAGGTCATTGAACGTGCCGAAAGCGGCCGTTGTCCCCATGAACGTGAACAACCCCACCCAGGTCGACGCCAGCAGGGCGATCACCATCAGTCCGGCGGCGGCAGGGAACCATCGGCCGCCGCGTTCGCGGGCCTCGGCGTCGTGGATGAGGGATCTGCGTGCCATGTGATCTCTTGGAAGAGGGCGGAGAGGGTTGCCGGTACGATCGGCCGACCAATGAACAGAGGTTATCGGCTTCGTGAGCAAACCTGAGACCACCTCCAGCGGGATCGAGCTCCCGGCCGTCGCCACCGGGCCGGTCGATTCCGACCGCATCGGAATGCCTGGCGCCTACCCGTTCACCCGCGGCCCGTATCCCACGATGTACCGGGGTCGGCCATGGACGATGAGGCAGTACGCCGGGTACGGCACCGCCAGGGAGACCAACGAGCGCTTCAAGGCACTACTCGATGCCGGACAGACTGGGCTCAGCGTCGCCTTCGATCTCCCGACGCAGATGGGCCTCGACTCCGACCACCCGCTCTCGGCCGGGGAGGTGGGCAAGGTGGGCGTGGCGATCGACTCGATCGAGGACATGCGCACCCTCTTCGACGGGCTGCCACTGGGCGAGGTGTCGACGTCGATGACGATCAACGCCACTGCTCCGCTCCTCCTCCTCCTCTATCAGTTGGTCGCCGAGGAGCGGGGGGTCGGGAGCGACGACCTGCGCGGCACGATCCAGAACGACATCCTCAAGGAGTACGTCGCCCGGGGTACCTACATCTATCCCCCCGGTCCGTCTATGCGGCTCGTCACCGACGTGTTCGCCTATGCCGCCACCGAGATCCCGGGTTGGAACACCATCTCGATCTCCGGCTATCACATCCGGGAGGCAGGCTCCACCGCTGCCCAGGAGCTGGCGTTCACACTGGCCAACGGCATCGCCTACGTGCGAGCGGCGATGAAGGCGGGACTGGACGTCGACGACTTCGCGCCGCGGCTGTCGTTCTTCTGGAACGGCCACAACCACCTGTTCGAGGAGGTGGCGAAGTTCCGGGCCGCCCGTCGGATGTGGGCGCGGCTGATGAGGGAGGTGATCGGAGCCAGGGACGAGAAGTCGTGGGCGATGCGGTTCCACACCCAGACCGCCGGCTCGACGCTGACTGCCCAGCAGCCGCTCACCAACGTCGTGCGCACGACCGTGCAGGCGATGGCGGCGGTCATGGGCGGAACCCAGTCCCTACACACGAACTCCTACGACGAGGCGCTCGGCCTCCCTACGGAGGAATCGGCGACGCTGGCGCTGCGCACCCAGCAGATCCTCGCTCACGAGTCCGGGATGACCTCCACCGTCGATCCGTGGGCCGGGTCTTGGTTCATGGAGGGTCTGACCGACGATCTCGAGGAGGCCGCCACCGAACTCTTCGACAGGGTCGAGGAGATGGGCGGGGCGGTGGCTGCGATCGAGGCCGGCTGGATGCAGGGCCAGATCGAGGATGCCGCCTATCGGGAGGCCCGAGCCCAGCAGACCGGGGAGTCCGTGGTTGTCGGCGTCAACCGGTTCGCCGTCGACGGCGGAGCAACCGTGCCGGTGCTGCGGGTCGACCCCGAACTCGAACGGGGTCAGGTGGAGCGACTCGAGCGGTGGCGCGCAGGGCGCGGTTCGGTGGCACCACTGCTCTCGGTGGTGGAGGAGACGGCTCGGTCCTCGGAGAACCTGCTTCCCGCATTGCGAGAGGCGCTGGGCGGCGGGGCGACGGTGGGCGAGATCTCGGATGTGCTGCGCGGAGTGTTCGGCACGCACCGCTAGACGGCCAGGAGTCGGGTGTGGCTCGAGGAGATAAGGTCTGCCGGTGAGCACACGCTTCCTCATCATCGGCGGCGGTCCCGGCGGGACCCAGGCGGCTTCCACTGCCGCTTCGTTGGGAGCCTCCGTCACCCTCGTCGAGAAGGACATCGTCGGCGGTGCCGCGCACCTGTGGGACTGCATCCCTTCCAAGACGATGACGGCCACGGCGATCCGGATCGGGTCGATCCGCAACGCCTCGCGGCTGGGGCTGGTCGCCGATCCCGGCAAGGTGGACGTCCGCGAGCTGGCCACCCGGATCCAGGGGATCAGCCACGACATCACGACATCGTGGCGCGGTCTCCTGTCCTCCCAGCGAGTGCAGTTGCACGGGGGACTGGGCCGCTTCACCGGTCCGCACTCCGCAGTGGTGACGGCAGAGGACGGGACCGAGCAGGAAGTCGAGTTCGATCACGCCCTGATCTCGACGGGGTCCGCTCCCCGAATCCCCTCTTGGGCGGAGGTGGACGGGAAGCGGATCCTGACCACCCGACATGCCTACGAC
>DATHWB010000182.1:0-1620 GCA_035460965.1 Acidimicrobiia bacterium
ACTCACCTCTTCGACCGCCCGGGCGAACGGAGTCGTGAACACCAGCGGGTCATTCGAACCCGAGGCCCCACCCCCCACGAGGGTCCCGGACACGTCCCAGGTCACCGACACCGACCCCGGCCACTCGCCGGGACGGCCCTCCACACCGGTGCGCTGCAGGTAGGTGTGAGCGCACGCGCCCACCGCCTGATCCGCCAACGGCGCGCCACCCGGCACATACCGGCTCCCCGGCGGATCACAGACCATCGACCCCGACCCGTCACCCGGATCGAAGCTCAACGTGGGCGTCGCCGTCATCGCCACGCACACACCCAGCACGCACTCGCTGTCCTCGACCTGAGGCTGCCAGTTCGTGACCTCGACGAACACCGGCGTGTTCACCACAGCCGACACGCCCACCGGCGGGTCCGACGCGAGTTCCGGGGCCACCATCTGCACCTCCACGCGAGCCAGTACCAATTGGGCCACCGCCCCCGGCGACGGTGGGGCTGGCTCCGCTGGGGTTCCCGGCGGGACCGCCCGCACGTTGATGCCCGCCCGGATGTCGAGCGAACCTGCACCGCAGTCCATCACCTGGAAGACCGCATCCTGCGATGCCTCTGGGAACATCTGGCGGAGCGTCGATGTCGCAGGGATGGTGACCCAGGAGCACAGTCGATGACCCGCGGGACCAGGCGGCCCGCCGCCGCGGACCGGTTGGCCCGGCGTTGCCGTCGATTCACTCGGCCTGCCCGGGATCACGATTGGTACTTCCGTGTCGCAGCGACCCTTCGCATTGGTCTTGGAACAGTCCGCCGGAGCAGCCACAGCCCCAGTGTTCGTGCTCGCCACAGATACAGCGATGCTGCCCAGCACCACGACGACGGCAGTGATCAACCGACGAGTAGTCATGCTGAAGCCTCCGGATCACAGACCTGCGAGTCGTCCTCATCGACCTGTTCGATCAGCCAGACACCGTCGATGCGAACGGCGGTAACCCGGCCGGGGTGGGCCACGCCATCCTTCACCTCGCCATAGCCGCCCGGCTCACGCGCTCGATAGGTGTTCTTCACGCACAACAGTCCTTCGACAGTCTCCTCATCGATGGTCACCAGGCGGCCGGTCAGCGTTGTTGTCGCTACGTCATCCGAATTCAGCGGTTCAAGCGTGAGGCCCGCGTCGGCGTTCCGCCGGAAGGTGGAGAGCATCGCGTCATAGGCCTCGCCAGGAGCGAAGATCTCCTCGAGTTCAGCCAGAGTCGGCGAGTCGGGGTTGTTCACGACAGCACCGGGATCGCCGACGATCTCAGTTGTGACCGCGTCGAGACGAGCGAGGAGGTCGACCACGATCGGTTCGACAGCGGCGGGCTCGGTACCCGGAGGTTCCGTAGTCGTTGTCGCCTGATCCTCAGCGGTCGTCGAAGGCAGCTCATCGTCAACTGCTTGCTCGTCATCGCCACCGCATGCACCGATCATCAACGCGGCGGCGAGCGTCACTCCGAGGGCTCCCATCCAGACCGATCCGCGCCGCGTCTTCCGCTCAGGCTTCGTCATTGCGTCTACTCCGTTCATGAACTCAGACCCGAAAGCGCAACTAGCCATCCGGCCACCAACGCGGGGCCGAACGGCACGGGTGGGCGAC